>JACDHR010000196.1 GCA_013820915.1 Gemmatimonadota bacterium
CCGCTATCCAGCTAACTTTCAGGCCCACAACCGGTTCCGCTCCGCGCGGCGAATGCCCCCTGGTGTAAAGGCAGCACAAAGGTCTTTGGAACCTTTGGTGGAGGTTCGAATCCTCCGGGGGCAACTCCAAGGGAGACGCCTACTTACGGCGGTAACTGGTCCTGCGTCGATTCTTTGTTGGACCAATTCTGCTAGGATATGCAAAGCCCCACGTGCCTTTCCGAGCGCGTGGGGCTTTTGCTTGGGCAGCCGGGAAGGCGCCGACTAGGGCGTATCTGACGAAATCCGGAACGAAGCGTGCGGCCTCTCCTGCGCCTTGATAAGTCGAGCAAGGGGAGAGACGATGGCACAGGGAGATCTGACGGAGAGGTAGCGGGCACAACTGGAGCCGCTGCTGCCCTCGAGCAAACGCAAGCGCGGCGGGCAGTGGCGAGACCATCGACAGGTGATCAATGGCATTCGCTGGGTGCTGCGCACCGGAGCGGGATGGGCGGACATCCCGGCGCGCTATGGACCGCACCAGACCTGCTACGATCGCTTCGTGCGCTGGCAGTGAGATGGCACCTGGGAGCGGATCCTCTCGGCCTTGCAAGCCAGGGAAGAAGCCGAGGGCCGGATTGACTGAGAGGTCTCGATCGACAGCAGCGTCATCCGTGCGCATCAGCATGCGGCAGAAGCGCCGAAGCAGGCAGCAAAAAGGGGGAGCTTCATCCACCGGACGAGGCCCTGGGACGCAGCCGCGGCGGCTTCAGCACCAAGCTCCATGTAAGCGGCGACGGCAAAGGGCGCCCGCTCTCGATCGTCCTCACGGCGGGGCAGCGGCACGAGAGCACGCAGGTCGAGCCGGTGCTCGAGCACATTGCGGTGCGCCGGCCCACGGGCCGCATCCGCAAGCGCCCGAAGCGGCTCCTGGGGGATCGGGCGTTCAGCTACCGGAGGATCCGCCGCCTTCTGCGCGGTCGCAAGATCCCGCATGTCATCCCCCAGCGCAAGGACTAGAAGGAGGCACGCAAAGCCAAGGGATCGGCGGGAGGACGGCCGCCGGGCTTCGATCGAGAGGCCTATCAGCGCAGAAATGTGGTTGAGCGTATGATCAACCGGCTCAAGCAGTTCCGCCGTGTGGTCACGCGCTACGACAAGCATGCCGTGCGCTACCGTGCCTTCGTCGTCCTGGCGGCGATTCACCTCTGGCTCGCTGTCTGATTCGTCAGATACGCCCTAGTGCACGCCGTCCGCGTCGAACTGGAGCAGGCGGTCGAGTACGGGCGACGGAAACGCCGTGGGCCGCACCAGTCGCTCAGAATGACGACCACTTTAATCCCAGTAGTCCTCGTTGAGCTCCGCGTCGGTATCCTCCCGCCGTGCGTCCCCTTCGTAGGACTCGGCCACTGAGCGGAGCAGGGCCGCGGTGCGCAACCACCGGCCCTCGAGCGCCTCCGCCCAGTGGCGGAACTGCTCCGCGATGGTGCGTTCCTGCCCGCCGCCTTCCGTGACGCCCCTCGTCGTGACGCCCCGGCTGTTGTGGATCTCGGTCCAGAGGCCGCGCTCCAGGGCGTCGCTCGCGAGCTCCTCGATCAGGTCACGAACGGGCTCCGCGGGCCAGATCCCGTCCGCGCCGGCCGGCGCATAGCGAAGCACGTGCCCGATGAGCAGGTCTCCGACCTCGCGCCCGCGAGCTTTGATTTCCTCCCGCGCCTGCAGAACCCAGCTCCGGAGCGTTTCCTCGTCGACGCTACCGTCCGGACCAAGGCCTGGGACCGTGCGGAAGCTCCTGAGCAATTCGTACGCGCGGTGCGCGCGGACGAGGTCCGTCTCGGACACATCTTCCTCGTCGGCGTCGTTCCGGGCCTTGTACCCGAAGGACACCACGTCCGCGAAGAACGTGGGGTCGCTTGTGAGGGCGCGATGGAGCGCTCTGGGTGGGCGCTCGGAGTAGCTGTCGAGGATCGCGAGCAATTGCCACTCCAGGAGCGCGATCCGCTCATCGGGCAGGCTGTTCGCGTCGTCGAGTCTCGCCAGGAGCTCGGACATTTCCCAGCCGAGGCGGTCCCCTTCCACCTCCGGCGCCGTGGCCGCCGCCTCGAGCACGTCCGCGACGAGCCCGGGCTCTGCCTGAACACCTCCCTCGTGCAGCACGAGCAGTTCCACGGCGGCGAGCGGGCGGCCAAAGCGGTAGAGGGACCGTGCTGCCTGCTCAACGTCGGCCGGGTCTTCGATCCAGAGCACGGTCGCTTGCTTCCAGTAGGACTCTTCTACCGCGCTGCCCGCCGCCGCCGCGCGTGCCCATGTCGCGCCTCCGAACGGCAGGGCTGTCAGCAGACGCCCGAGCTCGGCGTCGGTGCTCGGAACGGAAGCGGCCCTCTCGGCAAACCACTGCTCGCCACCCGCTTCAGAGCGGGCGGTGACGTACGAGCGCACGAATTCGAGGCCGGTTTCCGCGCGGAGCGTCTCGGCAAGGATCGCGTCCTCCTCTGCCGCGGTGAGGAGACCGGCTGCGCCGAGCACCCAACCCACGGTGCCCGGGCGCTCGGCGGCCGCGATTAGGCGCCGGACCCCGTCGAGTCCACTGCCCGCATAGATACGCTTGAGGGCGGTGGTCCGCTCCTTCGTGAGAAGCGTTCCCCGCTCTCTGCGCTCCCGGCCCGGACGGAGCAGTGCCGGAGCGTTGCCGAACAGGTACGCGTACCGCTCCACCAGGTCCCCCGGAGCGAACCGCCGATAAAGCCGATCAAGGCGTAAGACCTGCTCCGCGGGAAGCGCCCATTTGGCCTCCGGGTAGCGTCGATGCTTCGCGATCAGAGTGCGCAGCGCCTCCCACACCGCGATCTTCCCCTCTGTGCCCAGGCGCGAGGGGCGAAGGCTGGCCAGGTGATCGACGACCCGCGTGAACGCCGCGGGCGGGACGTTGTCGAGGTGCCCGATCAGCTCGGCCCAGCGTGTGCCGTCCGTCCCCGCCAGCCCGATGAGGTGTTCCACTGCCCACTCGGCCGTCGCAAAGATCTCCGCGTAGGTGACCGTCGGCTCCTCCTCCGGGACCCAGTCCCGCCACCGCGGGCGCGCCGTGTGAGCGGCCGAGCGGTGCCTCTCGGGCAGCAGGCGGCAGAGGAGATTCCAGGCGACGGCAGGCTCGTCGCGGATGATCCGTTCAAGCACCGTCCGGCGGAACGCTAGGTCGGCTGCCGTCCGTGGATCCCGGACCAGGAAGATCTCCCGGAGGCTGTTCGCGGGGCGGTTCACGGTGCGGCCGCCGGGATCGAGCCGGGCGAGCCTCGCGAGGGCGGATGCCGCCCTGCCGAGGTACTCCCGCGGCCATGCGAGCACCTCCAGCGCCCACAGCAGGCCCGCCTGCCAGGAAACAGGCACTACGGCGCCGGGGCCCTCGCCGAACATCCGCATCACCACCGTCTGTTCGCCCTGGAGCCCCGCAGCGACCGCATCGAGGAACACCTGGGGAGCCGCCTCGGCCAGCCGGCGCAGCCGCCGCTCGTTCATGATCCAGATCCGGGCGTCGGCGTTCGCCTGGCGCAGGATCCCCCGCACGGCGCGCGCGGCCGTTTCGTCCGCCAGGCTGCCGTCGGCCAGACGGGTGGTCTGGCCGAGCGCTCCCATGAGGGCGAGCGTATCGGCGATGCCGTCGCCCAGGAATTCGCTGATGCGCTGCGACTGCGCCCCGAGGGGCTGGCCCTCCTCGTCGGCTCCTGTCAGGACCTGCACCGCGATCACGCGGAACCGCTCCAAGTCGGCGCGCGCCAGGTAGCGCGCGAGGAGCCGCCATGCGTCCTCCTTGGCGGCGATCAGCCAGGTGTCACCGACCCGGCGCACCGGCGGGTCGGCCTGCGCCGCCCAGTGGAGCAGCTGCGCCGCGAAGTCGTCGTAGGGGAGCCCGGAGAGGGTAGCGAGAACCTCCCGGTCTCCGTCCACCCGGTCGTTCCATCCGCCTGCGAAGACGGCCGCGAGGATCACCCGTGCGGACGGAGAGCCGGCCCACGCAGGTGCACGCCGTGCACCAGAGATGGCGAGCTTCCGGCGGAGCGCGAGCGGGCTGCGCCGCGCGACCGCCGCGGCGTCACGCGCGCGCGCGCCGGAGAGTCCCGTCTCTAGAAGGGCCTGCTCGGCAGCATGTCTGGAGGGACGGGGGAGAACGACGGTGCGCTCGTCGTCATCGTCCTCACTGGACATCCCCGTCAGGACGACCACGTGGTGGCCGCCCCGGACGGCGCGCGCGAGTCGCTCGTTCGGCTCGAACGCGCAGATCAGGACGAGCGGGGGCTCCGTCCCCGCGAGCCACTCCCATGCCTCCTGCGTATCGACCACCACCGCGCCGGCCTCAATCGCCTCGCGGTCGGCGTCCGGCAGGCGTCGGACGGCCGCGAGGAAGAAGGCGAGGGCTTCCTCGAGCGATTCGCCACGGACGGGCAGCGTCCCGGAGGGATTGGCGAGCCAACGCGCGATCTTCTCCTCGGCGCTCGTCCGCCCGGCGATGGCCAGGGCTGGAGAGGTGGGCGGCTCGGTCGCGTCCGCCCAGTCCCGCCACGCCTGCTCGAGGTCCCGCGCACCTCCCGAAGGCCGGCCGAGCAGGTCGGAGGACACCCAGTCCTGGATCTGCGGCGCCAGGTCGAGCCACTGCTCGAGGTCGTCGGCATCGTACGCCCGAACGTCCTTCCAGAAGCCCTCCGCCCGCCTTTCATCGACCCACGCGGCCTTCCCGCCCCAGCGCCTCGGGGTGACGAACACAAACGTCGTCTCGGCCGGGTCGAGGCCCAGCGGGTCGCGCTTGCGCTTCCTGTAGTCGCTCTCCGCCTTGCCCCTGATGTCGCTGGTCGTTCCCAACTCCCACCCCGACACCCCGGCCGGCACGAAGGTGCCGCCCGGCGGAGATTCCACGATGCCGTCCCAGCCTCCCATCTGCACGGCTTCGTCGGCAGGGAAGTCGAGCCGCGTGAGCGGGCCGGCCGTCGCGCGGACGAGGCGCCGCACGAGGCGTGGAAGTCGGGACTGGGCATCCCGGCGTGACGCCCAGTCGTCGAGATCGGTTCCGGTTATCTCAATCTGGCTCATGAGCCTGTGGTCGCCTTTCGCCAGACGGCCGGGCGTGCCCGCCGGCCATTTCGCACCGGCTCGGTACCGCTCCGGTGTTGAATCTGTTGATGTAATTGGGCGGGGGTGGTCCCCGGCTCGAATTCCTGCATGTGGCACCGAACGCATTCCGAATGCATACCAGGTGCCGGATTTCTCGATTCTTTTTCCCACCCGCGCCCGCCGGCGCTCGCCTGCGAAAGGGGCCCAAGTTCGACCGGGAAACGGTGTCAGGCCCGGGGCGGTACGCCCCGGGCCGGATTAGTATACACTTTGTACAGCCAGCGCGACCCGCAGCTGAGGGGAACGGCCGTTTTCCTGGAGGACGGCAGCCTGCGCACCTCCCAGAGGCGGCAGCTCTCCCCCGAGGTGCAGGAGGAGGTGGACCGCATCGCGGCAGTGTTGTGGCAGCGGGAGCTGTATTTCCTGGAGCAGGCGCGGCGCTACGTCCACGAGGAGGAGCTCCCCCCCGGCGTTGAGCCCGTGCCGGAGTCGCACCCGAGCTACGACCCCGCCCTGGAGCAGGTCTTCGCCCCTCATCCCCCGCTCCTCCTGGCGCGGGAGGTGGACGTGCGCTCGCCATGAGGGTCCGCGTGGCCCCGGTGGTGCTCGCCGCGGTGCTGCTCGGCGCCTGCGGCCCACCGTCTCAGGCGCTGCTCCGGGAAGCGCTAGTGGACGCATGCGTCGGGTGGTTTGCGCCGATTGACGAGCTAGACTGGAGCGCCAACGAGCTGGCCCTCTTCGTCGTTTTTGCGCTTCTCGCGGCGATTTGCGCCCTTATTGCGCTACCGCAGTATGGCGCTTTCCGGCGAGAATCGGACGTGCGAGGAAACGCCACGAAGACGACGAGTGAGGCGCAGCGTGCCGCGGTTGGCGCGGGGGGTGATCGCGCTCGGCAGCCTGCTGCTCTTCTTCTTGACGGCGGGACGAAGTTGGACCAAGTTCTGGACCAGTTTCGCGATTTTCACTCGATTGCAAGCCTTGGCATCGCCGGGCGGGTAGCGCCGAAAAGCCGCGCCGTTGCTATATTTCTCGCCTTGTTGCGAACCGATGCAAAAGGGTAGAAGGAACTTTGGATCCTTTGGTGGAGGTTCGAATCCTCCGGGGGCAACTCTCTTCCAGCTCTGTCCTCCTGATCCGTGTCGCGTCAGGTCTGGCTCTACCTCTCCGCAACCATTCCACAACGATGCGTTCCATGCCAGAGAAACCGATTGTCCGTGGCGCGGGCGGCACGCCCGGTGGAATTGGTGAGTTTCTCGCAGGGCTCGCGATGAGCGTCGCGGGTGCCTACCTGCTCACCAGTCGTGTCATCGTGACCAGTAGCTTCTGGTCGTGGTGGGGCTTCAATGGCTTCGGCCTCTCGCTGCTTCCCGTGCTGGTCGGGATCGGCATGCTCTTCTTCAACGGCCGCTCCGTGCTCGGCTGGCTGCTTCTCTTCACAGGCGCGGTGATCATCGGCGCGGGAATCCTGATGAATCTGAGCATCTACTTCCAGCCGACGAGCCTCTTCAACACCCTGGTGATGATGGGGCTCCTGGCGGGCGGAATCGGTCTGATCGCGCGTGCCGTGCAGGCTCATTAGTCCGATTTCGAACATGGAGGCGAATCTGTCCCCGGAGATCGTATCAGGCGGACGCCAGCGCCGGCGGACACGGCGCCTCGCCACAGCCGGATTCGCGCAACTAGGCGCTGGCCGAGCCATGGTTGACAATATATGTTAAAACACCTATATTGATTCCATGTCATCGCAACTTCAGCAGGAGCTCAAGCAGACGAGGCCGTTTCCGCGGCTCGAAACCGAGGCGCTGGTCAGCCTCATGCGCACCGCTGCAGTGCTCGATCATGCGATCGGTGACGTGCTGAAGCCGCTCGGGCTCACGATGACGCAGTACAACGTGCTGCGCATCCTGCGGGGTGCTGGGGAGCGGGGCCTCTGCGGGCGCGACGTGGGGGAGCGGCTGATCTCTCAGGTGCCGGACGTTCCGCGGCTGCTCGACCGGATGGAGGAGATGGGGCTGATCAGCCGGGAGCGTGATCCGAGTGACCGCCGCCATGTGACGGCGCGGATCACCGCCGAGGGTCTGCAGCTGTTGGACGAGGCTACACCGGTGCTGGAGCAGATCGAACAGCAGCGATTCGGCCGGCTCGCGGAGGACGACCTGCGCGCGCTGATCGACTCCCTCGCCGCTGTCCGCCAGGTGCGATGGCATGGGCACATTTGCTGAAATACAAGTTGTAACACGAGATGTTGTGACGTGAAAACCGCAACACGACCTTACAATGGAAAAAGGAAAATCATGAACTCGACTCTTTCGACTCAGCGCCTGAACCTCGGCCTCACCATCCTGCGCACCATCCTCGGTGTGGTCTTCTTCGCCCATGGCGCGCAGAAGCTCTTCGTCTACGGC
>JACDHR010000197.1 GCA_013820915.1 Gemmatimonadota bacterium
CCTGCTCGCGCGCTCGCCGCACTAACTCGCTGAAGCGGTTCTTCGCCTCTTCCAACTTCCAGCTTCTCATTGGCACCTCCTCTCATCCTGTCCAGACTGGACAGATCGAAGATATAGCGCTTGTGATCTGCTGGCAACGACAGCCGCATGACCGCATTGGCCGCGTACCTCAAGCAATGGGAACCTCCTTGCACGCTAATGCGCAGGGTTGCCTTCTGCAGCCTGGCAAGCCATCTTCCCGTACTTGCCCGAGTTGAGTAGTCCGTGGAGGTCGGCGTGATCTAACCGGGCAATTCTAGATTTCGAACTTCGGCTCATTGGCGAGGTAGACACGCGGAGGTACACAACGATGAGTGAAATGATTTGCCCCGAAGAGGGATCTGACGAGACAAACGGCGTTCCTGCCGAGCAGAAGCCAACGGAACAAGGTTTGGCCGCAAAGGTCAGCCCGGCATTAGCAAGATTGATCGAAGAGGTGCGGAACGAGCAGGCCGGGGGCCCGCACGCATACAATCGCATGCACAATCGGCACAATCGGTCCCGCTAACCTGTGCGCCAGATCCACAACCAATGATCGAAGTCGACACTGTTCTCCTCAAGGTCGCCAGCCGCTGCAACATCGATTGTCGCTACTGCTACGTCTTCAACATGGGCGACACCGGCTGGTCGCGCGGGCCGAAGCAGATGTCACGTCAGACGTGTCAAGCCACTGCGGCGGCGCTCACGCGGCTCGTGCACGAGCAGGGCCGGCCCTTCGCCGTCGTGCTGCATGGCGGCGAGCCACTGCTGCTCGGCGCGGCGAACCTCAGTCACGTAATCCTGACGCTACGTGAAGCACTGCCTGCGGAGTGCGCGATCAGCATTCAGACGAACGGAATTCTAATCAACGAGGCGATCCTTGACCTGTGTGCGAGTACCTTCGTCACACTGTCATTGAGCCTCGATGGCCCACGGCACGTCCACGACCGCAACCGTGTCGGTTTCGCGGGTGAAGGGACCTTCGACAGAGTCATTGAAGGGTTGGGGCGGCTGCGAAGCCACCCGGATGCTGAGTTCCTGTTTACGGGGGTACTGGCCGTCATTGACCCTGAGTCTGATCCTCGCGAGCTTTACACGTTCTTCAAGGATCTCCGGCCGCCAAGTGTTGATTTCATCTATAGGGACGGTAATCATTCTCGGTTGCCCGAGGGGAAGGTATCGTCATCGACGACCGAATATGGTCAGTGGATGGCTGCGTTGCTCGATATATACTTGGCCGACGAGAGTCCGATGCGCATCCGAATCTTGGACGATATGATCAAGCTCGTTCTCGGAGGGGTGGGCTCGAAGGACGGTGTGGGGCTCACAAACTATGGGGTCCTTATCGTTGACACAGATGGCTCGGTCACGAAGAACGACACGCTCAAGAGCTCGTTCGACGGGGCGGATCGATTTCTCGAACCATGGTCGGTTCACACCCATCGACTCTCCGACATTCTTCGGTCAGCCGAGTTCGCTGCCTACCATGCGATGCAGCGTCCGAGCAGTCCAACCTGCCTCGCCTGCCCCGAATTAGGTGTCTGCGGTGGCGGAATGACGCTCCACCGCTGGCGCGACGGTGGCGGGTATGACAACCCGTCGGTTTACTGCGAGGACCAGAAGCTGCTAATTGGTTGCATTCGCGAGAAGGTTGCTTCGCTCAGCGCGGTCACGTGAACAGGAGCGGACGACTCCAGGTTACGGGCGTTGAGGTTTTCGCCGATCCGTTCCCGTATTTCACAGCCTCTGAAGGGTTCGGCGAAGGCTTAAGTTTGGCCATCCTCGATTGGCTCGAAACCGAAGCGCCTTGGGAGCTAGTCGAGACGGACTTTTACGAGCAGCATGAATTCAGCCTCTCGGACGTATCGCCGCCGCCGCACCTCGCATTCCTAAGGGAGAGGCCCTTCCTCAACGACCTGCGCTCAACGGTTGAGCGCATTTTCGGCGCGCGCCTTGGGAACGCCATCGACTGCACTGTCCACAAGCTGGTCACAGGCCAACGGATTCGAATCCACAACGATTTCATCCCCGGCGAGGCGACACATCGCGTGCTCGTTCAGCTAAATCGCGGGTGGCGCGACGATCAGGGAGGCTTTCTCATGTTTTTCAACAGTGGCGATCCCGCCGACGTTCACAGGGTGTTTTCGCCAACCCACGACAGCGTCGTCGGCTTCGCAATCTCCGAGGACTCGCACCACGCGGTCTCGACTATTCACGGTGGAGAGCGCTTCACGCTCGTATTCTCTTTCTATGGCAGAAACGACGGCTGACGATCTAGCCGCGCGGGTCCGACTGGCGTTGAAGGACACAGGCGCGCCACCATGGTTTCCCGAACTTACGTCGGATCTCGCCGACACCGGATGGCACAAGCTCGGTCGTGATCTCCACCTGACGCCGACGTCGTACGGCACCGCACGGGCATTGCTTCAAGACCCGGAGGAGATACGTCGGGTGGTGGTCTCCGTCGACACCTCATTATCCTCCGAGGCAGGACAGGAGGCTATCCCTGTAGAGCTGCTCACTCACGATCTTGCCCACCGATGCGCGGGTCCGGATGTACGGTTTTTCGAGGCTGAGCAGATCCTTAACGCCGGGGTGTCCGGCCAGGTTCGGGAAGCGCTCGCAATCCTAGGCTCCGTGCCCACCGTCTTGCCAACGGTAAGCTCTCTTGTCAGAGCTCTGCACCTAATCGACACGGGAGATGACGAGATCGACGTCAGTTTCAGCGAGCCGAGCCTGCCATTTTCCGCATTCATATCGGTTCCTGGACCTGCGGCCGTCGCGGGTCCGCTGAGGGTCGCCGAAGCGCTGCTCCACGAGGCCATGCACCTTCAGCTCACTCTCGTGGAGGCGATTGTACCTCTCGTCACCTCCAGCGAAAGAACCTACTTCTCACCCTGGCGAAATGAGTATCGGACTGCGCAAGGCGTGCTGCATGCGCTCTATGTCTTCCGGGTGATCGACGCGTTCCTAGGTGCGATTCCCTTCGAGGGCCCAACACTCACGCGTTACCGAGATGATGCGTTGGAGCGGCGTTCAACCATTGCCGAACAGGTGGAGGTGATCAGCGACTTCCGTCAGTGCACGGACCTCACGTCCGATGGGGCTGCCCTCGTCGACCGGCTGATTGGCCGAGAACCTCGGGCTACAATCCCCGGCGTGCAACGTAGTCGATTGCCATCGAGCTGAATTCGGCATCCGGCTGCATCGCGGCTTCGATGCGCCGGCGCGCCCCAGCCGCAAGCGCTTCAAGATCAGGGATGCCCGGGTTTGCGGCAGCCACTTCCAGCAGTTCGTACTCTGTGCGAATCTGATTTAGCAATTCGACCCTGGCTATCCTGAGTCCCAATCGACGGAGGCCTAATTCTTCGATCGTCGTGCGGCCCTGCGGAGTGATGCCTTCAGGAGAGTCGTTATTGAACCGGATGTGGTTGCGCGGATCCTCTCTGACCGGATCCACGAAAAGCGGGCGCTCTCTAGTGACATCGTCGTGATGCGATCGGGCGCGATCGGCGGGGTTCGCCAGGGGGAAGAGGGTACGCTTGAACTTGCAATTACAATCATGACAGCTGAGGAGGAGGTTCTCCCAGCGATAAGCCAACCAGTAATAGCCGGGTAGATCGTCATGCCTTTGACTGCGCGCCTGTCGCACGCCGCGCTTGGGGCGAAAGTGCTCCACGTGTAAGTACGCCGGAGTTCGCAACTTCTGCTCGCAATAACAACACTTGCTTTGATGCACTTGTATGAGGAGGCTCTTGACCTCCTCTCTGTTGTAGTACGTTTTATTTGGAAAGGTATTCTTGCCGGAGTGGTAATCGCCCGGACAGAGATCGTAAGCGGCGTAGTCGCGCCGCGTCTGCTTCTCGCCCAATCTCTTCAGGATAGCAGGACCACGATCAGGCCGTTGAACTTGAATCATGATGCAACAACATGTTTTTTCAGAATTGCCGCCGCCTTTCGAATGAAATCCATCGCTTCCTGGTCCTTTGGGTCTTGAGCTGTAGGGAGCGCCGAGAGATTATCGCCAAGGCTTTTCAGCTCGGCCTCCTCGGCGGGCGTTCTGGATGCCTTGTCCAACAACTCGTCCCTCCGTGCGAACAGGCTCTCGGTCCGCTTGTCCCTCGCGCGAGGAATCTCGAACAATTCGCTGGTGAGGATCTGGTCGACTCGCCAACTCCTCACCACCTGCGGTTCGTTCACAATCTCCACGTCGGATTCCCGCTTGCGCAGTAGGATGAGGTTGGCAGTTTCTGCAACCTGCACCATTAGCGGGCTGTGGGCAGTGGCAACGAACTGTGTGCCTCTGAAGATTGTACTGAGGTCATCGATTATCCTAAGCTGCCAAAGGGGATGCAAATGCAGATCGATCTCGTCGATGAGGACTACGGCCGGCTCAGCGAGCGGGTCCGAGCTTGCCGGATAGCGTTTCAGTAGTCGCCAGGCTAGGTCGGTGGTCCAGGCGAGCGTCGTCTGATAGCCGAGACTTAGGGCTGACATCGGGACCAGTCCCGAGAAGATCTTAACGTGTACGCCACTCGGCTCGCCAAGCTCCAGGACGTCTGGGGGGAAGATCTCAATGTCAGCAGGCTTGAGATTCTCGGGCAGGACTTTCGCGAGGACCGCTCGCAGTCGCTCTAGTAACGTGTACTCCCGGCTCGTCGTGCCTTTCTTCTTGGATGCGTAATCGAGGCCGCTAAGAATCTCTTGGACATCGTAGAGCTCCGTCAATCCTGACAGGCGGGATGCGATCGGGTCTTCGAGATTGCTCGAGGCGATATTCTGCACCCCGAGCTGGCGGTTCGCGCCGTAGGCTACGACAACTGGCTGGTGGAACTCGCCACCGAACGTCTTCTGGATCGTTGGCCGGTTCAGGCGCTTGTAGCCCGAAAGCAGCCGCTTGGCGAACAAGAGCTGAACGCCATTGGCGATTGACTTACCCAGCTCAGCCGGACGATTCTCGTCCCGATCGTCGGAGGATAGTGTTGCCCCGGACGACAGCTGCGCTCGGAGTGTGAGTTCCACATCGGAGTCCAGTCGCAGTAGGCTCTCTAGAATCTCGTTCTCCTCATCAAGCAGGGCCGGGCCCAGTTTGCCTTTGGCGAGAGGAGGTGGCTCGCCCGAGTTATCATCCGCTTCGGGCGGACCTGTTTCGAAATCATCGTAAGGTACGAGGCGCATCCAGGCCAAGCACTGCAGGAGCGTTGTCTTCCCGACTCCGTTATCACCGAGAATCAGCGTCCAGCGCGCGGGCTGGCCGTTCTCATCTGTGAGATCCAGGCGCTGGGCGTTGCCGAAGCAGCGAATATTCTCGATTTCCAGGGAAGTGAAGTAGACGGGGATCGGAGGTTTTCGTTTCGGCATTGGATTCTCCTAGCGGTCGGTCTTGATGGTGTGGTTCGTGTCGGTTGCGGCGGAAAAAGGTGGTGAGCCGAGCCGTTATGCCCGCGCGATGCCCGCGCGCGTCTCGTGCGCGCGACCTTGCAAGCTCCCGTGCTTCGGCGCTGGTCCGACCCGTGTGAACACACTCATACCTCCCTCCCCCACTCGCCGACGAACGCCACCGCCCGGCAGAATGCCGCCTCGCCGCCCCTGAACTTCCAGGGGAAGCAGCCCAGGATCAGCCGCTGGTTCTGCAGCTCGGGCGCGGCAAGGTCACCACCCAGGTTCTCGATGTGCATGCAGTTGTGCGGGAAGAGCGCGTTGTGCGTGAGCTGGTAGGCGCTGTCGGGAAAGAGTTCTTCGAGGCGGTCGCCGAACTTCGCCTCGGCCTTCGCGCGCACCTTGTCGCAGTGGCCGTGCGCGCCCTTTCCCAGGAAGCGGCCGATCGGGAGATTCATCGGGTGGTCGGTGGAGATGCAGTCCACGCCCCAGATCCTGATCTCCATCTCGAGCAGCCAGGGCACCATGTCGGGGTGGGCGCCGGGGTGCATGTGGATGTACTTCTCCTCGTCCGGCTCCTCCCCCCACTGCGCGTAGCGGTGCCAGCCGGTGTGCAGCAGAAGCATGTCGCCTTTGCGCACCTCGACCCGGCTCTGGATCATCTGCGGAGTGTAGACCCCCAGTTCGTCCATCTCGTCGCTCAGGTCCACGATCACGCCGGGTCCGCAGAGCCACTCCATCGGGATCTCGTCGATCGTCATCCCGCTGGTCACGAAATGGCGCGGCGCGTCCAGGTGCGTGCCCATGTGGTTGGACGTCTGGATGTACTGCGCGTTCACCCCATGCTCCGCCTTGCGCTTGATGTACTTCACCTCGAACGGCGGATAGTAGGGCCAGAAGGGGGCCTGCTCGTTCAGTGGCTGTGAGAGGTCGTAAAGCTTCATGGAGCACTGAGGGTTGCGGGTTCGGTTGCAGAAGCGGCTGCGAGGGTGCGTCGCCGCATGAGGAGTGCGTACAGGACGAAGGATACGAGCGTGGCCGAGAACCAGGCGCCGTCGAAGAGGAAGGCGAGCCGCGGGTGCAGCAGCCCCGCGAGCGCGACCAGGATCCCGGCCGCGAGCGCCATAACGGCGCTGTGGTTCACCCCGCCCGTGTAGCGGTAGATTCCCTCCTCCAGATAGAGGTCGCGGAGCGCGAGCCGGCCGCGGCGCACCAGCACGTAGTCGCAGAGGATCACCCCGCCCACCGCTCCCAGCAGCCCCGAGTAGCTGATGAGCCATCCCTGGTACATCTCGAGCAGCAGCCAGGGAAAGATGAAGATGCCGACGAGGCCGGCGATCAACCCGCCGAGGCGGAAGCTGATGCGCTGCGGCGCGAGGTTCGAGAAGGTGTTCGCCGGTGCCACCACATTTGCGGCGATGTTGGTGCTGAGCGTCGCCAGCGCGATCACCAGCATCGCGACGATGCCGAGCAGCGCGCTCCCCCGCTCGGCGGCGAGGCGGGCGACGAGATCGACCGGATTCCAGATCGCCTCCCCGTAGAGGATGAGCGTGGCGCCGGTCACCGCCACGCCGATGAAGGCGAAGAGCGGCATGGTGGTCAGCAGCCCGATGGCCTGCCCGACCGCCTGGTCCCGCTGGCTCTTCGCGTAGCGAGTGAAGTCGGGGATGTTGAGCGAGAGCGTCGCCCAGTAGCCGACCATCGCCGTCACCCAGGGGAGGAAGAGGGTGAGGAGGAAGGTGCTCGCCGGGATGGCGCGCTCCTGCTGCGTCAGAGCATCGGCCTCACGCAGGATGGTGCCGATTCCGCCGACCTGGCTCACCGCCCACGCCAGCAGCGCGATTCCCGCCGCGATCAGGAAGGGCGCGGCGAGCGTCTCCAGCCACTTGATGCTCTCCGTCCCCTGCCAGACGAAGTAGATGTTGACGAGCCAGAAGGCGATGAAGCTGAGATAGTGGGGGAGACCGTAGCCCATGAAGCTCCAGCCGCCTCCAAGTGTCAGCCAGGCCGGCCAGAGGATGCCGAGCAGCGCGTGGATGGCGAGCCCGCCGATCCAGGTCTGGATGCCGAACCAGCCGCAGGC
>JACDHR010000198.1 GCA_013820915.1 Gemmatimonadota bacterium
CCGTGCCCCACAGCTCGGCGCGCAGCGCGGAGGTGAAGCCGACGATCGCGGCTTTGGCGGCCGAGTAGGGGCTGGTGTAGGGGACCCCGCGCTTGGCCGCGACGGAGGAGATCTGCACGATGACGCCCTCCCCCTGCGGGAGCATCACCTCCAGCGCGCGCTGGGTGCCGTTGACCATCCCGACGAAGTCCACGTCCATGATGCGGCGGTACTCGTCCAGCGTGATGTCCTGCACCCGCCCCTGGATATAGACGCTGGCGTTGTTGACCCAGGTGTCGATGCGCCCGAACCGCTCCACTGCGGCCGCCGCCACCGCGCGCAGGTCCTCCTCGCGGGTCACGTCGCCGGAAACGACAATCGCCTGTCCGCCACTGGCCTCGATCTCGCGCATCACGCTCGTCCAGCGCGTCCGCCCGACGAGCCGTGAGCACCACGCGCGCTCCCCGCGCGGCCAGGTACCCGGCCGTGCAGCGTCCGATGCCGCTGGACGCGCCCGTAATGACGATCACCTGGTTCTCGATCGGCCTGTTCATTGCAGTTCCTCCTTCGCTTGGCTGGCTGTGCGACCGCCCGAAGTGGTTTCCGCGCGGGGCGCTGACATGTTGCGAGAAACGTGCACGGGAAGTTCGGGCGGACTCCGGCCCAGGCGGCTGTCTCGCCCTGCCCCGGCCCCCACGACGTTCGTACGGGTGCCCCGGCGGCGGTCATGCAGAGGGTCGGCGCCGTGCGTTCCATCCCGATGCCGGGTCAACAGCCTGGGGGCGCCGAAGACCCGCTTGCAGAGCAACGATGACTGAACCCGAAGGCCAGGTGCAGGAAGAGGCACTGAAGTCGTCCCGGACCATCCTGGACGAGGAGATCCAGGAGGCGGAGATGGAGTTGGAGCGTCCCGCCTCGTGTCTCTTCGTTGCCGGCCTGATGGGTGGGCTCCTGATCGGGGTCAGCCTGTTCCTGATCGGGGTGGTGCTCACGCTCGTGGAAAGGCCGTTACAGGATCCGATGATGGCGTTCCTCGTCGCGAACGCTCACACCGTCGGCTTCATTTTGGTGATCATGGGCAGGACCGACCTGTTCACGGAGTACACGACCCTGGCCGTTCTCCCCGTCCTGGAGGGAAGGGCTTCGGTCGCGAATCTGTCGCGTTTCTGGGGGTGGCGCTTGCAACGGCCGGGCGTGTACATTCCGGGCATATGCTTACCTGCCAGAAGCACCTGTTCTCGCTGCCTGCCGACCTGCACTACCTGAACTGCGCCTATCACGGGCCGCTGCTCCGGCGGGTGGAGCAGGCGGGGATCGAGGGGATACGCCGGAAGGCAAACTCGGCTGCCATTCAGCCGGAGGACTTTTTTCGCGACGCGGACACCGCCCGGGGCCTCTTCGCGCGGCTCGTAAACGTCTCCGATCCCATGCGCGTCGCAATCATCCCAGCGGTTTCCTATGGGATGGCCATTGTCGCCCGCAACACGCCCGTGCGGCCGGGGCAGAACCTTGTGCTGGCGCACGAGCAGTTTCCCAGCAACGTCTACCCATGGCGTGCGCTCGCACGGGAGCACGGCGCGGAGGTACGAATGGTGAGCCCGCCGGAAGGGGCGGACCGGCGCGCCGAGGCGTGGAACGCCCGCATCCTGGAGGCGATCGACGACGGCACGGCGCTCGTGGCGCTCCCGCCCGTACACTGGGCCGACGGGACCTGCTTCGACCTGGACGCCATCGGTGCACGGGCGCGGGAGGTCGGCGCCGCGCTGGTGGTCGACGGCACGCAGAGCGTCGGAGCCCTCCCCTTCGACGTGGAGCGGATCCGCCCCGATGCGCTGGTGGTAACGGGCTACAAGTGGCTGCTGGGGCCGTACGGCCTGGGGCTGGCGTACTTCGGGCCGCGGTACGACGGGGGCATTCCGCTCGAAGAAAACTGGATTGGACGGTTGGGAAGCGAGGACTTCGCGGGATTGACCCGTTACCAGGACGAGTACCAGCCAGGGGCGCTGCGCTACGACGTGGGCGAACGCTCCAACCCGATCCTGCTTCCAATGCTCATTGCCGCGCTGGAGCAGATCCTGGCGTGGGGCCCCGAGAACATCCAGGCCTACTGTGCGCACCTGACGGCGGGGTTTGCGGAGCAGGCACGGGAGATGGGCTTTGCTGTGCAGGAGACGGGGCGCGCCTCTCACCTTTTCGGTGTGCGCCCGCCTGCCGGACTCACGTTGGACCGGATCCGGGCGGTCTTAGATGCGCACCGGGTGTCGGTCTCAGTGCGCGGGGATGCACTCCGCATTTCCCCGAACGTATACAACGACGAGACCGACATCGCCGCGCTCCTGCAGGCACTCCGCACCGCTGCCGCCCCGGCGGCGACAGCACGTTTCTGACCGGGTGGGTGCGTGGGGAACAGCATACAACTTGTGAGAAGCTAGAGCATGAATATCGTTCGTGCCGCCGTCGTGCAGGACGCTCCAGTCGCCTTCGACCGTGAGCAAACCATCGAGAAGGTGCGGGTCCTCACCACGTCAGCCGCTCAGGCAGGCGCACAGCTGGTGGTCTTCCCAGAAGCGTTCGTTTCGGCCTATCCTAAAGGCGTCTACTTCGGTGCCCGTGTCGGTATGCGCACGCCTGAGGGCCGGGAGGAGTTTCGCCGCTACTGGGACAGCGCTGTGGACATTCCGAGCCCTGCCGCCGACGCCCTCGCTGCTACTGCTCGTGTCAACCAAGTGTATCTCGTAATCGGCGTCATCGAGCGCGACTTTGGTACGCTCTACTGCACCGTACTCTTCTTTGCCCCCGATGGCACCCTCATGGGCAAGCACCGTAAGCTCATGGGAACCGCTATGGAACGGCTGGTGTGGGGCTTCGGGGACGGCTCCACCCTGCCGGTAATTCCAACACCGCTCGGCCGGCTGGGAGCGGTGATCTGCTGGGAGAATTACATGCCGCTGCTGCGCACGGCGATGTACTCCAAGGCCATTCAGCTTTACTGCGCGCCCACGGTGGACGACCGCGACTCGTGGATTCCCACCATGCAGCACATCGCTACAGAGGGACGCTGTTTCGTGCTATCGAGCTGTCAATACCTCCGCCGCCGCGACTTCCCCACGGACTATGACCCGGTGCATGGCAATGATCCTGAAGCCGTGATGATCCGCGGGGAAAGCTGCATCATAAACCCTTTCGGTCAGATCCTGGCTGGCCCCAGCTACGACGCTCCGTGTATCCTGACCGCCGATCTCGACCTTCATGATGTCGCCCGCGGCAAGTACGATCTCGACGTCGTGGGGCACTACGCTAGGCCCGACATCTTCCGCCTCCACGTCAACGAGCGGGCCACGCCGGCGGTCGTGTCCGACTTCGACGAGACGTGAATCGGAGCCCCACACCGATCCGACACCCCCGAGTATGCACATGACGCAGCCGCTTTCCTCCTGGACGATGCCAATTCTGCGGTTCGGCATGGGCGTGTTTATCGCCGCGTGGGGCCTGGACAAGCTGATGGCCACCGAAGTGGGGCAGCGCATTTTTTCGGGCGCCTACTCGGTGAACTTGGGCGCGACCCTCGTGCAGGTGGCGGGCATCGCCGAGATTGTTCTGGGGCTGGCGCTCGCGGCGGGGTTCCTTCGTGTCGTCACCGCCTGGCTCGTGCTGGCAATCAACCTGACCTCGACGCTGTCGGTCTGGCGCCAGATCCTGGACCCATGGGGCGCGATTGGTCTCACGGACGGTGAAAGTGTGAACCATCTCTTCCTCGCCTCCATCGTGATCGTGGCCGCTTCCGTCGTGCTGGTGCTCAACGCCCGTGACGACACCGCGGCGCTCGACCGGCGGCTCGGGATTTCGCCCGCACGCGTGGACCGCTCACCCACGGCGGGGAGGAACTCGTAGCGCTGACACTCGCCGGGTTGTGGCCAATCGCAGGAGTGATGACCACTGGCCGATCTCATCCTAAACCTCACCTACATGGACCTCATCTCTCGCCTCGAAGCTGCGCATGACGAGACGCTCCCGTTCTTCGATCTTTCGGAAGCGGATCTTGAGAAGCGGTACGCACCCGGCAAGTGGTCGGTGCGCTTCATTCTGCATCACCTCGCGGATACCGAGACGGTGCTCTATGACCGCATCCGTCGAGTCATCAGCGAGCCCAGGCAGGTCATCTGGGCCTTTGACCAGGACGCATGGGCCGCGCGTCTGGACTATAGCAGCATTCCACTCGGTGTCTCGCAGCGGATCTTCTCCGCTGTTCGGGAAGCGGTTGTCTATCAGGCGCGTGCTCACTACGAGAAGAACGGGCACCTGGAATTCGTTCATAACGAAGTCGGGGTGCGTACCTTGCGAGACGAGTTCGAGAAGGTCGCCTGGCATAATGAACGTCACCTGGCGCAGATCGAAGACGCATTGGACCGTGGAGTCCAGCCCCGCCCTCTATGAGTTCGCGTTGACGGGCGAGTACAACGAATACGGACGAGGGGACGCACCACGAGCAGGGTGTGAAACCGAGCTATTTTCTTCCTAAACAGCCCTAGGATATCCACTGGAGGAATGATGCGGTTTGGCGTGTGCGAAGCTGCCCCGGAGATGGTCCCGAGTGGTGAGGATTGGCAGCAGTTGGCGGCAAGGGCGTGGGAAGAGCGCACGGATGTTTTCCTTCTCAACGAGATGCCCTTCGGTCCGTGGATCTCCTGCGCAGAGAAGGCGGGCGAGGAAATGCTCCTCGCGTCGCATCGCGCGCATGAAGCAGGGATGGTACATCTGGTGGAGCTGGGTGCACGATCGGTTTTAGCTACCCGCCCCGTTTACGATCAGGGGCGAAGCGTCAACCAGGCGTTCGTCTGGAGAAGGGGTTCGGGGATCCAGTCCGTCCATACCAAGCAGTTCTTCCCCGATGAGGAGGGATATTACGAGGCGCGCTGGTTCGCCCGGGGGGATACACACTTCCGCCTTGCCGACGTGGAGGGCGTAAAAATCGGCTTTCTGATCTGTACTGAGGTGATGTTCAATGAGTGGGCGCGACACTATGGGCGTCAGGGGGCACACGTCATCGCGGTTCCACGCGCTGTGGGACGAGCTTCGTTGCGTCGGTGGAAGACTGCCCTTTCCATGGCAGCCATCGTGTCCGGCTGTTATGTGATCAGCTCGAATCGCGCGGGCATCGATCAGAAGGGGCAGGAGTTTGGAGGCGGCGGCTGGATCTTTGATCCCTTTGGAGATCTCATCGCGGAGACCTCCCCTGATCATTCCGTTGTTTCTGTGGATCTTGATCTCGCGCTGGTTGAGCGTGCTCAGCAGAAGTACCCGTGCTGCGTCAGCGAGCTTCCAAGTCCTACGACTACGGCATCACTCGGCTAGCCAGCTTCGGGAAGAGTATCTGATGCACTCCAAAGGTACCCTCCTCCTCAACCGAACGGAGATCTCGTCGCTACTCACTCCGGACGAGTACATCCAGGCGGTAGAGGGCGCCTTCCAAGCCCACGGGAATGCCCGGAGCCTCAGCACCGGGCTCCTCCACATCGACTCGCATGGCGGGGAGTTCCACATCAAGTCCTCAGGGCTTGCGCTGGATCGCACCTACGTGGGCGTGAAGTGCAACGGGGCCTTCTGGCAAAACCGGGAGCGGGGGCTGCCGTACGTCCACGGTGGAATCCTGCTCTTTGATGGGGAGAACGGTATCCCGCTCGCCTTTATGGATTCGGTGGAGATCACGATCCAGCGAACCGCCGCGGCGACCGCCGTCGCGGCGAAGTATCTGGCGCGTCCGGATTCCCGCGTGGTCACGATCTGCGGCACCGGCACCCAGGGGAGGGCACAGCTCCGCTTCCTGAAGCGGGTGCTTCCGATCGAGAGGGTATATGCGTTCGGCCGGGGAGAGGAAAGCGTGGGGCGGTATGCGGCGGAGATGGCAGCGGAACTAATGGTCGAGGTCACTCCCATCAGCAATCTCGCGGAGGTGGCGCGCCAGAGCGACGTGATCGTGACGTGCACCCCCTCGCGCGAGCCACTCCTCGGAGCGGCCGACGTTTCCCCTGGGACGTTCGTAGCGGCAGTGGGTTCCGATAACCCCTACAAGCAGGAACTTCAGCTCGAGCTTGTAGCCTCCAGCACCCTCGTGGCGGACATCCTGGAGCAGTGCGCACGGGTGGGGGAGCTGCACCACGCCTTGGAGGCCGGGATCATGGACACCAAGGATGCATACGGCGAGCTGGGAGAAATCGTGGCGGGCAAGAAGCCAGGCCGCACGTCTGAGTCAGAGATCATCGTCTTCGACTCCACCGGCACCGCGCTTCAGGATGTGGCAGCGGCGGCGATCGCCTACGAGCGCGCAGTCACCGCCGGAAGAGGGAGTGTGTTCGATCTGCAGGCGTAGCGGTGGCGAGTCAGCTCGCCACCGCACTTCACGATTGCTTTACGACTTTCCCCAGACCTCTTCGAGACGCCGGACGCGGCCGCAGCTGGTCTTGTAGTACTTGTAGCGCAGCGGATTCTTTTGATAGTAGTTCTGGTGGTACTCCTCCGCAGCCCCGCGCCCACCACGCAGACGATCGCGTTCCCGGCTTCTACCTCCACCTGGCCGAGAGCCTCCAGCTCCGGGAGGAGCGCGGGAAGGGCTTCGGTGTCGTCCAGGGAAAGGGAGACGCTCACCTCAGAGGTGGTTACGACGTCCACGACTGTGCGATGCCGGTCGAAGATCTCGAAGAGCGTGCGCAGGAAGCCGTACGCCCCCAGCATCCGCGAGGAGGTGATCCGGATTACGATGACCCCCGCTTTATGGGCAATGGCTCGTACCCCACGGGGCGCAGACTCCACGAACGGGCCGATCAGCGTCCCGCCAGCCTCCGGCGCGCGGGAGCTGCAGATCCGCACCGGGATCTCCCGCTCCACCGCCGGCTGGATTGTCTTGGGGTGCAGGACCTTGGCCCCGAAGTAGGCGAGCTCCGCCGCTTCCTCGTAGGACATCCGCTTGATCCGGCGGGCGTGTGGTACCACACGCGGGTCGGCGGTTAGGAACCCCGCCACGTCCGTCCAGATCTGGATCTCCCGCGCCTCCAGCGCCGCCCCGGTCAGCGCAGCCGTATAGTCCGACCCGCCACGCCCCAGGGTAGTGGTGGCGCCGGTCTCCGCGGAGCCTATGAATCCCCCGAGCACCGGGACCTCCCCCACCGTGAAGAGGGGGAGGAGGGTGCGTCGCGTCTCTTCCACCGTGCGCTCCATGAAGAGCGCTGCCCGGCCGTGCTCTTCGTTGGTGCGGATGCACGCGCGCGCGTCCACCCAGCGCGCCGGGAGGTCCCGGGCGCGCAGCACCGCAGCGACGAGAAAGGAGGAAAGGCGCTCTCCCCAGGAGACTACCTCATCCCCAAGCGCGCGGCGCGTCGCGGGGTGCACGGCCATGATGCGCAGCAGGTCTCGAATCTCCCTGCCGGCGGCTGTGACCACGGCCTCCACCTCCGCAGCATCCACCCGGTCCACGAGTGCCGCTGCTACTGCAACATGCCGATCCAG
>JACDHR010000614.1 GCA_013820915.1 Gemmatimonadota bacterium
GGATGGCGGCACGACCGAGGACGGCCTGCCATACCTGGTGATGGAGCGCGTCGCGGGCGAGCCCGTCACCGACTACTGCGATCGCAAGCGCCTGACGCTGGAGCAGCGCCTGCGGCTCTTCGTCACCGTCGCCCGCACGGTGCAGCACGCGCACGGCAACCTGATCGTCCACCGCGACCTGAAGCCCTCGAACATCCTGGTCACGGAGCCTGCCCCGGCGAAAGCAGGGGAAGGCGAGATCAAGCTGCTCGACTTCGGCATCGCCAAGCTGCTCGATCCGCACGCCTTGCCCGATGCTCCGCCCCAGACGCACCCCGGGCTGCGGCTGATGACCCCGGAATACGCCAGCCCGGAGCAGATCAGGGGCGAAGCGGTCACCACGGCGACGGATGTCTACGGGCTGGGTCTCGTGCTCTACGAGCTCCTGTCCGGGCATCACCCATTCAGGCGGCAGACCGATGGAGGAGGTGATCGCTCGATCCGTGAACGGGAGCTGCTCCGTCCCAGCTCGGCGGTCGCGCGAGACGCACGGGCGAGCCGGGCGCGCAGGACCCAGCCCGAGCGGCTTCGCAGGAAGCTGCGGGGGGACCTCGACCGGATCGTGCTGACAGCGCTGCGGGAGGAGCCGGAGCGGCGGTACGCTTCGGCCGACCGGCTTGCGGAGGACATCGAGCACTACCTGCAGAGGAGGCCGATCAGGGCGCGGGGTGACTCGGTTGCATACCGCGTGGGGAAGTTCGCCACACGCCACCGCTGGGGAGCGGCCGTCACCGCCGGTTTTCTTCTTCTCCTCGGCGGCTATGCCGCTACCATCACCGTCAAGGAGCGGGAGGTGAGATTCGCTCTCGAGCGCGCCAGCGTCGAAGCGGAGAGGGCGGAGCAGGTCACGACCTTCCTCATGCGGCTCTTCGAGGCCACCGATCCGCACGAGGTAGGCAGCGACGCGATCACGGCTCGTGAGCTGCTGGAGCGCGGCGCCGCCCGGGCCGAGCAGCTTTCGCATCAGCCGGCCGCGCAGGCCCAGATGCTCGACGTCATAGGACGCACCTACCAGCATCTGGGGCAGTACGACAGGGCGCAGCCGCTCCTGGAGCGGGCTCTCGGACTGCGGCGCAGTACATTCGGCGATGGGCATTCGAAGGTGGCGGAGAGTCGCTCTCACCTCGCCCGGCTCCACCACGCGCACGGCCATCTCGACTCCGCCGAGGTGCTCTTCCGCCGGGCGCTGCACAGCCAGCGGGATCTGCCCGGTGTGGAACAGGCGCAGGGGGCGCGCACGCTCGGCGGCCTCGCTCTCGTCCTCCAGGATCGAGGCGACTACGGCCAGGCCGAGCTTCTCGCGCGGGAAGCCCTCGAGGTGCGGCGGCGCGTGCTCGGCGGGAAGCACGCGGAGGTGGCGGAGAGCCTGAATGATCTTGCCGAGATCCTCCGCCGGGACGGGAAGTACGCGGCTGCCGAGCCACTGTACCGGGAGGCGCTCGCGCTGCGGCGACAGCTCTTCGGCGAGGATAACCCCGCTGTGGCGGAGAGCCTTCACAACCTCGCCTATCTCCTCCAGTTGAAGGGTGACCTCGATGCAGTTGAGCCCCTCTACCGGCGGGCGCTAGCGATCTATCGGAGCGTGTTGGGCGAGGAGCACCGCACGGTTGCGGGGACCACGAGCAACCTGGGTCTGCTGATGTTCCGAACGGGAAAGCTCGATGCCGCGGACAGCCTCTATCGGGAAGCCCTCGCCATGCGCCGCAGGCTCCTCGGGCAGGAGCATCCGGATGTCGCGCTGAGCCTCGGCCTGCTCGCCGCGGCCCAGCGCCGGAAGGGAGAGCTCGAGAGCGCGGAGGCGCTGTACCGAGAATCGCTGGCCCTGCAGCGCCGGGTGCTCGGCGGCGAGCACCCGGACATGGCGCACGTGATGAACGGATTCGCTCTGGTGCTGCGAGACAGGGGAAGTTATGCAGCCGCCGACTCGCTGTATGCGGAGGTGCTCGCCATGCGGCTGCGATTGCTGGGAGAGGACCACCGCACGGTCGCCACGACGCTCAACGACCGTGGGCTGCTCATGCAGGAGTGGGGCAGATACTCGACGGCCGAATCGCTCCTGCTGCAGGCGCTCGAGATGCACCGGGACGTGCTGGGCGAGGGCAACCCACGTGTCTCGCAGTCGTATCGCTATCTGGCTTCGCTGTACGAGAGGTGGAACCGGCCGGAGCAGGCGAGAGCCTATCGGGAACTGCTCGGCGAGAGGTGAGGCGGACTGCGGCCTCCGGGAG
>JACDHR010000199.1 GCA_013820915.1 Gemmatimonadota bacterium
GTGCCGGGCGGTCCAGCAGCCGCAGCGCGCGCGAGAGCTGGTCCGACGCGTCGCGGAGCGCCTCCAGCTCCGCGCCGCAGTGCCCGCACTCCTTCAGGTGGTGCTTCAGCGCATCCTGCTCTGCCGCTGGCACCTCCCCGTCCAGCAGTGCCTGCAGTGTTCCTTCACCCGGGTGAGTCATCATTCGTCTCCTGACTGCAATATACGTCTTTGAAGCGCCGCGCGGCGCGCGCGAGCAGTGTTCCCACCGAACTCGGCGCCACTCCGATGGTGCCGGCGATCTCCTCGTACCGAAACCCCTCCTCCCGCATCAGCAGGATCATCCGGTCGCGCTCGGGGATGCGGTCCAGCGCCGCACGCACTTTCGCGATCGACTCCTCTCGCTCCACCTCCTCGTCCTGCAGCGGCACCGCGGCGGGACCGACCGGAACGGCGACCAGCAGCCGCTGCCTCGTCTTCACCGACCTCGCGCCGTCGCGCACGAGGTTGGTTGCCACGGTGAACAGCCAGCGCCTCGCCTCATCCTCGGGCAGCGGCCGCGAGAGAAGGCGGACGAAGCTCTCCTGCGCGATGTCCTCCGCCGTGTCCGAGCTCCCCGTCAGGCGGTGCAGATACCGGTAGAGCTGCGGGTACAGACGCTGGAAAATGGTGTCGAAATCCACAGGATCCGGGGCGCGGGTCTCAACCAACGAACGGGCGACGGCGGGCGATCGTGACAGTTGAGGAGCGGGACAGACCGCCGTCGGGGCTCATCCGCCTCCCAGCGCTCTTCACTGGTTCGAACGAGCGGGCGGCGCGAATCGTGACACCATACCGTGACACTATACGGAGGAGGAATGCCGCCAGGGCGGGTCCACCTCCCACGGGTTTGCGGCGCCCCGGTCCGCCCCGTACTTTAGCGGCGCGGCGGATCCGCCTCCGCCCGCCCCGACGCGGGCTCCTGAATGCGCGTCCGGGGTACCGGAAGGCCGGAGAACGCCGGTTTCCGAATTTCCCCGCACGGTTAACTGAAAACCGCATGACCACGACACAAAACGCGGCCCTGATCAATCCGGACACCTTCGTACCGCGCCACATCGGCCCGAACGACGAAGAGGTGCGCGAGATGCTCGGCACGCTCGGATACGAATCGCTCGACGCGCTGATCGACGCCACCGTTCCGGAAGGGATCCGCCTCGGACGCCCCCTGCGCCTCGGCCCGCCGCGAGACGAGCACGACGTACTGAACGAGATCCGCGAGATCGCCTCGCGCAACGAGGTCTTCCGCTCGTACATCGGGATGGGGTATCACGACGCTGTCACCCCGCCCGTGATCCAGCGGAATATTCTGGAGAACCCGGGCTGGTACACCGCGTACACGCCGTACCAGGCCGAGATCGCGCAGGGGCGGCTGGAGGCGCTGCTCAACTACCAGACGATGGTGATCGACCTTACCGGGCTGCCGATCGCCAACGCGTCGCTGCTGGACGAGGCCACGGCCGCCGCCGAGGCGATGGCGATGAGCTACGGCGCGAAAGGGCGCGAGGGGAAGGAGACCTTCTTCGTCTCCGACGCGTGCCACCCGCAGACGATCGACGTGGTCCGCACCCGCGCCGCGGCACGCGGCATCGAGATCGTGGTCGGCGACCACCGTGGGTTCGAGTTCGGCGATCACGTCTTCGGCGCGCTCGTCCAGTACCCCGATACGTACGGCACGGTCTACGACTACCGGGACTTCGTGGAGAGTGCGCGCGCCGCCGACGCGATGATCGTCGCCGCGGCGGACCTGCTCTCGCTGACGCTGCTCACTCCGCCGGGCGAGTGGGGCGCGGACATCGCCGTCGGGAGCACGCAGCGCTTCGGCGTGCCCATGGGGTACGGCGGCCCGCATGCGGGCTTCATGGCCGCGCAGGACGAGTTCAAGCGGCAGATGCCGGGCCGCATCATCGGCGTC
Organism: Gemmatimonadota bacterium; assembly: GCA_013820915.1. Taxonomy (GTDB): domain Bacteria; phylum Gemmatimonadota; class Gemmatimonadetes; order Longimicrobiales; family Longimicrobiaceae; genus JACDHR01. The sequence goes on from JACDHR010000199.1 coordinate 1,934, forward strand.
TCGCGCGACGCGGACGGCAACCCGGCGCTGCGCATGGCGCTGCAGACGCGCGAGCAGCACATCCGCCGCGAGAAGGCGACCAGCAACATCTGCACGGCGCAGGTGCTGCTCGCCGTGATCGCCAGCATGTACGCCGTCTACCACGGCCCGGACGGGCTGCTCCGCATCGCGGAGCGCGTTCACCGCCGCACCCGCGCCCTGGCCGCGGGGCTCCGGCGCCTGGGGATGGAGATCGGCGACGAGCCGTTCTTCGACACGTTGAAGGTGGGCGTGGGCCAGCGGCGCGAAGGGATCCTCCACGCGGCACGCGCGCAGCGGATCAACCTGCGCGCGATCGACGAGCAGACGCTCGGCGTCTCGCTGAACGAGACGACGACCGCCGCGGACGTGGAAGACCTGCTCGCCGTCTTCCACCGCGGAGACGCGCCCGGCTTCACGGCGGTCGACCTCGGCGCCGACGAGGCCGGCGCGGGCTACCGCAACGCCTTCGCGCGGACGAGCGAGTACCTCACGCACCCGGTCTTCAACACGCACCACTCCGAGACGGAGATGCTGCGGTACATGCGTCGGCTGGAGTCGCGCGATCTCTCGCTCACGCACTCGATGATCCCGCTCGGCAGCTGCACCATGAAGCTGAACGCGACCGCGGAGATGATCCCGGTAACCTTTGCGGAGTTCGCGCGACTGCATCCGTTCGCGCCCCGCGATCAGGCCGAGGGCTACCATATGCTCTTCGAGCAGCTGGAAGCGGACCTGGCCGAGATCACCGGGTTCGCGGCCGTCTCGCTGCAGCCCAACGCCGGCAGCCAGGGCGAGTACGCGGGGCTGCTCGCCATCCGCGGCTATCACGAGAGCCGCGGCGAGGGGCACCGCAACGTTTGCCTGATCCCGCAGTCGGCGCACGGCACCAACCCGGCAAGCGCGGTCATGGCCGGGATGCGGGTGGTGGTGGTCAGGACCGACAAGAACGGGAACATCGACCTCGACGACCTGCGCGCGAAGGCGGAGGAGCACGCCGACCGGCTCTCGTCGCTGATGGTCACCTACCCATCGACCCACGGTGTCTTCGAGGAGGGGATCCGCGAGGTCTGCGATACTACCCACCGCCACGGTGGGCAGGTGTACATGGACGGCGCCAACATGAACGCGCAGGTCGGCCTTTGCCGCCCCGGCGACTTCGGCGCGGACGTCTGCCACCTGAACCTGCACAAGACCTTCTGCATCCCGCACGGCGGCGGCGGCCCGGGGATGGGCCCCATCGGCGTGGCGGAGCACCTGGTGCCCTTCCTCCCCGGCCACCCGGTGGTACCGGTAGGACAGCGCGAGCATCAGGCAGTATCCGCCGCACCGTGGGGCAGCGCCAGCATCCTGCCGATCTCGTGGGTGTACATCAAGCTGATGGGCGCCGAGGGGCTGACGCGGGCGACGCAGATCGCGATCCTCAACGCCAACTACATCGCGGCCCGGCTCGAGGAGCACTATCCGGTTCTCTACCGTGGCCGCAACCAACGGCAACGGAGCGGCGAAGCCGCGAAGTACGACACGGTGGCGCACGAGTGCATCATCGACACGCGGGAGCTGCGCGGCGCCAGCGGCGTGGAGGTCGAGGACATCGCCAAGCGGCTGATCGACTATGGCTTCCACGCGCCGACCGTCTCCTTTCCCGTGGCCGGCACGCTGATGATCGAGCCGACGGAGAGCGAGCCGAAGGCGGAGCTGGACCGCTTCTGCGACGCGATGATCGCGATCCGCGAGGAGATCCGAGAAATCGAGCTGGGGATCCTGGACCGTAAGGATAACCCGCTCAAGAACGCGCCGCACACGGTACGGACCGTAACGGCCGACAACTGGGAGCGCCCCTACGGTCGGGAGCGGGCCGCCTTCCCCGCCCCGTGGAGCCGTGAGCACAAATTCTGGCCAGCGGTGGCACGGGTGGAGAGCGCGTTCGGCGACCGGAACCTGATCTGCGCCTGCCCGCCGATCAGCGAATATGCAGGCCACTGAGCACACGTAGTGTGCGAAGAACCTGATCTGCGACTGCCCGCCGATCAGCGAATATGCAGGCCACTGAGCACACGTAGTGTGCGAAGAACCTTGTGTGCGCCTGCCCGCCGATCGAAGCGTTCGCCTGAACTGCAAGTGCGCAAATACGTGAGCGCGCGGTGCGCGAGTGCGTACGCACCGCCTTCGGAACGTTGCCCCGGGAGGGCTGAATATGAATACGCGGATACGGACGGTCACAGCGGACGAGCTGCTGGGCATGCCCGATGACGGCGTGCGGCGGGAACTCGTACGGGGGGAGTTGCGAGAAATGACACCTGCGGGATCGAGGCATGGGCGGGTTGCGGCGCGCATGCAGGTCAGGCTCGGCCACTATGTAGAGAACAACGATTTGGGCACGACGTACGCCGCCGAGACCGGCTTTCGGCTGGCACGCGATCCGGACACCCTCCGGGCTCCCGATGTCGCCTTCATCCGGCGCGAACGGGTAGAGCAGGCGGGAGATCCGGAGGGCTACTGGCCGGGTGCGCCGGACCTGGCGGCGGAGGTGGTGTCCCCCGGCGACAGCTACCGCGAAGTACACGAAAAGGTGCTGGATTGGCTGAATGCCGGCACCCGCATGGTGCTGGTGGTAGACCCGGCTTCGCGCACCGTCACGGTCTACCGATCGCCGGAGGCGGTGCGGGTCCTGATGGAGGATGACACGCTGGACGGCGACGACGTGGTTCCCGGCTGGCAGGTGACGGTGCGCGAGCTCTTCGGCTAGCTCCGCCTCTACCCTCGGCCTCTCTCATCCCCGTCCTCCCCCGCCCGATACACCCGGTAGGTCGGGTAGGCCAGCTCGACGTTGGGCTCCGCCTCGAACGCCTTGAGGATGCGCCGCGTCACGCGGTCCACGCTGCCGCGCCGCCGGCGCACCGGGACCAGGAAGCGCAGATCCAACTCCACGCCGCTGGCGGCGATCGACACATAGACGATCGGCGTGAGCGTGCCGTACTTGAACGCGTACCTGCGCTCCAGCTTCTCGAACCCGCGCTCCAGCTCCGGAGCGACCTCCGTGTGCATCTCCACGGCGATGTCGCGCATCAGCAATTCCGCGCGCTCCCAATCGCTCTCGTAGGTGACTTCCAGCCGGATCTCCTGCCACACGAACGGGTTGTAGGTGGTGGACATGAATACGTGTGACGAGATCATCTTGAAGTTCGGGATCGTCACCAGCCGGCCCGTGGATTGGCGTCCGTAGACCAGGTTCCCGATCTCGAGCACCGTGGTCTTGAACACCCCGATGTCGATCACGTCGCCGATCACGCCGTCCACCTCTACCCGGCTTCCCACCCGCACCCCGGAACGGCTGGAAAGAAATAGCCACCCCACCACGGATTTCAGCACGTCCTGCAGCGCAATCGCCACACCGGCCAGCACCAGACCGATGACGGTTCCCAAACCCGTGAGCGCATCGGCGAAGAGCGCTACGGCCGTAATGATCAGGAGCAGCGCATATGTGTACCCGACCCATTTCCGCAGCGCGTGACGCCGGTTGATGTCCGGGATCTGCGCGTTGATGACCTGACGGACGACGCGAGCGACCAGATAGAACAGAACTGCGAGGATCAGGAAGACGATCAGTTGCTCGCCCACGTCCTGCAGGTAGGCATCACGCCAGCTCTCGATCCTTGCGGGAACCGGGATCTGGATCGTGGCGGTGTCCCCGCCCGGGACCTGACTCTGGATCATGTCGGTACGGATAGAGAAGGGGGCATACCGATCATGCGGACGAAGGGTTGCCGCACGCCGAAGACTCGCGCGATGACAAGCCTTTCGGATCGGGCAGGGATCAGGTACGATTCGGGCGAGAAAGCGATCTTTCGCAGAAGTTACCGCGCATCCGCGGGTGCCGGCAAGCCGCGTGCGCGGCCGGGAGTGAATCTATCCCCGTGCAGTCGAACGATACTTGCATGTCGTCGGGCGAGGCCGAGCTGCGGCAGCGGTTTGCGACCCGCACCGAACGCTACGCTCATCGCGAGCTCGTGCTCGACGTGCTGCTGCCCCGCTCCGCCGATGCGTTGATCGACGAATCGGAGTTCAATACGGACGAGCGACTCCCGTACTGGGCGGATCTATGGCCCTCGGCGCGGGCTCTCGCGCGGCACCTGCTGGACAACGCGCCTCCCGGCGGGCGAGTGCTGGAGCTGGGGTGCGGAGTGGCGCTCCCGAGTCTGGTTCTGCTCGCCCGCGGCGCCGATGTCCTCGCCACGGACTACTACCCCGACGCGCTCCGCTTCGCCGAGGTCAACGCGCTACGCAATGCGCTGCCGCCCCTCCGCACCGCACTGATGGACTGGCGCGCCCCCTCAACCCTCGGCGTGTTCGACCTGGTGCTCGCGGCGGACGTCCTGTACGAGCGCCGCAACGCGGATACACTGGCCGGGCTGCTGCCGCGGGTGCTCGCGCCGGCGGGGCGGATCCTCCTGGCCGACCCCGGCCGCGTCTACCTGGGCGCATTCCGGGAGCAGATGGAGACGGCGGACTGGGTTTTGACGGAGGCGGAGGTACGCGAGGAGATCAGCGACCCGGCAACCGGAGCGGTCAGCCGGGTTCGCATCTTCGATCTTCAGCGCGGCCACTCCGCCCGGCGCGTACGACGACGTAGCGCCAGGCCAAAAGAGACGTAGCGGTGCCTCGGAAAGCAGTTGTGTTCTCGCAGGCACGGCACCGCGCTTCTTGACCCGTGCGGAACGAGCTTCTATATTGCGTATTGCGCAGCTCTGCGCCTCCCGCTGCGGGTACCCCACGCACACGCTTCAGCACACACGGATTCTCGTCATCGCTGTTCCGCTACGCACGGGCGGGGTGCCGTCCGGCACGCTCTGCCCGCACACGCGATCCGTATCACCCGCGGATCGGCTTTCCCAACCCGTTCAGGAGATCTCGATGTTCCGATGCCTCGTCGCAACCGCTGCGGCCGTTGCAGCCACCTTCTCGGCCTTCCCCGCCTCCGCGCAGGTGAGCCCGGATGCGGTGCCCGTCCGCACGCAGGTAATCTCGATCAGCCCCCTGGCCGCGGTCTTCGGCATCTACACCGGAGAGTACGAGCGGCGATTTTCAGAGAGTATTTCCGGCGTGATCGGTGTCAGCTACTGGTCGTTTGGAGACACGGATGACAACCTGACGTTCAGCGTCGTCGACGCCAAGGCCCGCTTCTACCCGGCGGGAACCGCACTCGAGCGCTTCTCGATTGGTGGCATCGTGGGCTTCACGAACTTCGCGGCCCGTGGTGGCTTCAATGGCGAACCTTCGCGAGAGTCCGTAAACGCTCTGAACGCTGGCATCGACCTGAATTATCACTGGCTTATGGGGACAAACAACAACTTCTTCGTCGGCACCGGGGTCGGCGCGAAACGCCTTTTCTTTCTCGGCGGAGACTCTGAGGGCATCACGGGATATCTCCCCACGGGCAGAATCGCCGTGGGCTACGCCTTTTGAAGCTCCGCTGAAGCACCTTTGCTTCCCGGGATAGGGCGGGGGC
>JACDHR010000615.1 GCA_013820915.1 Gemmatimonadota bacterium
GCAGCACCTCGTCTTCGATGACCTCTATGAACTCGTTGCGGTAGTTGCGGGTGCTCTCCTGGATGGTCCAGGGACCGTGCTTGCGCGTCATGGGGATCGGCTCCTCCAGCGCGCAGGCAAGGAGTGTCTGATGGCGGCGCGGACGATCCTCCACCGCGGCGGCTCCTTGCGGAGAGCTGCCGCTCTGCAGTTTGGAGATGCCATGAGCGAACGTGCGGTAGCGTGGCAATAGGCGTGGGAGCGGCAATTCTCGCGGCGAGCAAGATGCGGCAGATGCTGAAAGTCCGCAAGCTCATACGGCCGCAGCTGCCGCTATCCGGTGCTTCCGATTGGCAGGCAACCTGGTCGGCAGTATGTCGCGCGGTGGCCAATGCTCTCTACCGCCGGAGTGTGCCGATGAACCTGATGGATCGCATCACCGTCAACCCGAAGCAGTGTGGTGGCCGTCCCTGCATCCGCGGCATGCGCATCCGCGTGACGGACGTGCTCGACCTGCTGGCTTCCGCACTTACGCGGGAGCAGGTACTCGAGGAGCTACCGGATCTGGAGCCGGAGGATGTGGAGGCGTGTCCTCGTTTCGCATCCCGCCGCCTGGATCACCCGGTCGTGGTGGCATGATCCTGTGGCTCGACGCTGGTGGAAATCGGGGACGCGTGGTGATGGCCGGGGAGCACCTTCCATAGCTGCGAAGGAGCAATGTCGCTACCTGCCGCGATCACTTTCCACCCGATCGTCGCCTCCGACGAGGAGTTCCTCTGCCGCCTCTACGCCAGCACCCGCGAGGAGGAGCTGGCGCAGGTGCCGTGGAGCCACGAGGAGAAGGACGCCTTTCTGCGGATGCAGTTCACCGCGCAGCACGCCTACTATCAGGAGCACTACGCCGACGCCGACTTCCGGCTGATCCTGCGGGAGGGTATCCCCATCGGCCGGCTCTACCTGGCGCGCTGGCCGGAGGAGATCCGCATCGTCGACATCGCGCTGCTCCCGGAGCACCGCGGCGGCGGCCTCGGCACGGCGCTGCTGCAGGGGATCCTCGCCGAGGCCGACATGGCGGGCAAACCCGTGCGGATCCACGTCGAGATCTTCAACCCCGCCCACCGCCTCTACCAGCGCCTGGGCTTCACCCAGATCGCCGACCGGGGCGTCTACCTCTTTCTGGAGCGCCCGCCGACCCCTCAGGTGAAGACGGCCTCGTAGCGCATCCCCTCCCGCTTGGGGCCGACCGGCATCCAGCCAGCGTATCTCGACCTTCTGCAGTGCTCCAGCATGGTACGCTCCCGACGCAGGCTTGCCCGTTCAGCTCTCAACCCGGGCAAACTGATCGATGCGGTACTCGCCGTCGGGAAAACGAGCGGTGATCTCGAGCTCGCCTCCCATGGCTTCGATCACCTCGCGCAGGGTGCTGATGTGCATGTCGCCACGCCTCTCCATCCGAGAGACGTTGGTCTGCCGGACACCAAGACGATTGGCGAGTTCTTCCTGCGTGAGATTGCGGGCTCGGCGCAACTCGTTGAGCTCCATCACGGCGAGCAGTCCTTCCCTCTTCCGCTCCGCTGCTTCGAGCGTTTCCGGTGCCGCCTTCGCCCGGATCTCGCTCCACTTCTTCCTTGGCATCAGATCAACCCCTCCTTTCGGATCTCCTCCAGGTATTCATCGTACAACCGATCCGCGATGGGCACGTTCTTCTCGTACCAACGATCATCGCCCGTCTTGTCCCCTCCAAGCAGCAGGATCGCAGTGCGGCGCGGATCCCATGCATAGAGCACCCGGTACGGCCGCCCCGCGTGCTGAATGCGCAGCTCCCGCATGTGGCTGTGACGTGAGGCCTCGACCCCAGAGGTGTGTGGAAAGCCGAGGTGCGGCCCCTTCGCCTCCAGCAGATCTACCACAGCGATCACGTCCGCCCGCTCCGACTCGCTCAACCCATCGAACCACGCATCGAACTCGTCGGTGCCCTCGATCTCCCATTTCATCGGAAGATTATAACCGCGAAGTTCTAGACGGAAAAGGTTATATCGCTGCTCGGGTATATAGATCGCGCTCCCCCGAGCACCGCGGTGGCAGGATGCTGCGCGAGATCCTCGCCGAGGCCGACACGGCGGGGCTGCCGGTGCGCATCCAGGTCGAGGTCTTCAACCCTGCCCGCCGCCTCTACGAGCGGCTGGGCTTCACGCAGATTGCCGACCGGGGCGTCTACCTCTTTCTGGGGCGGCCGCCGGTCGCTCAGGTGAAGACCGCCTCGTAGCGCCGCCCTCGCTCCATC
>JACDHR010000616.1 GCA_013820915.1 Gemmatimonadota bacterium
GCCCCGCCCCACGCGCGTCGGTGCGGCGGTCGGAGCCGCGATCCATGCCATCCCGGCACTGGACGCGGCGCTGGCCGCCCCACGCTCTCCCCTGCGCGCCGTCGCCGTCGCCGTCCCGCTGCTCCTGCTCACCCGCTGGGGACGGCGGCTGATCCCGATCACCTGACCGCCGGAAGGCGACACGGGAAATCATGAGATCGTTGCGGCGGGGGAGTCCGTCGCGCCCGCTCCTTCTCCTACTACCCGGCCGGGTGCGCGTGGGCCTGGTGATTCGCGCAGCTTACTGCGGGGTTGAACTCCGCGAACATCCCGGTGGGGTTGTCCCGGTACGGCCAGAGATGCAGCTCGTAGTGCGGCTCGAAGCCGTGCCCTGGCGAACGGCCGCCAGATCGGCCTCCATCGCGCCGGCGGCGCCCGGTGCCGCCTTTGCATCCGCGCGGCCGTGCCCACGGTGGCGGGTGCGTGCCGGCGGATGTGCCGGGGACAACCGTCCGGAATCGACGGGTGGCGCGGACGGTGCGGTACGGATCGGCCACGGCGGGCATTTGCCGTACCCTCGGCTCCATTCGCAGGGAAACAACGGCTAAACCGTTGCTACATATAAATTTACAAGGAGCACCGGGGGCGCCGCGCATCTTTTATTTCGACGAGTTTTGTTCAATTCTCGCCCCACGTGGGACATGAGCACCCCGGCGGGAGCGGACGCGGCATGCACGTCCTCGTGAGCGGTGTCGGCCCGTCGGTCCTCCTCCCGCACGTTTCGGGAACGGTTTGCGCCGGCGGGGAAGGATCGTAGCTTGCGCGGGGTACAAGGGTCGTCGCCACCCGGCACACCCCGAACTTCGAACCCGCCGACCAACGCATGAGCACCTCCACCGTTCGAACCGAGCCGCCGTTGCCTCCACACTAACGACTTCCACGGACGCCTCCTCCCGCAGACGCCGAGCAGCGCGCGCGGCCACTCGCGTCTGACGCCGGCTGGAGCGCGATTCAGACGGCTGCTTACCGCTGACGCTGTCCTTTGCCATTCAGTTCGACGATAGGTGTAATCGAACGGGCGATGAGTCTCCATTCGCCACTTCGTCCTCTCGTGAATACGCTGAGAGTTCTCATCCGTCGTGGAAGAGGCCGGCCGGACACTCCACCGCCCCGCCCGCCGCCGCACCGTCGTCGAAGGGGTGCGCTAGAGGGGCGGAGGGGTGAACCCACTCCAGGCCGTGCTCGGCCACAGGCAGCGTGCGGAAGAAGGGAGAGCAGATGCCGAGGGGGTGCACCGCCGAACAGACGTCGTGCATGAACCCGGGTAGGGTGAGTTCCAGGGTGCGCATCCCGCCGCCCAAGGTCTGCTGTGCCTCCCGGACGAGCACCCGGCGTCCGGTCTGGGCGAGCACGATCGCGGCCGCGAGGCCGTTGGGGCCTGATCCGACGACGACCGCATCGTAGCGGCTCATCCGGCCGAGGAGCGCTTCCGGAAAGAATCCACCACCAGGTAGACGAACACCCCCACCAGGCCGAGCATGGCGAGGTACTGGGCGCCCATGGTCACCATCATCCCCATCATGCTCCCCATTCCTCCCATCATCCCCCCATCCATCATTCCGCCGCCCATCATCCCGCCTTCACCCATCATCCGGCCCATCGCCGGCAGCATGAACAGGCCGGACACGAGCCAGACGACCGCCAGCGTACCCAGCACCCACAGGACCCCGCGAAGCGTTCCGGTCACCATGTTTCCTCCCTCGAAAATGAAAGGTGCGGAGCCCGCGTGCTCCCGGCGGGCGATGAGTTCGTGTCACGGGCGTCCTTGGTCGAACGCCTCCAGGATCGGGCAGTCGTCCAGTGAGCCCATCCCTTCGCACGCGCCGATCAGCTTCAGGAGCGCCCCCTTCATCCGGTTGAGGTCGCGCATCTTCTCCTCGATCTGCGCCACCTTCGCCTCCGCGCGTGCCTTGATGTGGCCCTTGTCCGTCCCCGGCGCGATGCGGAGCGCCATCAGCTCTTCGATCTCTTTCAAACTGAATCCCAGGCTCTGAGCCCCGCGGATGAACCGGATGCGGGCAACGGTCTCCGGCGTATATCGCCGACGCCGAGTCCCCGAACGAGGTGGCTCGTCGATGAGCCCCTTGCGCTGGTAGAAGCGCACCGTCTCCACTCCCACGCCGGCGTGATCCGCGACTCGCCCGATCGTTAGCGACGCTTCCAACGCAGTTCTCCCGGTCTCAGTTTAATCCCGTACCGTGGTACGGGAGCAAGGGCG
>JACDHR010000617.1 GCA_013820915.1 Gemmatimonadota bacterium
CTGGTCTGCTTCGATTCCATCCCCCGGCCGGTCATGCTGCACGCCGCCTGCGAGAGCAGGGAATAGATGCCGGCTGCAGCACCGGGAGCCGCGCTGACGACCGAGGTGAGATCAGGATGAGGATCGGACTCAACCTGCTGTATCTGATTCCGGGTGTGGTGGGGGGAACGGAGACCTACGCTGCCGGCCTGTTACGGGGGCTAGCTGCCACGAGTGACGCAGACGAGTTCCTGGTTTTCCTGAACCGGGAATCGGCGACATGGCCGCTTCCGGAGGCGCCCAACTTCCGCCGCGTGGTCTGCCCCGTCTCCGCCGGCAGGCAGGGCGTACGCTACGCCTACGAGCAGAGCCGCTTCGCCAGGCTGCTCGGGAAGCACCGGGTGGATCTCGTGCACTCCTTCGGCTACGTAGCTCCGCTGCTGGCTCCCTGCCCCTCCGTGGTGACCATCCACGACCTGAACTACCGCGCCTTCGGGGATCGCATGCCGCTCGTGCGGAGGCTGGCTCTAGCCTTCTTCGCCAGGCAATCGGCGGTGCGGGCGAGGCGGGTGCTGACCGTATCGGAGTTCTCTCGCCGCGAGATCCTCGACGCCTACGCGCTTTCGCCCGAGCGTGTGGTGGTGACGCACAACGCCCCGCGAGAGTGGAACGGCCTGCCTGGCGAGGGGGATGCGAAGCTCCTGGCCGGACTGGCGGAAGCCGGATCTCCCTACATCGTCGCCTTCAGCAGCACCTCGCCCAACAAGAACATACCGCGGCTGCTCGAAGCGTTCGCTCGGGCGCGCGAGCAGTACCGGCTCCCGCATCGGCTGGTGCTCGTCGGTCGCTCAGCGGCGGAAAACGGTGCGGAAATTCCCACAGATCTAAATGGGACGGTACGATTCACCGGGTACCTGAGCGACTCCGCGTTGCACGCGGTTCTCGCCGGCGCGCAGATGCTGGCTTTCCCTTCTCTCTACGAGGGGTTTGGCCTGCCAGTGGTCGAGGCGATGACACTGGGTGTGCCGGTCGTCTGCTCGGATCGCGCCTCGCTGCCGGAGGTGGCGGGAGACGCCACCGTCTTTTTCGATCCCTCTTCGACGGAGGACATGGCGCACAAGCTGGCGCTGGTCGCCCGAAACGCCGCGCTGCGCGCCGAGCTGATCGAGAAGGGGTATGCCAACGCGCGCCGCTTCTCCTGGCATGCGACGGCGCGCAGGACGCTGGAGGTCTACCGCGAGGCGGTCGCCGCATGAGTGCACCCGCCTCACCCGTTCCACCCGCGCAGACCCCCGTCTGGAATAGCGACATGAGCTCGGCCATCCGAACCCGCCTCTCCGCGCTGCCGGCGAACACCGATCTGATGGCGGAATTTCCGCGGTGGATCATGCAGGAGTGCGATCCGGCCTCGGTCGTGCTCGAGATCGGCGCGGGAGAGGGAAAGTATGGGTACCCCGCGGCGATCCGCAGCCAGGTGGCTCGCCTCGTTGGGATCGATCCCGACAGCGCCCTGGCGCGCAACCCGTACCTGGACGACCGATACCCGGGCACCGTAGAGGAATTCGCGCGCGAGCACGACGCCCGCTTCGACTGCCTCTACTCGATGTTCGTGCTGGAGCACGTGAGCGATCCGGCGGGGTTCCTCACGGCCTGTCGCTCGCTACTCAGGCCGCGAGGGAAGCTGTTCGCGGCCACCCCGAATCTCTGGCATTACTTCGGAGCCACGGCGAAGGCGACCGCGGCGCTGGGGGTGGAAGACTGGCTTCTCGAGCGTCTCCGGGGCCGTGAGATGAAGGAGTCCTATCACTTCCCGACAGCCTACCGGATGAACAGCGTTCGCGCGCTAACCCGAGCACTCGCGCAGGCCGGGTTCCGGCAGGTCGATTTCCGATGCTTCGATGAGCCCAGCCGCTTCCAGGTTTACCTGCCCCCGCCCGCCCGCTGGTTTCCGAGCTTCTATTCCCGGCTGGTTTACACCCTCGGATTGCCGCAGGCTATGGGAATTCTTATGTTCAAGGCCACCTTGTAGTTGGCAAGCTGCAACTTCTGGAGCGCAGCTTGCGGTTGCGAGGTCGCTCGTCATCTGATTCACCGCAATTTGACCGATTCCATGAACGTTCTGGTTACAGGAAGCAGCGGGTTGATCGGCTCGGAGGCCGTGACGCACTTCGATGCGGCGGGGCACACGGTGTTCGGCATCGACAACAACCTGCGCCGGGAGTTCTTCGGCGAAAAAGGCGACACCACCTGGAACCGGGACCGGCTACTGGCCGGGAC
>JACDHR010000618.1 GCA_013820915.1 Gemmatimonadota bacterium
GTCCTGCGCCGCGAGGGCGGGCTCGGATGGCTGAACCTCTTCTATGGTGCTCCAATCGCTGCCCCGCTGGGCATAACCTTCGCGGGAATTTTCGGCCTCGCGGCCTCCCGGCTCTCGGTTTCGTGGTCCGAGCAGGCTCCTCGGGTGGCCGGCCTTCCCGCGGGGAGGGCGCTCGCTGCCGCGGCGGCGATGGGGCTGACAGGCACCGCTGTCGAGGCGGGGCTGCTCCACTTCCGCGGCGCCTTCCAGGATCCGTTCATGTACGTCCCCGTCACAGTGCCGCCGCTCGCGGCTCTGGCCCTCGGCGCCGCGACGCTCCGCGCGGATCGAGTGACGCGCGGCACCGCCCGGGCGCTCCTCTGGAGCACCGCTGCCGCGGGCCTCGCCGGCATGGGCTTCCACGCCTACGGCGTCCACCGCAACATGGGCGGCTGGTACAACTGGACCCAGATGATCCAGCAGGGGCCGCCGCTTCCCGCACCGCCCTCGTTCACCGGGATGGCCCTCGCCGGCCTGGCTGCGCTGGATCTGATGGAGCATGGCGCGCATGGCTGATAGTTTCCGCACTCCGTACGGAAAGTACGACGTCCTGGCCAAGTGGGACTCTCCCTCCTGGGATGAGGTAACCCGCGACGTGGTCCGAAAGCGGCTCCAGCAGGTGCCTGAGCGGAAGTTTCTGGAGCCGGAGGAGTGGACGACGCTTGAGGCGGTGTGTTCCCGGCTGATCCCGCAGTCAGACCGAGGAGCTGACCGCGTCCCCATCGTCCCCTGGATCGACCGGAAACTGATAAGCAACCAGGATGTCGGCTACCGCTACGAGAACATGCCGCCGCTGCGAACGGCCTGGCGGCTCGGGGTGGCTGGCATTGAGAACGAGGGCCTACGACGGCACCACGCCGCCTTCACGGAGCTCGGGGGCGAGCAGCAGGACCGGATTCTCCGCGATATCCAGAACGGAAAGGTGGGGGGCGATCCGTGGGAGGAGCTGCCGCCGGCGCGCTTCTTCACGGCAATCCTGCTCAAGACGGTGGTGGGGATCTACTATGCGCACCCCGCGGCATGGGGCGAAGTCGGCTTCGGCGGACCGGCCTCCCCACGCGGGTATGTGCGGCGGGAGCTGGGCGGCCGCGACGCCTGGGAGGCGGAGGAACGCTGGAACCCGGTAATCCCCCCGGAGGAAACAGGATGAGCGCGGCGCAGGAGCCCCGTGCAGCGGCAGGTCGCGCGCCGAACGTATTCCGCCGCGGCGAATGGATCCCGATGCGGCAGTTCTCCGACGACGAGGAGGTGGACTTCGCCATCGTCGGGACGGGCGCTGGTGGCGGCACGCTCGCTTACAAGCTGGCGAAGGCGGGCTTCCGGGTGGTCGCCTTTGACGCTGGCCTGTTCTGGCGCCCGCTCGAGGACTTCGCCTCCGACGAAGAAGAGCAGCAGAAGCTCTACTGGACCGATGAGCGGATCACCGGCGGCGAGGATCCCATCGAGCTCGGCAGCAACAACAGCGGCAAGGGAGTCGGCGGCAGCACCGTGCACTTCACCATGGTCTCGCTCCGGTTTCGCCCGGAGTGGTTCCGGAGCCGCTCGCTGCTTGGCTACGGCTACGATTGGCCGGTCTCCTGGGAGGAGATGTGGCACTATTACGACGAGGTGGAGGAGATGCTCCAGATCTCCGGGCCAGTCTCCTATCCCTGGGGGCCGCCCCGGGGCCGTTATCCCAAACGGCCGCACCCGCTCAATGCACCTGCCCAGATCTTCGCTCGCGGCTGCGAGAAACTCGGCATCGACTGGGTGCCCACCCCGCTCGCGACTCTCTCTTCCCCGCATGGTGAGGCGCACCCGTGCGTCTACCGCGGCTTCTGCGCCGTCGGCTGTAGCACCAACGCCAAGCAGAGCGTGCTGGTCACCTGGATCCCGAAGGCGATCGAAAATGGTGCCGAGGTTCGCGACCTCGCTATGGTCGGCCGGATCGAGACGAAGAACGGCCGCGCCACAGGGGTGCACTATCACCGCGGCGGGAAGTGGCGATTCCAGAGGGCGAGGCATGTCGCCACGGCGGGGTACAGCATCGAGACGCCGCGCCTGCTTCTCAACTCCGCCAACGGCGAGTTTCCGCAGGGGCTGGCGAATGGAAACGGGCTGGTCGGCAAATGCGTGATGGTCCATTCCAACCACGCCGTCTGGGGCACCTTCGAGGACGAGGTTCGCTGGTACAAGGCGCCGCCGGGGCTCGCGATCACGGAGCACTGGAACTATTG
>JACDHR010000619.1 GCA_013820915.1 Gemmatimonadota bacterium
CGGCGCGCCTCGTCGAGCGGGACGAGCGCGGCGGTCCACACACCCTCGTTCTCCGCGCCTGCCTCCGTTCGCGCGCCGGCTGCCGCGCGAGCGCCTGCCGCGGCGACCTCCGCGCGTGCCTGCTCCACCGTCGCCCGCGCTCCGAGCCGCCCGACGACGCTGAGGAAGTGCTGCGGTGAGGTGAGCTGATCCCGATAGTAGACGGCGGGCGCCATCGCCTGCGGGATCCAGAGCTCGCCCTCGCCGGTGAGGCCATCGAATCCGTCAGGCATCACGCCGACGACGCTGAGCGGGATTCCGTTCAGCTGAAGCTGCCGGCCGAGGACCCGCGGATCCGCACCAAACTCGCGCTCCCACACGCCGTGGCTCAGGATGACGACGGGATGCGCGCCGGGGATGGAGTCCTCCTCCGGCAGGAAGGCGCGCCCGAGCAACGGCTGGACGCCCAGCGCCGGAAAGTACGCCGCGGAGACCATCTCCGCGCTCACGCGAACCGGCTCGGCGCCCCCCGAGAGGTTTAGGTCGTCGGCGTAGTACGCGGCGAGATGCGAGAGCGACCTGACGGTCGAGCGAAGCGCCGCGAACTCCGGGTACGACCAGCGGATCGGGCGCGGCTCTTCCCCCGGCTCGGCGTGGGTCTGGTAGAGCGTGACCAGGCGCTCAGGCTCGTCGAAGGGGAGCGGGCGCAGAAGGGTCGCGCTCACCAGGCCGAAGACCGCCGCGTTCGTGCCGACGCCCAGAGCGAGCGTGAGGGTCGCCGCTATCGTGAAGCCGGGCGTCTTCCGGAGCGAGCGCGCCGCGTAGCGCACATCCCGCCAGAGATCCTCCAGCAGCGGCAGCCGCCGCCCCTCGCGCATCACCTCTTTGTGCGCCTCCGCCGCGCCAAAGGCGAGCAGGGCGCGCCGCCGCGCCTCCTCCGGGCTCATCCCCGCGCGGAGGTTCTTTTCGGTCTCCATCTCCAGGTGGAAGCGGATCTCCTCGTTCATCCGCTCCTCCGCGGCGCGGCGCGCGAGGAGGTGCCGCAACCGCATCCCCGCTCCGGTGATCCAGCTCATGGGTAAGGCTCCTGCGGAAGGTTACGACATCGAGTCCGCCAGAATCGTTACTCCTTGCCCGACCGGCTGTACGCCTCCTCCTGCGCCCTCACCCCCTGGTCCCCTCTTCCGCAGGCGGGAGAAGGAGAACGATTCGGTGCATGGGCAGGCACCGGTGCCGCTGTTCACCATATCGCCCGAACTCGAGAGAGGTGGCGTGTAGTCCGGTGCACCCATTGCAGCGTATCCCACGCGAGCCGGAGAGGGGGCGGAGTAAGAGCGCCTATCAAAACGTCTGCTTGAGGAAGTTGAAGCAGATCAAGGCGCAGCCGAGTTGATGAAATCCGTCATAGATGTCGTCACGCCGCTCGTAGCGGATCAGCAGGCGCCGCATCTGGTCGATCCACGCGATGGTGCGCTCGACCACCCAGCGGTGTCGCCCCAGCTTCTCGGAGGACTCGATGCCAGGGCGTGCGATGCGGCTCTTGATGCGTCGCCTCCAGAGCGCCCGCTGGTTCTTCCGGGAGCGGTACGCCTTGTCGGCATGCAGCTTCTCCGGGCGTCTGCGCGGCCTACCTCGCTTGCCTCGCACCGGAGGAACGGCATCAATGAGCTGCTCCAGCACGGTGGTTTCGTTCACGTTGGCCGCCGTGGTTAGCTCCGCGAGCGGAATGCCCTTGCGGTCCGTGACCAGGTGGCGTTTCGTCCCCGGCTTGCCGCGGTTCGTCGGGGTTGGGCCGCTCTTGGCACCCCCTTTTTCGCCGGCACGGTGGAGGCATCCATGGCGGCTCTCGACCAGTCGATCTGGTCGGCGTCTCGAAGGCGGTTCAGCAACTCGTGCTGAAGCTTCTCCCACACGCCGGCGCGGGTCCAATCTCGCAAGCGCCGCCAGCAGGTCATGCCGCTGCCGCAGTTCATCTCCTGCGGGAGCATCTCCCACTGAATACCGCTCTTCAGGACGAAGATGATCCCCGTCAGACACGCCCGATCCGGCACGCGAGGGCGGCCGCCCTTGGGCTTCGGTTTCTCAGGTGGGAGCAGCGGTTCGATGATCTCCCACAGCTCATCCGGTACAAGTGGTGCAGCCATTCGTCCTTTCCTGCTGGAGTTGCATTCGCCAACTCCTGCAAGATCCGGACGGTGGTTTTGATAGGCGCTCTAAGCGTGCATGATTCACCTGGAATCGGCACGGGGGTCGCTCCGGATCCTGTCAGGTGG
>JACDHR010000018.1 GCA_013820915.1 Gemmatimonadota bacterium
GCGAGCCGCGGAGGCCAGAGCCGCGAGCGGCGGCGGTGTCCACCGGCCCGGCGCCCAGCTCCTCACCGATACGACCGGTGGTAGCATGGAACCGCCCGCCGGAGCTCCGCTGCGCTGGTGGAACGCGGCGGTTCCGGTGCTGGTCGTTGTGTTCACCGTTCTCTTCGGGCTCTACTTCAGTGGGCTCGCGGCTCTGCCGCCCGGCGACTACTCGCTCCGCGACGTGATCGGTGAGGCCAACTCGTTCCATGTCCTGCTCTGGGCCTCACTGCTCGGGAGCGTCGCCGCGATCCTGCTCACCGTCATCCAGCGCATCCTGACGCTGCAGGAGACGATGGACGCATGGCTTTCCGGCATCCGCTCGATGGTTCTCGCAATGGTGATCCTTGTGCTTGCGTGGTCGTTGGGGCGCGTCACGGAGTTCCTCGGGACCGCGCAGTTCATCAGCTCCGCGCTGGAAGGCTCGCTGCCAGTCGAATTCCTCCCCGTACTCGTCTTCGCCGCGGCAGCGGGGATCTCGTTCGCCACCGGCACCTCCTGGGGCACGATGGCGATCCTGCTCCCGCTGGTGATCCCGCTGGGTGCGAGCCTGACGGTGGCCCACGATCTCGCGCTGGACGGACATTACACGATCCTGCTGGGGGTCACGTCGTCCGTGCTGGCCGGCTCGATTTTCGGCGATCACTGCTCCCCGATCTCCGACACCTCCGTGATGAGCTCGATGGCGTCGGCTTGCGATCACATGGACCACGTGCGCACGCAGCTCCCGTACGCGCTGGTTGTCGCGGCCGTCGGGATGGCGGTCGGCGATATCCCCACCGCGTACGGGTTGAGTCCGTGGGTCTCGCTCGCGATCGGCGTGGTGATTCTGTGGCTCGCGCTGCGGTTCTTCGGCCGCCGAACCAGCGGCTTGGATACGCCGCTGCTCACGCCGCGCGAAGCGCAGGCCGAGGCCCACGGAGCGGTGTAGCTGGTCTAGTCGCTGCTGTACTTCGAGCGTTCGCGGCGGGCGCGGAAGAACTCGCGAAGCAGGGTGCCGCTTTCATCGGCGAGGATGCCGGTACGCAGCTCCACGCGGTGGTTCAGGCGGGGGTGCTGCACGAGGTTGGCGAGCGATCCGCACATCCCCGCCTTTGGGTCCGCGGCGCCGTACACCAGGCGCGGGATTCGGGAGAGGACGATCGCGCCCGAGCACATGGCGCAGGGCTCGAGCGTGACGTACAGCGTGCACCCGAGGAGGCGCCAGTGCCCGGTCGCCTGCGCGGCGCGGCGAATCGCAACCGCCTCGGCGTGCGCCGTGGGGTCGTTCAGGGTATGCGTCAGGTTGTGCCCGGTGGCTACGATCTCCCCGTCCCGCAGGATCACCGCCCCGACGGGCACCTCGCCGAGCGCTCCCGCGGCGCGTGCCTGCTCGAGCGCGATGGCCATCCACCGCGCGTCTTCGTTCTCACTCATGTGGCATAGAAAAGGGACCCCCGCGCAGCCGCAGGGGTCCCGCTTCGGCATGCACGCGGAGTCACGCCTCTACGGACGCGGTCTGTGCAGGGGTGATGCGGCGGAAGAGACCGACCACTCGGCCGAGCACCGAGAAATCCTCGAACTCCTGGACCAGGATCGGTGCGTAGTCGGGGTTCGCGGGTTCGAGCACGATCTGCCCGTCGCCCGAGAAGAAGCGCTTGACCGTCGCCTCGCCGTCGATCCGCGCCGCGATGATGTCTCCGTTCTCCAGACCCCGGGCGGCGACAGGCTCCGCGATCACGAAATCCCCGTCGAGAATCCCCATCCCTTCCATGCTGTCGCCGCGCGCCTGCAGGACAAAGTTGTCGGATCCGGACAGGAGGTCGGGATCGAAGGCGAAGGCGCCCTCCACATTTTCGCGCAGCAGGGCGGGCCGCCCAGCCGCGATCTTCCCGTAGTACGGCAGCCTGACGGTAGCGGGCTCGAGGTCGAGGTCCAGAAGCTTAACTCCGCGGGATCGCGAGGGGTCGCGTTCGATATACCCCTTGTCGGCAAGTGCCTGGAGGTGCTCCGAAACTGTCTTCGTCGACTTGATGGCGAAACGCTTTCCGATCTCGCGGATGCTGGGCTGGTACGTGTTAAGTTTCAGGTAGTCGACCAGATAATCGAGGATTCGGCGCTCGATCTTCGTTAGAGTCTCGGGCATTGCTGCCTCCAGGGATGCGTAAACCGCGATGAAAGAGAGAGCGCGAGCAAAAGGAATAGCGGCCAAAATACCACACCGAAGGGTTCCTCCGGTCGCTCGGCGCCGAACGCTCGAGCGACGGTAAAGACCCAGCCCCTCGACGGAACCGGCGCCAAGCTTCCGCGCGCCAGGGTGCGGCTACAACTTACCCGCTTACCCACGGTGCTCCCGGCAAGGGAGTACTCCAAGCGGGAAGTTAGCCGGCTGCTACAGAGATGTCAACGAGTTTGTTCGTGGCGCGCCAGTATCGAGCAGGCCTGCTCGATGCGGCGGGCGACCAGGGCTGGGCCCATCGTTTCTATCACCTGATCGATACGCGGGCTCACCGCGGCCCCCGTAAGCGCCAGACGCAGCGGGTGCACGATCTTGCCGAAGCCGACGCCGAGCTGTTCGGCGGCGGCACGGAGCACCCCCTCGATCGCGGGAGCCTCCCACGAATCGAGATCCCGCAGAGCGCCCTCCACCACGCGCAGGCGCTCCACTACGGTGCCCGGCTCCTTCCAGTGCTTTGTGACGGCCTCCCGCTCGTACTCCACGACCGGAGCGAGGTAGGCAAGTGCCTGCGTCGCGAGATCCTCCACCCGGCGTGCGCGTGGCTTAAGCAGCTCCATCAAACCGGCGAACCAGGAATGACGGTCGGTGATCTCCTCCGCCGACGTCAGCCCCTGATCGATGAGATGGTGTGCGGCCAGCTCCAGGAGCGCGGCGCCGTCGAGGAGGGATAGGTGCTGGCCGTTCATCCACTCCAGCTTGGCGGGGTCGAACACGGCGCTCTTCTTGTTGATCCGCGCGATGGAGAAGAGGGAGACCATCTCCTCGCGTGTCATGATCTCCCGATCCTCGCCCGGCGACCAGCCAAGGAGCGCCAGAAAGTTCGCGAGAGTCTGCGGGAGAATTCCCTGGTGCGCGTACTCCCCCACGGCAGTCGCCCCGTGGCGCTTGGAGAGGCGCTTTCCGTCCTGTCCCAGGATCATCGGCAGGTGCCCGAAGACCGGGACCGCGGCACCGAGTGCTCTGTAAAGCAGAACCTGCTTGGGTGTGTTGGAGAGGTGGTCGTCGCCGCGAATCACGTGCGTGATCCGCATTTCGATATCGTCGGAGACCACGGCGAGATTGTAGGTCGGGGTGCCGTCAGAGCGCAGGATGATGAAGTCCTCGATGTCGGCGTTGCGGAACCGCATCGCGCCGTGGACGGAGTCGTCCCATTCCACATGGCCGTCTGGAACACGGAAGCGAAGGGTGAACGCCTCTCCCAAGGCCGCGCGCCGCTCGGCCTCGTTCGCGGCCACGCCCAAGCAGCAGCGGTCGTAGCGGTACTCCTCCTGGGTGCCTTCCGCGGCCACTCGCTTCGCCTGCAGTTCCACTGCAGTGCAGAAGCAGCGGTAGGCGTGGCCGCCCGAGAGCAAAAACTCCGCGGCTTCGCTGTGGCGCGGAATGCCATCGGCCTGATAGTGGGGACCTTCGTCCCACTCCAGGCCGAGCCAGCGCATCCCGTCCAGGATCGCGCGGGTCATCTCCTCGCTCGATCGCTCCCGGTCCGTGTCCTCGATCCGCAGCACGAAGCTGCCACCGTGCCGCCGTGCGAACAACCAGTTGAACAGCGCGGTTCGCGCGCCTCCAACGTGCAGGTACCCTGTAGGACTCGGTGCGAAACGGACTCGCGGTGCGTCAGCCATCAATCGGTTCCTCGCCAGTCGCAACGGGCGCACCGAACGGGGCACGCCCGCAAAAGGAGTGTGGAAGCGCTACGGCCGTCAATCGTAGCGCGGTGCGGCGGTCTCCGCCACCCTCGCGCGGAGAACCGGTGCAGCCTTCAGGAGCGCGCCGCCGAGCAGTCCCGCACCTCCGGTGATCAGAACTCGCATGCGGCTCACGTTACGCCGGAGAAGACCGCGCGCAGGAACGAGTGCGCCGCGGCATAGATTCCCGGAGACTCGCTCTCCCTCGGCCCCGCGACGTTCAGGCAAGACGCCCCCACGGACTCGATCCACTCGCGCACGGCTTGAGGGTCAGGATCGCTCCGCAGGTCGACCCGCCGGACCGGCTTTCCGAGACGCGCGGCATCGCCGATGGCGTCTGCCGTGCCACCGGAGGGTGCGCCCCGCAGCAGGATCAGGGTGGCATCGCTATCACGGACGTTGCGGATGGTACGGTCCCTCGCGTCTGGAGAGGGTGTCTCCCGCAGATGGTAGCGGAGCGGGATGGGGCCGTCCTCCGCCCAGCGCCCGGCAGGGCACCACCCACCGTGCGGCACGCCGGCTTCGATCGCGGCGTCGAGCGCCGCGCGATCCACTCCGGCCTGCCCGCCGGATACGATGCGGCCAAGCCCGCGAACAGCGGAGTATTGGCCCGCGGCGCGGCGTACCGGGTCCATCTACAACCGGAACGAGTTGACGAGCCGCTTCTCCGCGCCCTCCGCCGGGTCGGCCTGCAGCTCGACGAAGCGTTCAAGCCCGCTCCCCGCGAGCTTTTCCCGGAAGAGTTGGTCGAGTTGGAAGATCCCCGCGGAGTTGCACATCTCGATCCGTACGCGGACCGGCTTCAGGTCACCGGCTTCGAGGTGTACGGCATCGATCGCCGCGGCGGAAACCGAGTGGATGCTGGTCGACCCGGCGGCGAAGGGGATACGGGAGCGGCCCTTCGCCATGTCGAGCGCGTCGGCCACCCGCACGATCCCGGCTTCCAGACTCAGCGGCTTGCCGCCCGAGCGGTGCGCGATGATCGCGTGGAGGATCTCCGAACGCAGGATCGCCGCGGTCGCCACGTCATACATCCCGGCAAGCAGCTCACCGATCTT
Source organism: Gemmatimonadota bacterium (assembly GCA_013820915.1). Classification (GTDB taxonomy): domain Bacteria; phylum Gemmatimonadota; class Gemmatimonadetes; order Longimicrobiales; family Longimicrobiaceae; genus JACDHR01. The sequence continues at coordinate 5,001 of JACDHR010000018.1, forward strand.
CCGCTCGGCGATGAAGAGCGAGTAGGTCTCGTGGTCGATCCGGTGGATCGACATCCCGATATCGTGAAGGAGCGAGGCGAGCACCACCACGATCTCCGCCTCGTCCAGCGTCATCTCGTAGTTCTCTACCACGCTCGGCACGATGCCGCGGGTTATGAGCAGGCGGAGAAGCTTGTCCGCGATATTCATCACGATCTTCACGTGAACCGGTCCGTGGTCGCTCATCCCCAGGCGCTCGACGGCGTTCACGTTTGCAGCCAACCAGAGCGCGTACAGCTCTTCGTCGGCGTTGATCCGGGCGATCAGCTCCACGAGCTTCTCGTTCGTGCCCGAGCCGGGCACGTTCATCCGGACTCGGTTGGCAAAGCGGGCCGCTACGCTGCGGCCGAACTTCGCGTCGTTTCCCGTTGCGACTTCCTCGACGATCATCCCCTCAGGCATGCTATTTCCCCTCACTGTTTCGTCCTCCGGTTCTCGTGTACATGTCACCCATCCCCGGGGATCGGCTCCGGTTCCTCGTCCCACCAGCGCAGGCCACGGGCCAGGAGTGACGCAGCCGCAGCGGAGCCGAACTACCTTGCACATGAAGCTGAGAAGAGGTAGTGTGTGCTCGCACCATCCGAGTGCTTCCGCGTCTGAGGGAAAGTCCTGCCAGAACTCTCTACAACGTAAGGCCCCGGGTGGTGTTCTGCATTCCACTCCCCATCAACTCCTCAACACGCGTGCGGGATCCGGGTTTATGTGGCTTCTTCCCGCGCTGGACCACGTTTCGACGCTCACCGCGCGCGTGTACTACCGCCTCACGATCGCGGGGAGCGGAGTGCCGCTGCGCGGACCGGCGCTGCTGGTCGCCAACCATCCCAACTCGCTCTTCGATGCCGCGATGGTCGCAGCCGCGGCCCGGCGGCCTGTGCGTTTTCTCGCGAAAGCACCGCTCTTCACGGACCCGAAGATCGGGTGGCTGGTGCGTGCCTCCGGTTCGATCCCGGTGTACCGTGCCGTCGATGACGCGGCTTCGGTGCACCGCAACGATGAAGCGTTTCGGGCTGCATACGCCGTGCTCGCCGGCGGAGCGGCCGTCGGGATCTTCCCCGAAGGGATCAGCCATGACGAACCGTCGCTCACCCGATTGAAGACAGGCGCTGCACGAATTGCGCTCGGAGCCGCCCGGCTCCACGGTGATCTCATTCCGATTATCCCCATAGGATTGACGCTGCGCGGGAAGGAGCACTTCCGCTCCGAGGCTCTCGTGCAGATCGGTGAGCCCATCGCGTGGGCGGATCTTGCCATCAGCGGCAGTGGGCCGGCGGAGGTGAAGGATCTCACCCGCCGGATCGAAGCGGCACTTCGCTCGGTGACCGTCAACATGGAGCGATGGGAGGATGCGCCCCTGATCGAGGCGGCCGCGGCAGTCTACGCCGCCGCGATGGGCGAGCCCCCGGCCCCTGCCCAGCGGGTCGCAGCGTTGAACGAGATTACGGCGATTCTGAAGCGGCTGCGGCAGGATGAGAACGCTGAATGGGAACCGCTCGCGCGCGACCTCTCCGAGCACATGCGCGTTCTGCACGCACTCGGCCTGCGCCCCGCCGACCTGCGGTCGCAGCCCGGAATGGGGCAGGCAGTGAGATGGACGGTTCGGCAGCTCGCGTTCTTTGGCCTCACCGGCGCGATGGCCGCGGCCGGAGCGGCAGTGTTCTACCTCCCGCACCGGATCACCGACGCAGCGGTTGCACGCCTGGACGCCACCCCGGATCTACGCGCTACCTCCCGCACGTTGGGAGGAGCTTTCTTCTTCGGGCTCTGGATCATCTTCCTGGCGCTGGCTGTCGGCTTCGCCGCCGGTGTGGCTGCCGGAGTGGCCACGCTGTTCATCCTCCCCGCACTGGCACTCCCGACCCTCGCGGCGCTCGACCGCTGGCGCGGCGCCTGGCCCGTCGCGCGCCGTTTCCTCCTGCTGTGGAAGCGTGCCGATCTGCGCCGCGACCTCGCGGCGCGGCAGGCGCGGATCGCCGAACGCCTCCACCTGCTCCGCCAGCGCATCTCCGTGGTGCGCGGCCTTTAGACCGCCGGCACCGCCTCTCCCGGTGGCACGATCCGGACCCTGGCCTCACTCTCGCGCGCTGCGCGTCGGCCCTCCTCTACATCGACGAATACGAGAATGACCGCGCCGACGATGAAGAAGAGGATCACCGCGAGAATCCCGAACCGGATCGGCGCGCCGAACGCCACGAGGAGCACCATAAGACCGCTTCCCATGCTCCCCGAGAACCGGTCCATCACCCCGAAGAACCCAAAGAACTCGCCCGACTTATGCGCCGGGATCAGCGTGGCGAAGAGCGAGCGGGAGAGCGCCTGCGTCCCGCCCTGCACCGTTCCCACCAGCGCTGCGAGCAGGATGAAGTGTGCACTCGTCGTCATGGCGAACGCCAGCACGGTGATCCCCATATAGACGAAGAGCCCGATGAAGATGGATCGCTTCGTTCCCAGCCGCCCCGCCATCCAGCCAAAGAGGAAGGCGAAGGGGAAACCGACGATCTGGGTGATCAGAATCGCCAGGATCATTGCGTTCCGATCCAGTCCGATCGCGGCGCCATAGACGACGGCCATCCGCACGATCGTACCGATGCCGTCGCTGAAAACGAAGAAGGCGAGGAGCATCAGGAAGGCCTGCTTGTAGCGGCGTAGTTCGGTGAACGTCCCTTTCAGCCGTGTCAGTGCGACGCGGATCGCCGAATCGCCCTTCTTCTCGCCCGGCTGGAGTCCGATTGGCGGCTCCGGTACCTTGCGGAAGAGCGGGATCGAGAAGACAGCCCACCATACGCCCACCGAGGCCAGCGCCAGGCGCGTAGGGAGCGTCTGCTCCGCGGGGGAGAGGCCCTCGCCCGCGGGCAGCCCGAACATCCCGGGGTTCAGGATCCACGCCAGGTTGAGCGCGAGGAGAAGCCCACCGCCGAGATAGCCCAGAGCGTAGCCGCCGGTCGAGACGCGGTCGATCTCGTCGTGCGAAGCGATGTGCGGGAGCAGCGACTCGTACAGGACAAAGCTTCCCATCACCCCGATGTTGGCCACGCCGAAGAGGATCAGCGCAAGGTACAGATCGCCGTGGTGAATGAAGAACATCATCACGCAGGCGGTCGCGCCGATTCCCAGGAATGTGCCCAGCAGCGGCTTTTTTACCGCGCGATAGTCGGCGAGCGCTCCCAGGATCGGCGACAGAATCGCGGCGATAACGATGCTGATCGTCGTCGCGGTTCCGTAGTAGCCCACGGCGGTCTGCTCATCCATGCCTGCCGCGGGAACGAGCAGGAAGAAGGCGGGAAACACCGCGGCGATAATCGTGGTGACGAACGCCGAGTTGGCCCAGTCGTACATCGCCCATGCGCGTAGCTCGGGCCGGTGAAGGCCGAGCTGTTCCAGTATCCGCGCGCTACGCGGCGCGCGGGGAGTGGTCATGGAAGGAGTCGGCATGTGGCTCTCCGGAATAGACGAATGAAGGGGTGAGAGACTCGAGCCCGGAGGGTGCCGGGCGGCGACGGGTCCTCCGCCCGCGGGGGATCCGTATCTTCAGACAGGCATGATCACTATGGCCGCCGCCCGTCGGCACACGACGTGCGTCCTTTTTACGGGTCCTCAGGGCCGCCTCGGTTCATGCGGTCCCACATTCAGAACCTATAGGCTGGGAGGCGCTCCATGGAACGAGGAAGAGACTTTCTCCGTGCGCAGGTAAACAACGCTGCGATGCAGCACCGGACGCTGCTCGAGAACATCAAGGATCATCAGGGCCAGGCAAAGGACGAACGGTACCGCCAGCTGTGTTCGCGTTACCTCCCGAAGCTGGAGGAGCACCAGAGGATGCTGGACGATTACCAGACCGCGATCGGCGCCGCGGGTGGAGCGAGCGGAGGGGTGAAGGAAGCGGTCGGCGCCGTTCTCGGCAAGGCGCGCAGCGTCGTGGACGCGGCTCGTGAGAGCGATTTCCTCCGTGTCGTGGGCGACGTAGTCGAAATCCGCCAGTCGCAGGACACCTTCGCGACCTTCGCCACCGCCGGCGAACAGCTGGGCGAGCCACGGCTCAGCGAGATCGGGCGGCATGGGGCGCAGGAGCACGAGCAGATGGCGCGGGACTTCAACAATCTCGTGCAGGAACTCTTCGTCGAGCACGCGCGGCAGGGGTAATTCCCGGCCCACACCGGCGGGAGCACGCGCGATGGCGTGCTCCCGCACCGCTGCACTCATCGGCCAAAGACCTGGCGCACCCGCGGGCGGTTCAGATACACCAGCGATCCGAGACTCACCAGGATCTCCGCCGCCGGAGCAATCGGCACCTCCTCCGCGCGCACCGCGCGCACGGCCGCGGTCCCCGCGATCATCGCCAGCATCAGGACCACCGCGAGCCACGTCCAGCGCGTACAGGCGATGAAGTGGAGCGCCGCGTAGACAACCACCGGCCCCGCCAGCATCAACCCTCCCCACACCGGCCAGTTCTCCAATCCCTGACGAATCGCGAAGACAGCCCCACCCACGATCAGTCCCGCCCCGACCAGGAAGAGAATGGACCCGAGGACGAGGACCCCGATAGGCGCCCGCCCGAAGAGTTCGGGCCAACTGCGTGCGTTCGGCCTTGCCACGTATGGTTCAGTCATCGGGTGCGGCCGAGGCGTTCCGCGCGTACTCCTCGCACAGCGCCCGGACCTCCGCGTCGGAGAAGGTGTGGTCCGCGCGCTTAGCTGCACCGAACACATGCTCGCACAGAGCATCGTCCTCCGCGTTGTACCCGTGCTCGCCCAGCCAGTAGCGTACGTTCGAGAGGCCGCTCATCGGAGAAATCTCGATGACCTGCCGCATACCGAAAAGGCCCGCCGGAACACCGGAGTAGATACGGTCGGCCAGCCATGCGTCGCCCTTGGCCTCCGCCTTGATGATCGCGGACGCATGCACGCCCGTCCCGGTGCGGAATGCATCTTCGCCGAACACCGGCCAATTATAGGAGATCGGTACCTGACAGGCGCGCGCGACGAGCTCCACATAGGCGGGAAGCTTGGATAGATCCCACTCGTGCAGGCCGAGCAGCTTCAGGTTCACGAGGAGGAGATCCATCTCCGCGTTCCCGCAGCGCTCGCCGATGCCGAGAGCGGTGCCGTGGACGCGGTTTACGCCCTCCTCGATGGCGGCGAGACTGTTGGGAACTGCCAGGCCGCGGTCACGGTGCCCGTGCCAGTCGATTTTTACGTCCTCACCAATGGGAACGACGATTTCGTCGCGGACGAAGCGGACGAGCTGCCGCACGCCGTGCGGGGTGGCGTGACCCACGGTGTCGGCCAGGCAGATCCGGCGCGCGCCACAGCGGATCGCGGTGCCGTAGAGCTGCTTCAGCGTATCGGGTGCGGCGCGCGTCGTGTCTTCCGTCACGTACATCACGGGCAGCCCCTCCGAAACGGCGAAGGTGACGGCCTCCTCCGTAGCGCGGAGCATGCGCTCAAGCGTCCAGTCTTCCGCGAACTGGCGGATGGGAGACGAACCGATGAAGGTCGCGGCTTCGATCGGGATGCCTACCCGTTGCGAGATCTCCACTACCGGCCGCACGTCGGCGAGCACGGTACGCGCGGCGCAGTTCGCTTCGATCGGGAGGCGCTGGTCCGCGATCTCACGCGCGAGCGCCTCCACGTCGGCGACCGCGCGGGGGCCGGCGCCCGGAAGCCCGATATCGGCAGAGGCGATCCCGAGCTCCGCCATCAGGTGCAACAGCCGGATCTTGTCTTTAATCGGGGGGTCAGTGACCGATGGGGACTGCAGGCCGTCCCGCAGCGTCTCGTCGTTGAGATCTACGCTGCGCACGGAACCGTAGTCGAAGGATCCGGAGCGGGTGTTCCAGTCGAAGATCAGCTCGTGTTCCTGCATGGTGTGCATTGCCAGAGTGAGCGAAACGATGAGCGGAGGGCGCGACTCCCTTCACGCCTTGATGCTGATGAACAGAAACGAGACGAGCAGAAAAAACCCGGTTGCTACCAGCCCCGCGGGCCAGCTGATGGTGAAGAGCATCATACTGCCTACCAGAGCGCCGAGGAAGCCGCCCAGGTAGATGATCAGGACCAACTCACTGCGGCTCACCCGCCAGATCAGCGCCTCTACCTGCTGGATGGGGAACGATTTGAGCTTGTTTTCCACCATCCGGTCGATCGGGAGACCGGCAACAGCCACTGGCACCCTCGCCTGAATGAAGTTCCACAGCGGATCGAACAGGAAAGCTTCCGCTCGTCTCGCGGCGTCGGGGGGCAGGTACTCACCGAGGCGACCGATCCGCACCGACATCAGCCAGTTGGTCTGGCGAGTCAGCGCCCGCTCCAGGAGGGCGGCGGCCCGATCGCCGCGCAGCGCTTCGACGACCCACTCGGCGCCGCGATCGGCCAGGATGCGCGCCCGCGCGGGTCCGACCAGCTCCAGTACGTCTCCGATGGTCTTCCCCTCCGCGGCGGAAAGCAGCCGTTCCAGCCGGCCCAGCACAATCTCCTCGGTGGTAGGGTGACGGAAGAGGTGCAGCGTACGCTCGATGAGCACATTGCGGATCCGCTCCGCCCGCTCGGGGGTCACCGCGCCGAGCAGATCCCGCAGTGGACGGTCGAGCAACTCCTCCAGCCCGTCGTTCACGGCGCGGGCGACGCGCTCCTGGATCTCCGGCTCACGGAGCAGCCCCGAGATCTCCTCTACCCCGCCCTGCTCGATCGCCGCGACCGTCTGCTCCAGCGTCCGCTCCGTGATGACGAGCCGGCCGACAATCCTCTTCCATGTGCGCTGCTCCTCGAGGAAGCGGTTGACGAACCTTCGCAGCGTCGCCTGTACGCGAGCGCGGGTGGACGGGTCGTCCAGAACCTCGCCCAACCGTTCCAGCAGCAGCGGCAGGTACTGCGCAACGAACGCCTCACCGAAGTTTACCGCTCCCCCGGGAACATAATGGCGAAGCGGCTTCTCGGAAACGAGCACGCCCGCGATCCCCCGCTCCAGCGCATCGGCGATCACCCGCTGGAACTCTTCGCTCTCGCGCACCCCCGTCCACAGCTCCCGCGAGCCGTGCAGGAGGTCCGCGCGCAGCTCGGGCGTCAGCACCACGGATAGCGGCTGCACGCGAAGGTCGCTGGTGAGCGAACGGCCGAACCGGCGGACCCGCGTTTCCCACTCAGGTGAGTGAAGATAGACCTCGATCACCTCGCGCAGCTTGTCCACCAGGCGGTCCATCACCTCCTGGATTCCGGCCACCTGCTCCTCTCCCACCGTCTCGCGCAGCGCACCGAAGTCGCGGTCCAGCACCGACTGCAGCGCGGTTCGCAGCACCTCGTCAAACCGGCTGCGGAACCCCTCGGACCCCAGCGTCTTCGCGATATCCTGCGGGGTCAGCAGCTCCTTGCCGACGGTCTCGCCGATGCGTTTCGCGATCCGGTCGATCTCCTTGGGGATCGCTCCCATTGGGAGGACCCGCAGCCGGCCCAGGTAGATCGGCTTATACGGGTGGAACAGCATCCAAATGGCGATCGCGTTGGTCGAGAAGCCGGCGGTTACACCGATCATGACCGGGAGCAGCCACTCCCATGGCGTCAGCCCGAGGATCTCCATCAGCCCCCTCCCCCCTGTTGACAGCCAGGAGACAGCGGAGCATGTTTGCCCGCCGCCCAGCTTCCCGCCACCCGTGCCGGATAAATGAACCTGCGACCACTGCTTTCGCATCCCGCTGTCGACCGAGCCCGCGCGAGGCTCCATACGATCGACCCGGAGACACTCGCCGAGCAGGTCGAGCTTGCGCAGATCGCCGCGCCGCCCTTCGGCGAGGCGCCGCGCGGGCGCCACGTGCAGGCGCGCTTCGCCGCGCTGGGGCTCAAACATGTCCACTCGGATGAAGTCGGCAACGTGCGGGGCACCCTCCCGCGGACCGAAAACACGGCCGAGACTGCCGAGCCGGTCATCGTCTCCGCCCATCTGGACACTGTCTTCCCCGCGGAGGTCTCTCTCGCCGTACGCCGCGACGGCGACCGCATCCACGTTCCGGGGATCTCGGACAATGCTCGCGGCCTCGCGGGGCTGCTCGCCCTCATCCGAGTGCTACAGGAAGAACGGCTATCCACCACGCACCCCGTGGTTTTTATTGCCACAGTCGGCGAGGAGGGGGCGGGCGACCTGCGCGGGGTAAAACACCTGTTCCGCTCCGGCGCCGCTATGTGTAGCGCGCACGCCTTCCTCTCCCTCGACGGGACGGGGCTACGCCGCATCGTGCACCGCGCCGTGGGCTCGCGGCGGCTCCGCCTCTCTGTTCACGGGCCGGGCGGCCACTCCTGGGCCGACTGGGGCAGCGCCAACCCGCTGCACGCGATCGGGCGGGGCATCGCCGGCATGCGGGAGATCGCGCTTCCCACGGATCCGCGAACCACGCTCACCGTAGCTCGCGCGGGTGGCGGGACGAGCGTGAACGCGATCCCGGAAGAGGCCTGGATAGAGATGGATCTGCGCAGTGAGGGCGGAACCGAGCTGGACATACTGGAAGCGCGGGTGCGCGATGCGATCGGCACCGCGGTCGATCTGGAGAACGCCCGCCGCAGCCGCCGCACCCGCGCGTTGCAGGCCCGATACACCGTCATCGGCGATCGGCCGGGGGGCACGATCTCGCCGGACACCCCGCTGGTACGGGCGGCGGTAGCGGCAACACGGGCGCTGGGCGCACGTCCGGAACTGGCAGCTTCTTCGACCGACGCGAATGTGGCCATCGCGCTGGGTATCCCGAGCGTGACGATCGGCCTCGGCGGAGAATCGGGAGGTATCCATACGTTGAACGAATGGTACAGCAACGAGCGAGGCGCGCAGGGCCTGGAGCGTGCGCTGCTCCTGCTGCTCGCCGCCGCGGGTCTCGGCGGAGTAAGAGCCGGGTGAGGTGCGGCGTAGCGGGAGCAAGCACCGGATCGGTGCCGCTCCCGCAACCGGATGCTCAGGCACTCACGTCGACGACGGAGTCATCGCCAATATCGACCTGACCTTTCACGCCGCGCACCGTGGCGGAGTTACCGACCAGCGAGTCGTGCAGATCGCAGCGCTCCACGGTGGCGGCCTCTCCCACGATCGTATCCCGCAGGCGTGAGCCGCGGACCGTCGAGCGTGTGGAGATCGTAACGTTCGGCCCGATCTCCGCATCCTCCAGGGTGACACCGTCGGCCACGTGGACCGGCTCGTGAACGGTGACGTTCGCGCCGCCCCGCGGCCGCTTGCCACGCGAGGTCTCCAGCACGTGCCGGTTCGTCTCCAGCAGCGTCTCCGGCTTGCCCGCGTCGTACCACCCTTCGACCTCCAGCGTCTTGATCTTCGCGCCGTGATCGATCATGTACTGGAAGGCGTCGGTCAGGTAGTACTCGCCCGAGGGCCCTGGAGCCGAGTTCATCACATGGTCGATCCCCTCGAAGAGAAGCTTCCAGTCGCGGATATAATAGAGCCCGATGTTGGCGAGCTTGGAGATCGGCTCCTTCGGCTTCTCAATGATCCGCTGCATATAGCCGTTCTCATCGGTGAGGATGACGCCGAAGCGCTGATAATCCTCTACTTCCTTCGCCCAGATCACCCCCGCCACGTCGTCCGGCAGCGTCTTGATCACGGAGAGATCGGCGTCGAAGAGCGTGTCCACGAAGATGATGAGCAGATCCTCGTCCACGTACGGGGCGGCGAGCTGCACGGCTCCGGCCGTACCGTTCTGTACTTCCTGCTCGATGTAACGGGCTCCCAACTCCGGATACTCCGCGGCGATGTACTCCTCGACCTTCTCCTTGAGGTGGCCGGTGATGAACACCGCATCGTCGACGCCCAGGTCGCGCAGGTCGTCCAGGATGTAGCTCATAACCGGCTTGTCGGCCACGCGCAACAGCGGTTTGGGGGTCACGTGCGTGTGCGGACGCAGCCGGGTACCCTTACCTGCGAGAGGAATGACGACTTTCACGCTGGCTCCCTGGAGTTGGAGTTGGAGTTGGAGAAGAACGATCCATCGGCTTCCGAGTTGCGAGCGCCGGAGCGCAGTTTCCGTACCGGCCTACGCGCCTCCCTAAAGGTCGATCAGTTTCAGATTGCAGAAGTCGACCCGCTGGCGGCGCATCGGATCGGGCGCGGTGACGACCGTGATCTCCAGCGTGACGGAGACCACCGCCTCGAACACATGCCCGGCGAGAGTGGAGAAGTCACGCCGCCCGAACACGCCATGTACGTGTGGGAAGGGGCCGCCGTCCACCTCGGCCAGATTGCCTTCGAGCGCGGCCACTTCGAGATCCTCCTGCCAGCTCTGCCGCTCGTAGCCTCCGGCAGCGACATCGTAGAACCCGAGCGTCAGCCGCTGGACCGCGCCGAGCCCGCTGAGACCGGCGGCCCGGACACCGGTCCGCGTAGCGAACGCGGTGATCGAGTCGATGACCTCGTCACCGCGGTCGAGCACGAGGAAGTATCCGGAGGGCGTTTCCCGGAATTGCACGCAGCGTCTCCTGGCCGGGGGAGCGATAGTACCGGAAGCACGCCCGAAGATACGCCGGCCGGTCTACGATCGTCAAACCGCCGAGGCGTTCCGTGCCCCGCCATGCTACGCTGCGCTTCGGGGGGCGCGGGAGTGGATCTTGCGCTGAGCGGCCGCGTCCGGTGTTCCGCCGCCCCGCCGCGCGTGGGGGCGCACCTCCTCAGTTTTTCAGAATACAACCGCCGTGGCAGATCCGACGCTTCTGCGAAGTCTGGGTTACATCCTCGTCGCCGCCGCCATCGTGGTGGTGCTGGCGGGCAGGCTCAAAATTCCCAGCATCGTAGCCTATATCGTCACCGGGCTCGCCCTCGGCCCGCTGACCGGCCTTCTCGCCGTCGACGAGGCGATTCACCTGATTTCAGAGGTGGGGATCGCGCTTCTCCTCTTCCTCGTGGGTCTGGAGCTCAGCCTCGACAAGATAAAGGACGTGGGCAAGGTCGCGGTCGTGGCCGGCCTGGGTCAGGTTGTGTTCACCGCCGCGGGAGGGCTCGGGCTCTCGCTGCTGCTTGGGTTCGGCTTCATGGAAGCGCTCTTTTTGGCGACCGCGCTCACCTTCAGCAGCACCGTGGTGGTGGTGAAGCTGCTGGATCAGAAGAAGGAGCTGGATTCGCTCTACGGCCGCATCGCGGTCGGAATCTTTCTGGTTCAGGACCTCGTGGTGATCGTCGTGCTCACCTTCCTCTCGGGGCTCGGCGAGCCCGAAGCGATGGAGGCCGCGGCGATGGCGAAGGGGCTCGGCATGGCCTTCGGGGGGATGGGGCTGCTGCTGGTGGTCGCACTTCTCGCCTCGCGCTTCGTGCTGCCCCGGCTGTTCGGGTGGGTTTCCGCTTCGCCGGAGGCGTTGTTCATCTGGAGCCTTTTCTGGTGCTTCCTTCTCGTTCTCGGCGCAGAGCTACTCGGGCTGTCGCTGGAGATCGGCGCTTTCCTTGCCGGGATCAGCCTGGCACAACTGCCGTACAACCAACATCTTACGCGCCGCGTTCACCCGCTGATGAACTTCTTCCTCGCGGTGTTCTTTGTGTCGCTCGGGATCCAGATGGAGTTTGCTGCCGCGTCGGAGCACGCCATCAGCGCGGTGGTGCTCTCGTTGTTCGTGTTGATCGGCAACCCGTTCATCTTCATGTGGATCATCGCGCGAGCGGGGTACAGCGAACGCACCAGCTTCCTGACCAGCGTCACGGTCGCACAGATCAGCGAGTTTTCCTTCATCTTCGCTGCACTCGGGCTCTCGGCGGGGCTCATCGACCAGTCGATCCTCTCGCTCATCGGACTGGTCGGCCTCGCGACGATCGCCGTATCATCGTACATGATCCTCTATAACCATGCCCTGTACGAGAAGATCTCGAAATGGGGTCTCCTGAGGCTCTTCCGGGCCGGGCAGGACGAACCGGCAGAGGAAGGCTCTCCCCTCCACGACCATATCATCGTCGTCGGGATGAACGCGTTGGGTGTGCACATCGTGGAGGAGTTGCTCCGCCGCGGCGAAACCGTGGTCGCGATCGATACCCACCCCGGGAAGCTCGGCGAATTGCCCTGCCCGACTGTCCTGGGGAATGCAGAATACTTCTCGGTGCTGGAGGAGGCCGGAATCGCGGAGGCGAAGCTGGTGGTGTCTGCCCTGCAGATCGAGGATGCGAACAGCCTGATCGCCTACTGGTGCAAGCGCGAGGGCGTCCCGTCGAGTATCCACGCGTTCGACCGCTCGGTGGTGGATGAGTTACGCAATATCGGAATCAGCCATCTGATGCTCTCGAAGAACACGGGCATCAAGCGCATTGCCGCGGAGCTGCGCAAGGAAGGGGTTCTGGAAGGATGATCGGGATCGCCATTCTCCTCGCAGGCGCCGCAGTCGGGTTCGGGCTCGCAAAGTGGCTACGCCTTCCCCCGATCCCCTTCCTTATCCTGGCCGGCGTCACGCTCTCGCTGGTCGGCGCGCTTCCTCCCTCGGATCTGCTGGAGGACCTGCTGGTGCTCGGCCTGACCGTCCTGGTGTTTGTCGCGGGCGTAGAGCTCAACCCGCAGCGCGTGGGCGCGCAGAGAGCGGCGGCAATGAGGGTGGGTTTCGCGCAGTTCGCCGCGCTGGGCGCGCTCGGGTTGGTCGCCGCGCTGGCGCTCGGGTTCGCGCTGGTGGAATCGCTCTACATTGCGCTGGCGCTCACCGCGAGCTCTACACTGTTGGTAGTGCGACTGCTACAGCAGCGGCAACAGCTCTTCGAGCCATTCGGTCGCCTCGTGATCGGCGTGCTCCTGCTGCAGGATCTGCTCGTCATCCTGCTCATCCCGGTGCTCATGGGCGCATCCGCGGGGCCGCGCGCGGTCGCGTTCGGCATGATGGGCGCGGTGGCGATGATCGGCCTCACCTGGGTGCTGCTTCGCTGGGTCACACCCTTTCTGATCATCCGCCTCGGGCTGGACGAGGAGAGCCTTCTCCTCACCACGCTGGCCGTTCTCTTCGTCTATCTCGGCCTCGCAAATCTCCTCGGTCTTCCGCTGATCGCCGGAGCGTTCCTCGCGGGGGTGTCTCTCTCTCCTTTCCCGGTGAGCGGAATCGTTCGTGCCCAGCTGAATTCGCTCTCGGATTTCTTCCTCGCCATCTTCTTCACGGCACTGGGCGGGCTTCTCGTCTTCCCTTCCCTCCTCGGGATGTTTCATGCGCTGGTCCTGGCGCTGGTCGTGGTTCTCGCGACGCCTCCGCTGGTCACGATCATCGCGGAGCGATCGGGGCTCTCTGCGCGCCCTTCGATCGAGGGCGGGCTGCTGCTGGCGCAGACTAGTGAGTTCTCGCTCGTGGTCGTACTTCAGGCGTGGGCGCTGGGCCACGTGGGCGAGGAGATCTTTACGCTTATCACGCTGGTCACCGTCGCCACCATGATGCTCACGCCGTTCCTCGCCACCGACCGCGTGACGTGGCGGCTGATGGCGCTACACCCGCTGCGCCACAAGATGCGCATCGAGCGCCCGATGGCGGGCCACGTCCTGCTCCTCGGCTGCGGAGACAACGGGATGCCGCTCCTCGAAACACTCCTCATCGCGGGGCACGAGGTGCTGGTAATCGATGATGACCCGGCCGTAATCGCGAGGCTGCTCGAGGGCGAGGTGCCCTGTATCCGGGGAGACGGCTCTGACCTGGACGTTCTCCGAGCCTCGAATGCGCGGGGCGCGCGCATCATCATCTCCACCATGGGGCGGCCCATGGACAATCGCGCGCTCCTCGAGCATGTGGACTCCGTGCCGGTGCTCGTGCGCGTCTTTCACACCGCGGATGCAGAGCAGATCCGCGAGCTGGGCGGCACGCCGATCCTGTACTCCCGGGCCGCGGCCGACGATTTCTTCCACTGGCTGGGCCAGGCCGAGCAGGTGGGGCTCGACCGGGAGCGCCGCGTCCGGCCGCGAGACTGAGCCATCCGAGGCGCATCGCGCGGTTTTTGCAGGAGCTCGACAGGCGAATCGAATGAACAGCTGATGAATAGCGCCGCCTCCGCTCCTGAACTGGCGGGTGCGCGGCGCTGAACACTACCACTTCGAACCGATGTCTGAATCATCTCCGCTTCCACCGCTCGGCGTCGTGCTGCCACGCCGCATCCCGGTTCTTCCGGTACGTAGCACCGTGGTGTTTCCGATGGGTGCGACCGCTCTGCAGATCGCCTTCGGCCCGAACGTCGAAGCGCTGAGCGCGAACCCGGAGCCCAATCTTCTCGTCGCCATCGTGTGGACGGAAGAGGAGGATACACCTATCGACCCCGCGTCGCTGCAGCGTGTAGCGGTCGCTACCCGGGTGCTGGACCGCCTGAACCTTCCCGGCGGAACGGTTCAGACCACGCTGCAGGGGCTCGCCCGGATCCACCTCGAGGATGTCACGTATCGCGACGGGTTCTATACCGCCACCCCCCGCGCAGCCACGGAGATCCAGGCGAGCGAAGCGGAGGCGGTACGGCTCAATGAACTCATCCTTACACTCGTGAGCGGGGTCGCCGCGAAGGTGGAGCGCATCAACGACGAGGTGCCGCGTATTCTACGCCTAAACGTGGCTGATGCGGGACGGTTCGCCGACCTGACCGCAACACTCTGCCAGCTGAACGTCTCGCAGCGGGACGAGGTGCTGCAGCGGCTCGACGTCGTCGAGCGTCTCGATTACGTGCTGGGCGGGCTGCAGGAGAGCTGGAACCGTATCCAGGAGCTGGAGGAGAACCACGCCTCGAGCGGAAAAGCGGGCACCGCGGAGCAGTCGTCGAGAGGTACTGGAGTCTCGCGGCGGGATCGGGCTACGGATCTCCGCAATCGGATCCGCGTGCTGCAGGCGGAGCTCGGTGAGGCGGATCCGGCCGAACGGGAGACGGTCGAAATGCTGCGGCGGATCGATCGCGAGCAACTCCCCTTACGGGTGGCGGCGGCCGCGCGTCGTGAGGCAGAGCGCCTGCGCGTGGTTCCACCGGCGAGCAACGATGCGACGGAGATCAGAATTTACATCGACACCCTGCTGCGCGTTCCGTGGAACCGCAGCGCGGAGTGCCCGAACATAGAGCTGGAGCGTGCACGGCGGCTGCTGGACGATGAGTTCGTCGGCATCGTAGAGGCCAAGCGGCGCCTGCTCGAGGTGCTGGCGGTCGCGCGCCTGCGGGGGGACCTCCGCGGCCCGATCCCCTGCATCACCGGCCCTCCGGCCGTGGGGAAGCGCGGCATCGCGGCAACCCTCGCGCGCATCCTGGACCGTCCGCTCACCGAGATAGGTCTCGGCGGGCGCGGCGAATCCCAACTGGCGGGCATGCGGCGTACACGCAACGGAGCGCAGCCGGGGAAACTCATCACCGCGCTACGCGATGTCGGGGTTCGGAACCCCGTATACATGCTGACGGCGGTGGATGAGATCGGCCTGGGGAATGTGGAAGGCGACCCGATCGAGGCACTTCTGGAATTCCTCGATACCGAGAGTCGGAGCGCCTATGTCGATCGGTATCTCGACATCCCGATTGACCTGCGCGACATCTTCTTCGTCGCGACCGCCGCGGATTTTCAACGGATTCCGCGAAGTCTCCGCGACCACTTCATCGAGATCCGTATCGCCGGCTACACACCCGAGGAGAAGGTAGAGCTTGCGGCCCGGAAGTATATCCCGAAGCTCGCGGCCGAGCACGGGCTCCCGCCCGACGTCCTCCAGGTGCCGGAGAAGGCGCTGCTTTTTTTGACCCGCGGATACGCGCGTGATGCCGGGCTCGGCAACCTGCGACGCTCGATCGCGGCGTTGATGCGATACCTCGCGCGCTGCAAAGCCGCGGGAGAGGCGATACCGAAGACGCTCACGCCGGAGCTGATGGAGGAGGTGCTCGGCCTGCCGCGCTATATGAGCACGGCGGCCGAAATCGCCCCGGAGATCGGCGTCGTGACGGGGCTTGCCTGGACGGCATCCGGCGGCGAGCTGATGTTCATCGAGTCGCTGAAGATGCCGGGCAGCGGCCGCCTCATTATCACGGGGCTGCTCGGCGATGTGATGCGCGAGTCCGTGAACGCCGCGTACTCGTACGTACGTTCGAAGGCCGGCGCGCTCGGCATCGAGAACAGCGTCTTCCCGGACTACGATATCCACATCCACTTCCCGGCCGGGGCGACGCCGAAGGACGGACCGTCCGCGGGTGCCGCGGTTACCCTCGCCATCGCGTCTTCCCTCGCCGACCGCCCGGTGCGTCACGACATCTGCATGACCGGCGAGGTGACCCTCCGAGGGCGCGTCATGGAGATCGGCGGCGTTAAGGAGAAGACCCTGGCGGCCTACCGCGCCGGCCTCCGGAAGATCATCCTGCCGCGGGGCAACGAGAAGGATCTGCGGGACGTTCCGGAGGACGTACTCTCAGGCATGCAGATCCACCTGGTCGATCACATGGACGAGGTGTTCGACCTCGCGCTTCTGGACGGGAAGCAGAGAACGGAGCCGCGGCGGCGCTCGGGCGTCGGGCGAGGCAGCGTGCCTGCGCGCCGCCGCGTCGCGGCGGACAAAGACGGTTGAATTAACCGTCGATGCGGTGCGCGGACGGAGCGCTATCGGCGCCCGGTCAGCTCGTGCTCGGGAACGGGGGCGATCGCGATCGGGTGATCCACCGGCGCCGGCATTAGGGTCTCGCCTTCGGATCGGGCGACGAACGCGGCGCACGACAGGTCGCCCGTTACATTCACCGCGGTGCGGATCATGTCCAGAATGCGGTCCACGCCGAGAATCAGCGCGATCCCGGCGGCGGCCTGCCCCGCCAGGCCAACCGACTGCAGCACCAGGATGAGGGTGATGATCCCCGCGCTCGGCACTCCCGCCGCGCCAATGGAAGCGAGTGTCGCGGTCAGCACGATCGTGAGCAGCTGATCGAACCCCAGCACAATTCCGTACACCTGCGCGATGAATACCGTTGCCACTCCCTGGTACAGGGCCGTGCCGTCCATGTTGATCGTGGCGCCCAGCGGCAGAACGAAGGACGAGACACTCTTGGAGACGCCGAGCTTCTCCTCGGCGGTCTCCATCGTGACGGGGAGCGTCGCGTTGGACGAGGAGGTCGAGAACGCGATCAGCGGCACCTCACGCACCCGGCGGAAGAACTCGATCGGGTTGAGCCGCGCGAGGACAGCAACGAGAGTTCCGTAGGTGCCGAAAGCGTGCAGCAGCAGCCCCGCGGTGACCACCCCTGTGTAGATCGCCAGGCTCTGGAGCACGTCGAGGCCGAAGCGGCTGATCGTAGCGGCGATCAGCGCGAAGACGGCATACGGCGCGAGCTTCATGATCCAGTCGATGATGATCATGGAAGCGTCGTTCACACCGCGGAAGAACGTCAGAATCACCTCGCGCGAATCCTGCGGCAGGAGAGTCACCGCCGCCGCGAAGATGATTACGAAGATGATCAGCGGGAGCAGACTCCCCTCCGCCGCCGCGGCGATCGGGTTGCTCGGGATCATGTTGAGCAGAACGTCCCACACGCCCGGGCTTTCCGCCGCGAGCTGTATCCGTCCTTCCGCTTGCTCGCCGAAATCCCGGGCCAAGGCATCCCGCGACGCAGGGTTGATCCGGCTGCCCGGCTTGATCAGCAAGGCGAGCGTCAACCCGATCGTGATCGCGATGGCCGTCGACAGCAGATAGTATCCGAGCGTCTTCCCGCCCATCCGGCCCAGCTTGCTCAGGTCACCCAGCGACGCGACTCCGACGAGCAGAGACGCGGCGACCAGTGGGATCACGATCATGGTGATCGCGCGGATGAACGCGCTACCCACGAAGTTGAGGAACGGGAGGACCCCTTCGCTCCAGAACGGCAACGCCGCGGTGCCGGTGACGTTCACCGCGGCACCGACAACTGCACCGGCCACCAGGCCAATCGTGATCTTCGTATAAAGCTGCATAACGCGGCTGCGCGGGTGAGATGGATGTGCGGGCGAGAGACCCGCGGAACATAGGCCGGTTCCGGCGCGCGTCGCAAGAGTACGGCTGGAGTCCTCGCCCCGGTGCTGCTACTTTGTCGGGATGCTACCTTCTCCATCCCTTCGCCTATTTCCGCGGTTATCCGCTCGGATACCGATCGTGCTCGCCGCCGTGCTCGCCGCGGCGTGCGGGAGCGAGGCACCCCGTGAGCCGGCAGTGCCGCCGGAGATCCGCAGCCAGGCGCCGGCCGCGACCCGCTACGCGCACGAGCTCATTTTCGTCGGCGAGCGGGGCGGCGAGCCACTCCTCGTCCCGCTCGTGTTCTCCACATCAGGCCAGGGCGCGCAAGTCGCGCGAACCGCGCGTGGCTGGCTCGTACATGACGAAACGTGGGATCCCTTCCTCGACGAGAGCTGGGCTGCGCCGTCCGTTGGCGATCCGTGGCGTATTCTGCCACACGGACCCCTGCGGGTTCGGGCGGGCGGGCCCACAGACGTGGAAGCACTGGTATACCGCCAGGGGGATCGGGTGCTGCGCCTCTTCCCGGGGTCGCCGATCTCCGCGTGGAGCCGCCACGAGGAGATGCGCTACCGCCTTCTCAAAGCAATGCTCGAAATCGGCGGTGCGCCGATTAACGGCGTGATGCTGGAAATTCACCGTGTGGAGCGCGAAGACGAGCCGGGGCTGAAAGTATTCGGCGCGCTCGACTGGCTCTTCCTGACCGACGGAGAGGCGACTCACCTCGTTATGGCAGAGGCTGCGGGAGCTACCGATGCGGGAGCTACCGATGCGCCTCCGCGCACCTATGCGTGGACCCTGCGCCCACACGATGAGAACTCGTGGGACGAAGCGGAGGTCCGGTGGCTCGAGATGCTCCCCGTTCAACCCGCGCGGCGCGATGTACCCGTTCGGTGGAGTTTCCGGATTCCGAACGCCGGGATCGCGGGGGAAGCCGTATCGGTTGGCCGGAAGGTGGAGGTCGGGGAGGAGAGAAGCGGGCGCCGGAGCGTGGAGGCGCATCACATTGTTGAAGGATGGATTTTGACCGGGGAAGAGCGACGGCGGGTTTACGGCATCCTCCGCCACTCGCAGGAATAGCGAAGCGAACACGCGGCTTCCGCTTACCGTGTTTCGGCAACCCTTGCGCGGCTGCGGCAGGCGGCATATCTTCGTGGCCGTCCGACACAATAAGGCAACACCCGCTGACCAGAGCAAAGCCGTCGAAAGGCGGTGGCGCAGAGCTACGGAGCTACGGCGATATTCATCGCTACGCCCGCCGAGCCGCCAGCGACTCGATCATCCCGACACAGGGATCGAGCCGAAGGCGGCCTTTTTGTTTTATTTTTTATTTCTGTCGAACCCGGCTTTAGCGGGAGGCAGGCGGCATACGATCGTCTGCTCCCCTCAACTTCCGACGTTCCGATCCGCAGCCTCGGATCATACTCATCGCCTCAACCACAATGCGGCCACCCGTGTCTAAACCTCGTCACCGTTCTGTTTCGTAGCCGCGACAGGTACTTCGCGGCCTCTCTCCGTGCAGCGTGGCAATTTCCGGACCACCATGCGCAATTCGCCAACTCTTCCGAATATTCGACGATGCTACCACGCCGAACGTACGCACTGCTGCTGGCCCTTCCTCTTCTCGGTCTTGCCGCATGCTCGGATCACCCTAATTCGCCACTTCAACCGGAAGAACCAGCTCGTCCTCCGCACGAACTCGCTCCCATGCACATGGCTGCTGCGGGCCAGGGGATCGACGGCTCGTATATCGTCGTGCTCCGTGATGGCGCCAAGCCGCGGGCGGTGGCCGCGGTGGCCGGCGCGGACCCGGAGCACGTATACGACGATGTGATCAACGGCTTTTCCGTATCGCTCACGGCGCCGCAGCTCGCGGCTCTTCGGATGCACCCCCACGTCGAGTACGTGGAAGAGAACCAGGTCATCGAAGAAAGCGCACTCAGCACCGGCTACGCCGCGGGGAGCTTCGTTTCGACCAAGCTCGTGACATCGAGCCTCAGCATCTCCAAGGTTTCGACCTCCACGGGTGAATCGTACCGGGTGGTGAGCGATGGACTGAAGAAAGGGGTGCGGCAGTTCTCCGACCGCAGCTTCACCTTCACATCGGTGCCCTCCGCGCTCAACGGGGCGACGTACCTGCAGACGTCGAATGACGACAAGAATGCCGCGGTAGGCAGCAGCAGCTTCCTCTCCTTCCGTCTGAGCACGGACGCCGTCGTCTATGTGGCGCACGACGACCGGCTCAGCCGCCCCTCCTGGTTGGGCTCCTTCACTGACTCGGGGCTCAAGATCAGGACCGACGAGGACGGCACGACCCGCAGCTACACCCTCTTCCGGAAGACCTTCGCCGCGGGCACGGTCACCCTCGGAAGCAACATGCGCACGTCGCAGGATGGAAGCATGTACAGCGTTGCCGTGGTGGAGGCGCCCATGAATGCGACGACCACCTCCAGCACACTGCTTTCGCGCGCCGTGACCACAACGGGGAAAACGTACCCGGTGGTGGGCGACGGACTGAAGAAGGGGGTGCGCCAGTTCTACGACCGCAGCTTCACCTTCAAATCGGTGCCCTCCGCGCTCAACGGGGCGACGTACCTGCAGACGTCGAATGACGACAAGGATGCCGCGGTAGGCAGCAGCAGCTTCCTCTCCTTCCGTCTGAGCACGGACGCCGTCGTCTATGTGGCGCACGACGACCGGCTCAGCCGCCCCTCCTGGTTGGGCTCCTTCACCGACTCGGGGCTCGAGATCAGGACCGACGAGGACGGCACGACCCGCAGCTACAGCCTCTTCCGGAAGACCTTCGCCGCGGGCACGGTCACCCTCGGAAGCAACATGCGCACGTCGCAGGATGGCAGCACGTACACCGTCGCCGTCGTGGAGACGAGCACCGAGAGCACGACTACCACTTCCACATTGTTTGTTCAGCTTATGGATTCATACGGCGACCCCTGGGGCCTCGATCGCATCGACCAGGCTTTGCTCCCGCTTTCCAGGTCCTACTCCTACGCAAGCACCGGCAGCGGCGTGACCGTTTACGTGCTCGACACCGGGATCGAGACGGGCCACGCCGATTTCGAGGGTCGGGCGAGCAACGTCTTCGACGTGTTCGGCGGCAACGGAGCCGACTGCCACGGCCACGGCACCGCGGTCGCCGGCACCATCGGAGGCAAGACCTACGGCGTCGCGAAGAAGGTGCGGTTGCACGGGCTGCGGGTGCTCGACTGCAAAGGCAGCGGCACGACGTCGGGGTTCATCGCGGCGCTGGACTGGATCCGGAAGAACAAGCGCGACCCCGCCGTCGCCAACATGTCCATTATCGGGAGCAAATCGAACGCGCTGAACGACGCCGCGAACAGGCTGGCCGATGCCGGGGTGTTCCTCAGCGTGTCTGCCGGCAACAACAACAAAGACGCCTGTAACTACTCGCCGGGGAGCGCGTCGCGGGTGTACTCAGCGGCTGCAACGATGAGGAGCGACGAGAGATGGTCCGGCTCGAACTACGGGAAGTGCGTTACCGGATACGCTCCCGGCCATCAGATCTGGACGGCGAAGCGTGGCGGAGGGGGCCAGTACTGGAGCGGAACCTCCATGGCTGCTCCACACGTCGCCGGCGTCGCGGCGCTCTACAAGGCAACGCACGGCAATGCGTCATCCGCGGATGTGACGAGCTGGATCAACAAGAATGCTGTTTCCGGAGTCGTAACAAAGAATCTCACAGGCACGGCCAACCTCCTGCTGAACAAGCGCGGCCTGTAGCGTAGCCCGCCGCGGCGAGAGGCGCAGAAGGGGCCGCGGCAGATCGCCGGGGCCCTTTCACGTGGGCGGACCACCGGTACGTATTATCGATGCAGCCATACGACACGTGTAGCACGGCCGGCGCGAAGAAAGCGGCTCCGTGGAGTATTCAGCCGTCTGATTGCCGCTTTTTTCGCATTTTTCCGGCACTTCGCACGGCATGTCGTTTG
>JACDHR010000620.1 GCA_013820915.1 Gemmatimonadota bacterium
TAGCTGGCTCGCGCACGGCAGAGAGGTGCGCGGCGGGCGAGAGCTGCGTTACGACCGGTTCCTGCTCGTGGCCGCCGACGAGGCGGCAACCGGGGTGTCGGGCTGCTCCATCGACTCGCTCTTCCATACGCTGCAGCAGCTGGAGCGCGAGATGGGGATTCGGCTGCTGGACTCTTCCGCGGTCTGGTTCCGTGCCGAGGACGGAGAGATCCGGCACTCGGCACGCGCCGAGTTCCGGGAGCGGGTGCGCGCCGGCACGGTGGATGAGGACACGGTCGTCTTCGACAACACAGTGCGGAGCGTGGGCCAACTGCGGGAGGGGCGCTGGGAGACGCCTGCGCGCGCCTCCTGGCACGCGCAGGCTTTCCGGATGGGGGCTATGAGCGGCAAGCCATAGCGGGCAGCGCAGGTGCCGCCCCAGGCCGGCTGCCCTCCGTTCCGGGCGTCTAGTGGAACACGTCCACGACTAGCCGAGCGGGCTCGCTCAACTCCAGAACTCGGAACCGGTTCGGCGCGGTGACGCCGAGCACCCACTCGACCTGCGCCTCGAAATCACAGGTCAGGGTGAGCTGCCGGACCACGGCGTAGTCCAGCGAGCGGTTGCGGTTGGCCACCGTGACGCGCGATTGCTCGCCGACGAACTCGTGCGCGCG
Source organism: Gemmatimonadota bacterium (assembly GCA_013820915.1). Taxonomy (GTDB): domain Bacteria; phylum Gemmatimonadota; class Gemmatimonadetes; order Longimicrobiales; family Longimicrobiaceae; genus JACDHR01. Next base: position 654 of record JACDHR010000620.1, read on the forward strand.
GGCCGGCTCGAGCCGAACTCGCAGCCGCCCCTCCCCCGCGACCTGCACCGCCCGTCCCGAGCCGCACTCCCGAACGGCGGCGGTCGAGTACTCTACCCGGTGACCCGGCATCCCGCCATCGAACTCGAAGACGATCCGGTCGAACTCCTCGTGGCGTGCGGTGCGGACATCGCGCAGCGTGACAGCCCCCTGGCCGGGGCGCTCGCGCTGCTCGGTCTGCGCTGCTGGCTCCGCGGCCCGCGGCGCGGTATCCTGCGCGACCGGCGGCACGGGCGTGGGCGCCGGTTCCGGCACGGGTGCCGGAGCCGACGGCACTGTGTCCATGGGAAGGGCGGTCGGGGGCGGCGCCGGGCTCTCCCGCGGAGTAGGCGGAGGCGCCTCGGCCTCGCGCCGGGCTTCCGTCTCGATCATCCGGTCGTAGGCCTGGCGGATGTCACCGTCCGACTCTCCCCGGCACCCGACCATGAGAATGGCGAGTGCCGCCAGCCATGTTGATTTCCCCACCCTGCGCTTCTCCCGGTTACCCTGTATTCCCTCGATGCGGCGGCACCGAAAAGGGTATCCGGCGCGAGGAAGACGTCGACGATAGTTGCTGATACCCCCGGAACTTTATACCGGACCTTCTACGGCGCAAGAGTTTCCCTTGCGCTCACAATGAGTGGCGGGGCCGCCACCCGGTCGTCGCTGCCGCGCAGCCGGGGCATCTCCCCATCGCGTGCGAGCAGGGCACCCGCGGCGGCGGCGTCCAGCGGCCGGGCGAAAAAGAACCCCTGGCCGAACTCGCACCCGAGCGCCTGCAGCGCGACCGACTGCTCGCGGCTCCGCACGCCCTCCGCTACGGTGTCGATACGCAGCGAGTCGCCCAGCGCGATGATCGCCCGCGCCAGCGCGGAGCCGTCGGCCGATTCGCTCCCGATCCCGTCCACGAACGAGCGGTCGATCTTGAGGATGTCGATCGGAAAGCGCTGCAGGTAGCTGAGGTTGGAGTACCCCGTCCCGAAGTCGTCCAGCGCCAGCCGCACCCCGATCTCCTTAAGCGTCTGCAGCCGGGCGAGCGTCGTTTTGGCCTGCTGCATCAACACGGTCTCGGTCAGCTCCAGGATGAGTGCACCGGCAGGCAGCCCCGTAGTCTCGAGCGTCTCGACCACGGTGTCCGCGAGATCGGCGTGATGGAACTCACGCCCCGACACGTTGACGGTGATCGTGAGGGAGCGCGCGCCCGCGTGCGTCTGCCGCCACTCGCGCGCCTGGCGGCAGGCCTCTTCCAGAACCCAGCGGCCGATCGGGACCATCAACCCGGTCTCTTCGGCGATCGGGATGAACACGCCGGGGGCGATGAGGCCGCGCGTGGGGTGCTGCCAGCGTAGCAGCGCCTCGAACCCGGTGAGGCGCCCGTCGCGCAGCACCACGATCGGGTGGTAGTGGAGCACGAGCTCGCCGCGCTCCAGCGCATGATGCAGGTCGGCCTCCAGGTCGAGCCGCTCCAGGACGGCCGCGTGCATGTGCGGCTCGAACACCTCGTAGCACCCCTTTCCCTTGTTCTTCGCGATGTACATGGCGACATCGGCGTTGCGCAGCAGCTCGTCGGC
>JACDHR010000621.1 GCA_013820915.1 Gemmatimonadota bacterium
CACCTCTCGGACACCTGGGCATGCTTGAACAGGCACAAGTTCGAGGCGGAGAGCTGCTGTGGACCGACAAAACCCCTGATCAATCCGGCCAACTACTGACCCGTGCAGGATCCGGGTTGAACGCTCAGAGCGCTGCCGCCCGCTCTTCCGTGGGCAGCGTGAGCGTCCCCCGCTCCCCTCGCGGAGCGGTGCTCGTTCTTTCCGCCACGATGTGAGAAGCCATGCGCGCAGCCATCTTCCATGAGTACGGGGGGCCGGAGGTGATCCGGATCGAGGAGGTCACGACGCCGGAGCCCGGCCCCGGAGAGGTTCTGGTTCGCGTCCGTGCCGCGGCGATGAACCACCTGGACCTTTGGGTGCGGCGCGGGATCGGGATCGAGACTACGATGCCCCACATCGGCGGCTCGGACATCGCCGGCGTCGTCGAGACCGCGGGGCCGAATGCGCAGGAGGTGGACGCCGGCACGCGGGTCGTCGTGAACCCGTCTCTCTGGTGCGGACGGTGCGCGTACTGCGCCCGCGGCGAGCATCCGCTCTGCGACCGCTACCGCATCCTCGGGGAGCACACGAACGGCGGGTTCGCCGAGTTCGTCGCCGTACCGGCCGCCAACGTGTACCCGATCCCGGAGACGATCTCCTTCGAGCACGCGGCCGCCCTGCCGATCTCCTACCAGACGGCGTGGCGCGCCCTGATCACCCGCGCCGCACTGCAGCCGGGCGAGGACGTGCTGGTGATCGGTGCATCCGGCGGTACGGCCATGGCGGCCGTCCAGATCGCGAAGCTGGCCGGTGCCCGCGTGTTCGCGCTCACCAATGGGGCGGAGAACGTCGCCCGCATCCGCGCGCTCGGCGCCGACGTGGTGTACGATCGGGCCGAGGTAGACTTCGCGCGAGAGGTGCAACGCGATACCGGGAAGCGCGGGGTGGATGTGGTGGTGGAGAACGTGGGTGAGCCGACCTGGCAGAGCAGCCTGCGCGCGCTTGCGAAGGGGGGGCGGCTGGTGACCTACGGCGCCACGGCGGGGCACCGGGGCGTTACGGATCTGCGCGTCCTGTTCTGGAAGCAGTTCCAGATCATCGGGACCACCATGGCGACGCGCGCCGAGTTCGAGGCCATGCTGCGCGTGGCGCTACGCGGGGAGCTGGTCCCCACGATTGATATCCTGCTGCCCCTGGACGAAGCATGCGCCGCGCACGAGCGGCTGGAGGCGGGCGCGCAGTTCGGAAAAATCGTGCTCGTTCCCTGATCGGGATTTCCGCGGCTCGTTGAAACAGAAACCGGGCACCGGGAGTGGCCCGGTGCCCGGTTGTATCCGGCTCGATGAGTTGCCTACACCTTCGAGACGCCTTCGGCGCGTGGGCCTTTCGGGTCGTCGGTAATCTCGAACTCCACCCGGTCTCCCTTACGAAGCGTCTTGAACCCCTCGCCCTGGATGGCTGAGTGGTGAACGAAGACATCTTTGCTGCCGTCGTCCGGGCGGATGAAGCCGAACCCCTTGTCCTCCTTAAAGAACTCCACAACGCCAGTCTGTGTTGCCATGATGCCTCCGGGAGTGGCGGAGCCGATGAAACAGCCACAGTGCCGTTCCGCCGGCCGGCACTGTGGTCTTACGTACGTGCTCCGCAGTGCAAGGAGCGTTCCTTTCTACCCGTGTCGTACTCTTCCGCCCCCTCGCCGCGAGAGGGGGCGGGGGGCGCCGGTCAGCGTCAGGATCGCGATCTCGGGCCGGCAGAAGAAGCGGACCGGAAGGTGTACCGTGCCTACCCCGCGCGAGGTGTATACTTGCGTCCACGGGCGGCGGCGCAACCCCTCGTCGTAGAGCTTGTCGCGTGCGGCCGGGCTCCGTATTGCGCCCAGCCACGGGAGCCGAACCTGGCCCCCGTGTGTGTGGCCGCTGAGCACCAGGTCCACCTGGTCGTACGCCCGCCGCGCCCGCTCCGCCTGGGCGGGATCGTGGGCGAGCAGGATGGTGGTCTCGCGCATCTCCGGTGGCGGAAGCGCGTCGAGTTGCGGTGTTCCCTTCGAGAGGTCGTCTACCCCCGCAATGCAGAGGCGCGCGCCGCGGACATCGCGCAGCAGCGCCATGTTCGTGAGGTCGGTGATCGTCGGGTGCGCCGCCACCTCCCGGTGCCAGGTTCTGATCCCCACGACGTGGTCGTGGTTTCCCGGCACCGCGTAGACGCCCAGCGGTGCACGAAGACAGCCGATCGCCTCAAGCACATCCGCGAAGCTCTCGGCG
>JACDHR010000622.1 GCA_013820915.1 Gemmatimonadota bacterium
GCCTTGTGGTTTGTGACTAGTGGCTTGTCCTTGCCCACTAGCCACAAACCACTCGCCACTAGCCACAAACCTGCCGTCGGCGCAGATCAGATCGCCGGGCCAGGGGGTGAGTGCGGTGAAGGTGATGCGGTCTTCCTTGTGCGCCTGCTGCACGCCCGCGGTGCGCAGGTTCTCCAGCACCATCTGCGGGAAGTCCTGCTTGGCGGCGTAGGGGTCTCCCGACTCGGCGACATGGTCGATCAGCTCGTCGTTCTCGTCCACGCCGAGCACGCGGTGCGGCGAGAGGCTCTCGGCGGTGAAGGGGCCGGCGACGCGCACCTTCTTGTTGTCCTGGTACGGCCGATCGTACAGGTACTCGAACTCGGCCTTGGCGGCGATGGAGGCGTCGATCTCCTGCTGCCGGGCGATGCGCGCCTGCCACCAGTCGGCGTGCAGCTTCTTCGCATCGCCGCTCCAGCCAGCGCCGACGTCGCGCGGGATCTCCCACTCCTCCCACTGCTTGCCGAGTGCGGCATTGAGTTGCTCGCGCAGCGGCTCGAGCGTCGCCTGCCACTGGGTCCAGATGACGTCGATCTCGGCGTTGTTGGCGATGGACTTGAGCGTGATGTGCGGCACGCGCTCGTAGACGAAGCCGTGACGGATGCTGCCGTGCGTCGGCTGCATGGAGGGCGCGGAGCGGCTGATCTCGGCTTCCTTGAGCTGGCCCTCGGGCGAGTCCTTCAGCAGGTAGTACGGGTAGCGCGCACCCATGATGCGGGCGCGGGCCAGCGCTAGTGCCACCCGCGAGGTGTCGATGGTGATCCAGCGGCGGCCCCACTGCTCAGCCGCGTACGCTGTTGTGCCGGAGCCGCAGGTGGGGTCGAGCACGAGGTCGCCGGGGTCCGTGGTCATGAGCAGACACCGCTGCACCACCGCCGGGCTCGTCTGCACAACGTAGATCTTCCCGGCGCTCCCAGCCGTGTCGGTCCATAGGTTGGTGATCTCGTAGGCCGGAAAGTCAGAGATGTAGCGGATGTATCTCAGCGTCCGCCCCGCTCGTTGAATCCTCGATGCTCGAATCAGCTTGCGAAAACCATCATTTCCGGTTTTCCAGTAGCCGCCCGAAGGCCGATACATCGTCCCATGTAGTTCGACGGGGAAATCACCTGGGGGTCGGTTCGACGTAAGGCTGGTAAGCTGGTATGCATTCCCATGCTCGTCCTCTTGGTCGTACCTCGCCCCTGAGCCGTGTCCCACACCCAGTTCTTTCTTCTGAAATGGCTGCCGATACTTCAGATGCTCAGTGGACTTGGCGTACCAAAGAAGATGATCCTGAACAGACGAGAGGAACTGACTCGTTTGGCCGCCAGTCTTCTGGAATACAATCTCGGAGACAAAGTTACCCTCCCCGAACACCTCATCCATCAGCGCCCGCACCCGGTGCGCATTCTCATCCCCGATCTGCACGAAGATCGAGCCGGAGTCAGTGAGGAGATCCCGCACCACCGTCAGCCGGTCGCGCAGGTAGGTGAGATAGCTGTGGATCCCGTCCCGCCAGGTGTCGCGGAACGCCTTCACCTGCTCCGGCTCGCGGGTGATGTGCGCCGCGTTGCCGTCCTTCACGTCGCGGCTGGTGGTGCTCCACTGGAAGTTGCTGTTGAACTTGATGCCGTAGGGCGGGTCGATGTAGATGCACTGCACCTTGCCGCGCAGCCCCTCGCGCTCGGCGAGGCTGGCCATCACCTGCAGCGAGTCGCCCAGGATCATGCGGTTGGTCCAGTTCTGCTCGTGCTGGTAGAACTCGGTCTTGTCCGCGCCGTGGGGGATGCCGTTGAAGTCGGCGAAGAGGTCGGCGTGCAGCTCGCCCGCGTCGTGCCGGCGCTCGCGCGACTCGCGCAGCAGGTCGTCCACCAGTACCTTGGGGTGCACCTTCTCCTGGATGTAGAGCGGCGGCGCGTGCACCACCAGGTCACTCCAGTCCTGCTCGTCCTTGCCTCGCCAGACGAGCTGCGGGTCCAGGTCGCGGTTGCGCCGCTCGTAGGCGACGCGCACCGGATCCTGCGCCTCCTTCTGCATCACCGCCTGGTACTCGGCGGTGGGGATGTTGCGTCGCTTCTCCTCGTCGTGGCGGAGGGCTTCTACGGACTTGGAAGTGGACACTTTACTCATCGGGCAGAAGGAGTTATCGGGTCGGCGTCGTCGCGGGCGGGATCTCGCGGGGCCGGGTTGATGCGCGGGTCGCCCTGCCCATGTACGGC
>JACDHR010000200.1 GCA_013820915.1 Gemmatimonadota bacterium
CGCCGTTCGCGCGAGGTCGCCGTCTTCTCTGCGGCGGTGTTCTCGCATCCCTCGCCTCCACCTGACTTCTCGGCCTGCACCGGAGTCTGCTTCGGTTGCAGCAGTGCTCGGCAGCGCGCGGGAGCACGGCTGCAGATAGAACGGCACCACTCCGCGGAACTGAGCGCCGGCACCTCGTTGTTCGGCAACGCGCAGGGGCTGCGGCCGGTGCGCTCCATCGACAACGGCACCTTCGTGGGCGGCGAGCTGTCGCTGCGGCAAACTGCCCCGTCCGGCGCGGCGTGGGGGTGGGAGGCCGAACTCCGCACGGCCGGCGGACGGCTGCACGGCGACGAGCGGGCGTTTTCCTTTCTGCGCCCCGGTGTAAGCGCCCGGGCAAATCGGAACTGGACCGAACGGAACGGGCAACTGGAATTACAGGGATCCGCCGGTGCCGCGGGGGGCGAACTCCCCCGCCAGGCGCTGTATCTGCTCGGGGGCCGCGGCACACTCCCGGGCTATGCGTTCCGTTCCTTCGGCGGCGACCGGTTCGCGCTCACGCAGGCCACCCTCTCGACCGACCTCGCTCGCCCGTGGCTCCGCGGACGTGCCTTTGCCGGTGCCGGGTGGGCCGGCAGCGGCGACGCGGGCGCGCGCTCCCTTGAGGTGTGGGGTGTGGAGACGAGCGGCAGCATACGGACCAGCGTCCGTGTAGGCGCGGGTGTATTCTACGACGTGCTGCGGCTCGACGTGGCGCGCGGGCTGGGCACGGGCGGCCGGTGGGAACTCGTCTTGGAAGCGAACCGCAGCTTCTGGGGCATGCTCTAGAACTCTGCTGAAGAACGAGGCCGTTCCGAGGCTCCGAGGTGGGGCGATCCAACTCGGGAGGCTCTCGCAAAGACGCCGTGGCTCCAAAACTACGGCGTTCGAGTTCGCTCGGGACGGACTCTAGTACCTTGGCGTGCTTGGCGCCTTGGCGAGAAAGCATCACCAGCCTTTTGGTCCGTGGCGCTCGGGCCGGAACATGCGCCTCTTCCATCCCGCACACGCTTGCAGTAGAATGCCGGTGGAACGATCGTCCGGATACGAGTCGCTACCCCATCCGTGAGGGCCGCGTTTGAAGATCGTCGTGGTCGGCGGGGGCCCGGCCGGGCTCTACTTCGCCGTGCTGATGAAGAAGGCCGATCCAGCACACCGCGTCACGGTGCTGGAGCGGAACCGCCCGGACGATACCTTCGGATGGGGCGTCGTTTTTTCCGATCAAACGCTCGGCAACCTGCAGGCGGCGGACCCCCACTCCTACCAGCGCATCACGGGCAACTTCGCGCGCTGGGACGACATCGACATCCACGTGCGCGGCGAGATCATCACCTCCGGTGGCCACGGCTTCAGCGGGATCGCGCGCAAAAAGCTGCTGCAGATCCTCCGCGAGCGGGCCGCGGACGTCGGCGTGGAAATCCGCTTCCAGTGCGATGTCGCGGACGAGACGGATCTCCCGGCGCTCGGCCTCGGTGACTACGACCTGCTCGTCGCCGCGGATGGCGTTAACAGCCGCATCCGCGCAAAGTACGCGCGCCACTTCCAGCCCGACCTCGATATCCGCTCCGCGCTCTACACCTGGCTTGGCACCACCCGCCTCTTCGACGCCTTCACCTTTCTGTTTGTCGAGAACGCGCACGGCGTTTTTCAGGCACACGCCTACCGCTTCGACGGCGAGCAATCAGCTTTCATCGTGGAATGCGATGAGGCATCGTGGCGGTCCGCCGGCTTTGGCCACATGAGCACCGACGAGACGATCGCCCGCTGCGAGGAGATGTTCGCGCCCTGGCTGGAGGGGCACCGGCTGGAAAGCAACGCACGGCACCTGCGCTCGCCCTGGTTACAGTTCGTGCGCGTCAGCAACCAAAACTGGCACCACCGACTTCCTGAGAGACCCGGCGGGCGCACGCGCCACGTCGTGCTGATCGGCGACGCCGCGCACACCGCGCACTTCTCGATCGGCTCCGGGACCAAACTGGCGATGGAGGACGCGATCGTGCTCGCCCGCATTCTGCGGGAGTGCGCGGTGCGGAGTGCAGAGTGCGGAGTGGGGGACGAGGACGGCGGTCGGTTGGCTGCGGCTCTGGACGCCTACGAGCAGGAACGGAAAACGGAGGCGCTGCGGTTGCAGAACGCCGCACGCAATTCCATGGAGTGGTTCGAGAACGTCAAACGCTACATTCGGCTCGACCCGCCGCAGTTCGCCTACTCGCTGCTCACGCGCAGCCAGCGCGTCAGCCATGAAAACCTGCGGCTGCGCGATGCGCGCTACCTCGAAGGTGTCGAGCGGTGGTTCGCGAGCCGCGCGGAATCGCGAGCGCGCGAGTGCGAAAGTACGAGAGTACGAAAGTGCGACGACCCTGGCGGAACGGCTGGCCCGGCTGCCGGGACGCACTCGCGCACGCAGCACTCGGGCGCTGGTGCGGGCGGGGGAGAGGGCGGCGCCGTCCCGCCCATGTTCACTCCCTTCCGGCTGCGCGATATCACGCTGCCGAACCGGGTCGTCGTTTCCCCTATGGACATGTACTCGGCCGTCGAGGGCACGCCGAACGACTTCCACATGGTACACCTCGGCGCCCGCGCGATGGGCGGAGCGGGGCTGGTGGTCACCGAGATGACGTGCGTATCGCCGGAAGCGCGCATCACGCTCGGCTGCACAGGGATGTACACCCGGGAGCACGTGGAGGCGTGGACGCGGATCTGCGCATTCGTGCACGAGTGGAGCCCGGCGAAACTCTGCGTTCAGCTCGGCCATTCCGGCCGCAAGGGCTCCACCCGGCTGATGTGGGAGGGGATCGACGAGCCGCTCGCCGACGGCAACTGGGATGTGATGGGCCCTTCCGCGCTCCCCTACGGACCGGCGAACCAGGTGCCCCGGGAGATGACCCGCGCCGACATGGACCGTGTGCTCAACGAGTTTGTCCGTGCCGCGAAAATGGCCATCGAGTGCGGCTTCGACATGCTGGAGCTGCACTGCGCGCACGGCTATCTTCTCTCCAGCTTCATCACCCCGCTCAGCAACCGGCGCACGGACCGGTACGGCGGATCACTGGAGGGTCGGCTGCGGTATCCGCTCGAGGTGTTCGCCGCGATGCGCACCGCCTGGCCGGACGAGCTGCCCATGTCGGTACGCATTTCGGCCACGGATTGGGTGGATGACGGAATCGGTGGCGACGAGGCGGTCGAGATCGCGCGCGCGTTCCAGGCGGTCGGCGCGGACATCATCCACGTGTCCTCGGGTCAGACCTCGCCGGATGCGCGGCCCGTGTACGGCCGCATGTTTCAAACGCCGTTCAGCGACCGCATCCGCAATGAAGCCGGGATCCCGACGATCGCCGTCGGCAACATCACGGATGCGGACCAGGTCAACGGCATTATCGCGGCGGGGCGCGCGGATCTCTGCTCGTTGGCGCGTCCACATCTGAGCGACCCGCACTGGACGCTGCACGCCGCCGCGGAACTCGGCTACGCGGCTCAGCCGTGGCCCGTGCAGTACCTGACCGGCAAGCAGCAGCTCGAGCGCCAGTTGCAGCGGCAGGCGGAGCTACTCGGCGGCAGCACGATCTGAGGCCGTTCCGGGTACGATACGCGTGTGGCGTCGGACCCGGAACGGAGTGGTGAACACTTTGTGGACGATACCGCCATGACCATCGAGCAACTGGTTCTGGAAAAGCGGGAAGAAATCAAACAGATCGCCGCGAAACACGGTGCGTGCAACGTGCGGATCTTCGGTTCGGTCGCGCGTGGAGAGGCGGGACCGGACAGCGACGTGGACCTGCTGATTGACGAAGCGCCGCCCGTGACCTCGTGGTTTCCGGGCGGTCTGATCGTTGATCTGGAAGAGCTTCTCGGGCGGCGCATCGACGTGGTCACGGAGTCGGCGCTGCGGCCGGAGATGCGGCCGTACGTCCTTCGCGACGCCATTCCCCTATGAAAGATGACGCTCTCTATGTCGCCCACATTCTTGAGTGCATTCGCCGCATCGAGGAGAACGTCGCGTCCGGCAAGGAAACGTTCATGCAATCACACGTGCTGCAGGATGCAACAGTCCGGAACCTGCAAACGATGGCAGAGTCTACCCAGCGGCTTTCGCAAGGCGTGAGAGGGGCATACCCGAACGTAGGGTGGCGTGAATTGTCCGGATTTCGTAACGTCCTGGTACATAATTGTTTTGGCGTAAACCTCGAGCGGATCTGGGAAATCATTCACGGCAATCTCCCGATCCTGAAAGAAGCAGTAGTGGACCTGGCACGGCACACTCCCCCTCCCGATCTCGCCGATGAGCAATCGTGAACAGGGATCCGTACCACGGTCGGCACACCTGACCGGTACGCACGCCATCATCACCGGCGGCGGGCGCGGCATCGGCGCCGCGATCGCGGACGAGCTCGCCCGCCTCGGCGCCAGCGTAACGCTGATGGGGCGCAGCCGGGACGTGCTGGAAGCGCATGCCTCTTGTGTTGCCGAGCGGTTCGAGGTGCGAACGCGGAGCGTGCTCTGTGATGTGGCGGATGAGGATTCAGTGAGCGCGGCGTTCGCGGAGGCGCGCGACGGGCTCGGCGCGCCCTACGTGCTCGTCAACAACGCCGGCCAGGCGGAGGGCGCTTCGGTGCTGAATACTTCGTTGGAGATGTGGAACCGGCTGCTTGCCGTGAACCTGACCGGCACCTTCCTCTGCAGCCGTGCCGTGCTTCCCGATATGCTGGAGGCCGCCACCGGCAGGATCATCAACATCGCTTCCACCGCGGGGCTGCGCGGCTCCAGCAGGATCACGGCGTACTGCGCGTCCAAGCACGGAGTCGTCGGCTTCACCCGCGCACTCGCCGCCGAGACCGCCAAGCGCGGCATCACCGTGAACGCCGTCTGCCCGACGTACACCGACACCGACATGTCCGAGCGCGCCGCAGAGAACGTCAGCGCCGGGACCGGCCGGAGCCTCGAGGAGGCGAGGGAGCTTCTCACCCGCCCCATCCCGATCGGCAGGCTCGTGCGCCCCACCGAGATCGCCAGCCTCGTCGGCTGGCTCTGCGCCCCCGAAGCCGCCGCCGTGACCGGCACCGCGATCCCCGTCGCGGGCGGAGAAGTGATGTGACGGCAGGGGAGAGGGAAGAGCAGGAAGGTGCGGGTGCTGTGGAGCAGCGCAGGAGGTGCCCGCGTACTTCCGCACTTTCGTACTGCGGGCGCAGCCCGCTCGCACTGCCGGCGTAGCCGGCCCTTACTCACGCACTTCGTACCTATGAAGACCCGAATCCAAGCCGCCGATCTCCATCCCGAGCACTTCCGCTGGAGCGTGGAAGGTGCCATCGCCACCCTCACGCTGAACCGGCCGGAGCGCAAGAACCCGCTCACCTTTCCGTCCTATGCCGAGCTGCGGGACACCTTCCGTCAGCTCAGCTTCGCGACCGACGTCAAGGTTGTCGTGTTGACTGGTGCCGAGGGAAATTTCTGCTCCGGTGGCGACGTTCACGAGATCATCGGCCCGCTGGTGCAGATGAAGGAGCAGGGGCGGATGGACGAGCTGCTCGCCTTCACCCGTATGACCGGCGACGTAGTGAAGGCCATGCGCGGCTGCCCGCAGCCGATCATCGCCGCGATCGACGGCGCGTGCGTCGGCGCCGGGGCGATCCTCGCTATGGCGAGTGACCTGCGCATCGGCACGGCGCGGAGCAAGGTCGCGTTTCTCTTCACCCGCGTGGGCCTGTCCGGCGCGGACATGGGCGCATGCGCGATGCTGCCGCGCATCATCGGGCAGGGGCGTGCGAGCGAGCTGCTCTTCACCGGCCGCTCCATGGGCGGGGAAGAGGCGGAGCGCTGGGGCTTCTACAACCGCCTCGTGGCGCCGGACGTGCTGATGGACGAGGCGCTGGCGCTGGCCCGCTCCCTCGCCAAGGGGCCGACGTTCGCACATGCAATGACCAAGCGCTGCCTGCACCAGGAATGGGCGATGGGCGTGGACGAGGCGATCGAGGCCGAAGCGCAGTCACAGGCGATCTGCATGCAAACAGAAGATTTCGCGCGTGCGTTCCGCGCATTCGCGGCGAAGCAGAAACCCGTCTTCGAGGGGAACTGATGCCGGACCGCTCATTCCTGGCCTGGCCGTTCTTTGATGACGCGCACCGGCGGCTGGCGGACGAGCTGGAGGCGTGGAGTGCGCGCTGGGAGGACGCTCACCAGCGAACCGGAAGCAGCGAACCGCATGGCACGGGCACGACGGATGCGGTGGACGCGGCGTGCCGCGCGTTGGTCCGGGAGCTGGGCACCGACGGCTGGCTGCGCCACGCCGTGCCCGCGCCATTTGGCGGCGCCGCGGAGCGGCTCGACGTGCGGACGCTCTGCCTGATCCGCGAAACGCTCGCGCGCTACTCCGGCCTGGCGGATTTCACGTTCGCCATGCAGGGCCTCGGCGCCGGCCCGATCTCGCTGTTCGGCTCGGACGACCTCCGGCAACAGTACCTGCCGCCGGTTGCCGCCGGTGAAGCGATTGCCGCCTTCGCGCTGTCGGAGCCGGAGGCCGGCTCGGATGTAGCGGCCATGAGCACAACGGCTCGGCGCGATGGAGACAGCTACGTGATCGACGGCCGAAAAACGTGGATCTCCAACGCGGGGGTCGCGGACTATTATGTTGTCTTCTGCCGTTTGCCCGAGCTGGGGGAGAAGAGCTTCGCCGCCTTTGTCGTCGATGCGGACAACCCGGGGCTCCGGATCTCCGAGCGAATCCACGTCATCGCGCCGCATCCGCTCGGCACCCTGGACTTCGATGGCTGCCGTGTCGTTGCCGGCGCGCTGGTGGGCGACCCGGGCGCGGGGATGAAGGTCGCGCTCGGCACGCTGGATGTCTTTCGTTCCACCGTCGGTGCCGCGGCACTCGGCTTCGCACGCCGCGCTCTGGACGAGGCGCTCGCCTGGACGCGGAAGCGTCATGCGTTCGGCAAACCGCTCAGCGAGTATCAGCTCACGCAGGCGCGGCTCGCCGACATGGCGGTCGCGATCGACGCCAGTGCGCTGCTCGTTTACCGCGCCGCCTGGACCCGCGACGCCGGCGCGCCGCGCATCACCCGCGAGGCCGCCATGGCGAAGCTCTACGCCACCGAAGCCGCACAGCGCGTGATCGACGACGCGGTACAGCTCTTCGGCGGGCGCGGCGTTGTCGCGGGCGAGACGGTCGAGCGATTGTACCGGGAGATCCGCGCGCTGCGCATCTACGAAGGCACCAGCGAAATCCAGAAGCTGGTGATCGCCGGACAGGTGCTGAAAAGCGCGGAGTGACCGCCGACGGGATGGGAAAAGCAGTGAGTTCCGAGCCGTAGTTGCGTCTTAAACACCCTGCACCGGAGC
>JACDHR010000623.1 GCA_013820915.1 Gemmatimonadota bacterium
TTCATCGGCTCCAACCTCGTCGAGCTGCTGCTCGCGCTGGACCAGCGGGTGGTCGGGCTGGACAGCTTCGCCACCGGGCACCCGCACAACCTGAGGGACGTGCGGGCGGCGGTGGGCGAGAAGGCGGCGAACCTGCGCTTCCTCGAGGGCGACATTCGCGACCTGGAGGTGTGCGCCGACGCCTGCCGGGGCGTGGACGTCGTGCTGCACCAGGCGGCGCTGGGGTCGGTGCCGCGCTCGCTCGAGAACCCGATCGCCACCAACCAGGCGAACGTCGACGGCTTCCTGCACATGCTGGTTGCCGCGCGTGACGCCGGGGTGCGGCGCTTCGTCTACGCCGCCTCCAGCTCCACCTACGGAGACCATCCGGGGCTGCCCAAGGTCGAGGCGTGCATCGGCAAGCCGCTCTCCCCTTATGCGGTCACCAAGTACGTCAACGAGCTGTACGCCAGCGTCTTCCAGCGTGCCTACGGGCTGGAGAGCATCGGCCTGCGCTACTTCAACGTCTTCGGCCGGCGGCAGGATCCCGAGGGTGCCTACGCGGCGGTGATCCCCCGCTGGGTGGGCAATCTGCTGAACGAGGTACCCTGCCGGATCCACGGCGATGGCCAGACCAGCCGGGACTTCTGCTACATCGACAACGTGCTGCAGGCCAATCTGCTCGCCGCCACGCAGGAGGATGCGGCAGCGACGGATCAGGTCTACAACGTGGCGTGCGGGGAGCGCACCACGCTGAACGAGCTCTTCCGGATGATCCGCGACGGGCTGGCGGCCTTTCATCCGGAGCTGGCGTGGGTCGAGCCTGCCTACGGGGCGTTTCGGCCGGGGGATGTGCGCCACTCGCAGGCGGACATCACGAAGATCTGCACCCTCCTGGGCTACGTGCCCACGCATACTGTCCAGCAGGGCCTCCAGGAGGCCCTCCGCTGGTATGTGGAGAACGTCGAGAGCAGCGCCAGCGCGGGCGTCCTGTAACTCTCCACGGCCGAGCTACTCCTGCGTGAACGCTCTTGCCCTGGCGGGAGGTGATCCGCTGTGTCTCACTCTCTACTTTGTTCCTGAAGCTGAACGAGTCTGTGGTCCGTTGTGATGAGCGATAACCTCACACCGACTCTTGCGAGAGATCCTCGGCAGGAGCGTTCGGCAGTGGCTGTGTCCCCGGCAACACTCGAACGTCTCTTCTGGCCGGCCACGTTGGGCATGCTGCTGCTCTTTGCGGTGCTCTCCTGGCTGGCGCGGCCGAGCGGAATCAGTACGGCACAGGATGATGCGATCTACCTCTTTCTGGCTCGCTCGCTGCGTGCTTTCGGGTACCACGACATCTACTATGTAGACAACCCGGTCCATCACATGTACCCGCCCGGCTATCCCGCTCTTCTGGCGGTGGTGGGGGTGGCGGTCGGTGAGCGGATCGCCCTCTTGCAGGCCCTCGGAATCGCAGCCGCAACGGGCGCGCTGGCACTCGTCGCTGCAGTGCTGCGCCGGTTGTGGTCCAGCGCAGTTGCGCTGGCGGTGCTGGCGGCGCAGGTGGTCAATCCACACCTGGTCGGTACAGGCGCCAAGATCGGCACGGATGCGACCTATCTGCTGCTGAGCATGCTTGCGATAGCGCTCCTGGCCCGCAGGAATCCCTCCCCGCGGATTCTAGTGGCGGCGGGGGCAATGGCCATCGCGGCGGCGTTGACGCGCAGCGTGGGGGTCGCGCTGCTGGCGGGGATCTGGGCGCACTGGATGCTCGAACGCCGCTATGCCGCCGCGGCGCTCTTTACGGCTGCCGGGAGCGTAACGGTCGGAGCGTGGCTGGTGTGGACGGCAGTGGCGCCGGAGAAGCACGTAGGCCGCTCCTACATCGCGGACGCTGTCTTTACGGCCGGCCAGGAGGTCTCCTTCGCCATGGTGCTCCTCGCCCGAGCGGTCATCAACCTCACCAAGTACTTCGCCTATTTCATCCCCAACCGGATCGGGATTCCCCCGCTGCCCGGTCCGGGCAGCTTCGAGGTTCCCCACGTACCCGTTCTGGGAGTTCTCGACCTGCTGATTGCCGTGCTTGTCGCCGTAGCGGTGATAGTGGGGCTGTCGATCATGTGGAAGCGCTGGCGCGCGGCGGCGCTCTACGTGCTGGCCTACGGGGTGATGCTCACCTTCTGGCCCTGGAGCATTGGCCGTTTTCTCAACGTGCTGATCCCGCTGCTGGTGGCGGCTCTGCTGCTCGGCACCTCAGCCC
>JACDHR010000624.1 GCA_013820915.1 Gemmatimonadota bacterium
TCGCGCGGCGTGCCACGCGGTGTGGTCGGCCGCACCTTCCTCGTGCAGCGCGGCGCGATGACAGACTCGATGAAGCTCTCCTCGCTGGGTCGCCTCGTGCGCTTCGATTGATACCCCTTCTCCAGCTTCACCGTGCATCCGGTGCATGCCCTCACCCGAGGCACCCGTGCCCCTGGCGAGACGGGAATTCATGTCCCAGTAACCGTTGCACGCTGCGCGTGTTTTCGCCAGGAACATGTGTAAGCGGGCTATCTTTTTAGATAGCATTGCTTTGGCACATTAGCTGCCACTGGTCCTCTTCCGTTCACGCTCCTCTTCTCTCCGTCGCAGGTGTGGTCCAGTGCGTTGCTCCTCCACCCCGGCCGCCGGCTTCACGCTGATCGAGGTGCTGATGGCGATGGTCATCCTCGCCGTCGGGCTGCTCGGGCTGCAGGGCCTCAGCGTGGCCGCCGTTCAATCCGTGGGGTTCGCCGACCGCGGCACCCGCGCTGCGGCCACCGCCGTTCTCTACTTGGAGGACGCGGTTCAACAGATCCGCGCCGGCGTGATCCCGGGCTCGTGCACGGGCCTCACACTCGCCAACGGCGATCTCGTCACCCGCGCGGTCACGATCGACGCCGGCCCCGGGGCCGCCTCCGTCGTGAGCGTCACGGTGACACCCGAGCCGCGCGGCGGTGCGCCCCGGCCGTTCAGCGTGCAGTCGCGTGCGTATTCCCCTGTTCTTCCGGAGGTGCCGGGTGCGGCGTGCCCCGAGTAGCCGTGGCGGCTTCACGCTGATCGAGCTGATGGTCTCGATCGTGATCAGCGGGATCGTCTGCGGAGCGGTCTTCGATCTCCTGCTGGGCCAGAGCCGGTTCGGGCGCTACCAGGGCGCGCGCGAGGAGGTGCAGCAGAACGCGCGCGTGGCGCTCGACGTGATCTCGGCCGAGCTGCGCGGCGCACCGGCGGGCGCGCTGGTCAGCGGCGGTACGGACGCGATCCGGCTGCGCGTGCCGCGTGCCTGGGGAGCGGTGTGCAACGCGGTGGAGGCCGACACGACGCGGCTGTGGGTGCGCTTCGCGCCCGGCACCTTTCCACCGGACTTCCAGTACGCCCGGCGCCGCTGGGGGGTCGCCGTGGCGCAGACGGCCTCGGTAGCCGAGCCGGTCGCGCGCTGGTCGTTCGTACCCACGGTGGGAAGCACGACGACGGCGAACCCGTGCGACACACGGCTCGGAGCATCTCCGGGCGCCGTCGAGGCGGTCTTCACCGGCGCCGGGTTTCTGGACCCCGCGTCCGGCGTTATGACGATCCCGGCCGGTTCGCAGGCGTTCGTCTACGAGGAGGTCGGTTACGACGTGAGGATGGCGGCGGGAGCGAGCACGGGTGCCGGCATGTACTGGCTGCGGCGGGTCATCGGTTTCGAGGCCGACGGCACGCCGAGGTGGGAGGCGATGGCCGGCCCGCTCCCCGCGGCCGACGGGCTGGAGCTGCGCTACTCCCGAGCGGACGGTACCGCGATCGCCGCTCCCGTCACCGCCGCGGAGCTGCCGCAAGTCGCGCGTATCGCACTGACGGTGCGCACGCGGAGCCGAACCCGCACCCATGGCGTCCCACAGCTCTCCGAGGCGTCCACCCTGGTCTACCTCCGCAACTGAGCCACGGAAGAGAAACCATGCGCAATAAGGGGAAACGGTGGGCCGGTGGTGCCGGGAATGAGCGGGGCGTCGCACTCCCGGTCACGCTCTTCGCGCTGCTCGTGCTCTCGGTGATGGTGAGCGGCGCGCTCCTGACCGGCGCCACGGAGGCCGGGATCAGCGCGGCGCACCAGAGCGCCACGTACGACCTGTACACGGCCGAAGGCGCGATCGAGGCGTACGTCGCGGAGGTCAACCTCGCGCTCGCCCCCGCGCAGGTCGAATATCGCGCGCCCGGCGCGCCCGGAGATCCCGCGGTGGAGGCGGTGCAGCTCGCCGTGAGCCGCATCGTGCAGCTCGCGAGCGCCGCCGACCCTGCCTATCCGCCGGATGAGATCTTTGCGCTGACCGCTACCGCGCTCTCCGGCGGGCGGACCGTCACCGCACTGGCGCGCCTGACCACCGAGTCGGTCAGGCTCCGCAACAGAGTGGCCGGCGCCGTAACGGTGGGCTCCCGCGTGGAGGTCCGGGGGAACACCACTGTCTCGGACGGCTCCGACTCGCCGATCTGCACCCAAGCGGCCGCCGACCACGCTCTGGAG
>JACDHR010000625.1 GCA_013820915.1 Gemmatimonadota bacterium
ACCGGGAAGAGCTACGCCGCCTGGATTGGGCCATTGCTGGAGTGGATGCTGGAGCATCCGACGGCGCGCGGCCCCGCACCTGCGGCGACCGGCCCGAAGCGTCCCCGCCGAGACAGCTCCCCTCCGCTGCGGGTGCTCTGGATCACCCCGCTGCGCGCGCTTGCGGCGGACACCGGAGAAGCACTCGCCGAACCTCTGCGCGACCTCGGCATCCCCTGGACGCTGGAGACCCGCACCGGCGACACCAGCGCGGCAGTGCGTGCCCGCCAGAGCCGGCGCCTGCCGACGGCGCTGGTCACCACCCCCGAGAGCCTCACCCTCCTCCTCTCGCGTGAGGACGCGCGCGCGCTCTTCGACGAGCTGCGCCTGGTGGTGGTGGACGAGTGGCACGAGCTGATGGGCACCAAGCGCGGCGTGCAGGTCGAGCTTGCACTCGCCCGTCTGCGGCGCTTCCGGCCGCTCCTGCGCGTCTGGGGCCTCTCCGCGACCCTCGGCAATCTGGAGGAGGCGCGGCAGGCGCTGCTGGGCGCCGACGGAAAGGGGAGCAGCGCGCGGATCGTCCGCGGCGTCGAGCCGAAGCGGGTGGTGGTGGACGCGCTGATCCCGCCGCACATCGAGCGCTTCCCCTGGGCCGGCCACCTCTGCACGCAGATGTTGCCGCAGGTGGTGCAGGCGATCGAGGAGGGGGAGAGCGCCATAGTCTTCACCAACACCCGCTCGCAGACGGAGATCTGGTATCAGGCGCTGCTCGAGGCGCGTCCGGAGTGGGCGGGGAGCATCGCGCTGCACCACGGCTCCCTCGACCGCAAATCGCGCGAGTGGGTCGAGGAGGGGCTGCGCGAGGGCCGGCTGCGCTGCGTCGTCGCCACCTCGAGCCTGGACCTGGGCGTGGACTTCTCCCCGGTCGATCGCGTCCTTCAGATCGGCAGCCCCAAGGGAGTGGCGCGGCTCCTCCAGCGTGCGGGGCGCAGCGGCCACCGTCCAGGCGCGGTGAGCCGCGTCACCTGCGTGCCCACGCAGGTGCTGGAGCTGATCGAGGTCGCCGCCGCGCGCGACGGCATCGAAGCGGGCGCCGTCGAGTCGCGCCTCCCCGTCGAGCGGCCGCTGGACGTGCTGGCGCAGCACCTGGTCACCGTGGCGATGGGCGGCGGCTTCCGGCCGGACGAGCTGCTCGCGGAGCTGCGGAGCACCCGCGCCTACGCCGAGCTGCGCGACGACGAGTGGGCCTGGGTGCTGGACTTCGTCACCCGCGGCGGCGAGGCGCTCCGCGCCTATCCCGAGTACTCGCGCGTGGTCACCCGCGACGGCGCCTACGTCGTCGAAGACCCGGCCATCGCGCGCCGGCACCGGATGGCGATCGGCACCATCGTCAGCGACGCCCACATCACCGTGCAGTACCTGCGCGGCGCGCGGCTCGGCTCGGTCGAGGAGTCCTTCATCGCCCGCCTCAAGCCAGGCGACCGTTTCATCTTCGCGGGCAAGCCGCTGGAGTTCGTGCGGGTGCGCGACATGAAAGCGTGGGTGCGTCGCGCATCCTCGGTCCGGGGCGCGATCCCGCGCTGGATGGGGAGCCGGCTGCCGCTCTCCGGCGAACTGGCCGCGGCGCTGCGGGCGCGGCTGGAGGAGGCGCACCGCGGCGTCTTCCGCGGCCCGGAGATGGAGGCCGTTCGCCCGGTGCTGGAGATCCAGGCGCGCTGGTCGCGCATCCCCGCCGCGGACGAGCTGCTGATCGAGCGGGTCCGCACGCGCGAGGGGCACCACCTCTTCTTCTTTCCCTTCGAGGGACGGCTGGTACACGAGGGGCTGGCGGCGCTCTTCGCCTACCGCATCTCCCGCCTGCGCCCCATCTCCTTCACCCTGGCCGCGAACGACTACGGCTTCGAGCTGCTCTCCCCGGATCCTGCCCCGCTCGAGGAGGCACTCTCCGGGGACCTCCTCAGCCCACAGGCGCTGGTCGCGGACGTCCCCGCATCCCTCAACGCCGCGGAGATGGCCAGGCGCCAGTTCCGCGAGATCGCGCGTGTGGCGGGGCTGGTCTTTCCCGGCTACCCGCACGCCGGCAAGACGGCCCGTCAGCTCCAGGCATCCAGCGGCCTCTTCTTCGACGTCTTCCAGCGTTACGATCCGCAGAACCTGCTGCTCTCGCAGGCGCACCGTGAGGTGCTGGAGCGGCAGCTCGAGAGCAGCCGCCTGGGCCGTACCCTGGAGCGGC
>JACDHR010000626.1 GCA_013820915.1 Gemmatimonadota bacterium
CCCCGGCGGTGCCGGCGTACCCCCTCGGCGAGACGCGCCGGCGCACGGCACGCCGCACGCGGCTGTGCGAGAGATCCTCCCCGACCGCGTCTCCTTCCCGCGCGTCTACCAGGCGCGCACCACTCCCGCGTACGGCACCCCGGAATGGAATGCGCTCGACGTCCTGGCCTATCTGCTCGCCGACGGTGAGAGCTCTCGCCTGCAGAAGGCTCTGGTCCGCGAAGCCAAGCTCGTTCAGGAGGTGGACACCTACCTGCTCCCCACCGAGCTGCAGGGGATGTTCGGAGTCGTAGCCACTGCGCGCACCGGTGCAACCGCGGAGGCGATCGAGGAGCGCATTGCTTCAGAGATCCAGCGGGTCGTGCGGCAGGGTGTCGGTGAGGAGGAGATCGCCGGAGCGATCCGCCGGATCCGCCGCGATCAGCTTGCGGGGCTCTCCACCCTGGAGGATCGCGCCGAGGCACTCGCGCATGCGGCGACCCTACTCGGCGAGGCCGATGCTCTGAACCGGGTGATGGACGCATACCTCGATGTCACTGCCGAGGATGTGATCCACGCGGCACGGACGTACCTCGCGCACGACGCCGGGGCAACGCTGGTCGTGGTGCCGAACGGGGAGGAGGCGCTCGATGACGCCGCCTGAGCAGGCTCTCGCACGCGCGCTCCCGCTGCCGGTGTCCGGCCTTCCCGCCCCTCCCCGTGTACCCCGCCCGGAGCGCTACACGCTGGCGAACGGTCTCCGCGTAGTGGCAGCCCGTCAAGCCGGGCTGCCGCAGATCGTGATCCGGCTCGTGCTCCCCGCGGGATCTGCCGCCGATCCGACAGGAGGCGCCGGTACCGCGGCCCTGGTAGGCCAGCTTCTGACCGAAGGCACAGCGCAGCTCACCGCGGAGGAGCTCAACGCGCGACTCGATCTGCTCGGGGCATCCGTCGAAGTCGACGTCGGGCACGACTTCGCCGAGGTCGAGCTGTTCCTCCTGAGCGAAACGCTGGACGAGGCGCTTCCCCTCCTCGCCGACCTGGTCGTCCGCCCCGCGTTTCCGGCTACAGAAGTCGAGCGCGTACGGGACGAGCTGCTGGACTCTCTGGCTGCACGCCTGGATGAGTCCGCGAACGTGGCGGATGACCGCACCGCGGCTGAGGTCTTCGGCGCGGACCATCCGTATGGCCGCCCCGCGCTCGGTACTCCGGATAGCGTGGCGGAGCTTTCCGTCTCCGCTCTTCAGGCCTTCCACCACGCGTACTACCGTCCGGAAGGGAGCCTCCTCGTTGCGGCGGGAGACCTGAACCCGCGGGCGCTCGCCGAGCAGCTGGAACGTGTGCTGCACGATTGGAGGGGAGCACCGGAAGCTCCGCTAACCAGCCGCGACGCGGAGGCTATGGCATCCGGCGCCGAAACCATCATCCTGCCGTGGAAGGGTGCCTTGCAGTCCGAGATCCGCATTGCCGGGCGAGGGCTGCCGCGCAACTCCGCCGATTGGATCCCGGCGGCGCTTGCGAACTACATCCTCGGCGGGAGCACCATCACGGGACGGTTGGGCGCCAACCTCCGGGAAGAGAAGGGGTGGACGTACGGCGCCCGCTCGTCGTTCGTGGCGGCGCTCGGGGCCGGCGGGTGGGTGGCGGAAACCGCCGTGGACGTGGAGGTGCGGGATGAAGCCCTTCGTGAAATGCACCGCGAGATCCGCCGCATTTTGGATGAGCCGGTCGGGGACGCGGAGCTGCGCCGAGCAAAGGATGCACTGATCCTTTCGCTGCCCCGCGCCTTCGAAACTCCGCGACGGGTAGTGAGCAGATTCGTCACGCTGGAGGCGTTCGGACTTCCGGACGAGTACTGGTCACGCTTCCCGGCAGCGGTCGAGGCTGTCACCGCCGAGGAGGTGATGCTCATGGCACGCCGATACCTGGACCCGGCCCGACTGGTCAGCGTCCTGGTGGGATAGCATTGCCGCTGCAGCACGCCACATTCCCGCCTACCGGTACGTGGGGGCGGCACCGATGCGCGTGAGCGGCATCGCCACCGCCGCACCGCCTCAGCTGCCGGGGCCTCCCCGCCACGGGGCGTTGTCATCCGTCTCGCCGGCATCGTCGGGCACCACTTCCAGCGTCGGGAGCGGGCGGGCCCACATGGCGGGGCGCATCACCCCTTCCCACCCACAGCTCGCGCACCAGCGGAGGTTCGCGACCTTTCGCAGCGGCTTGAGC
>JACDHR010000201.1 GCA_013820915.1 Gemmatimonadota bacterium
CGTCCTGTGGTCCTCGCGGGTTTGGCCGTAGGGGGCCTGGCCGCCATCATGGCTCTGCTGGTGCTCCAGGGTTCGTATGCGGATCTGGTGATTGCGCTAAGTTATTTCGACTACTTCGGTACGACCGCTCACTTCTTCTCGCGGTTCGATGAGTTCGGCTACCAGTATGGCCGGGTGTGGCTCTCCTCGTTCTGGTTTTTCGTGCCACGTGGACTGTACCCGGACAAGCCTTACGAGTATGGAGCGACCCTCATCCACGCGGCGCTCTTTCCCGGAGCGGCGGAGGCAGGGCACACGCCGGGCTTCCTCGCGTGGACGCCGACCTATCTCGATTTCGGTGTCGTCGGCGTCTTCGCGCTGGGCGCACTGCAGGGCTTCTGGCAACGGATGGCGTACGAGCACTTCTTCCGGAGCCCGAGCTTCTTCTCGTTCTTCTTCATGATCCACCTGTCGCTCTGGCCGGTGATGGCCTATGCTCCACTTACTCTTGCCCTGGTGTGGAGCGTCGCTCAGGCGCTGCTCTTCCGGATGGTGTGGCGGAAAATCCCTGTACGGGATGCCCTTCCCTGGCCGACAGAGCAGCCATCACCGGTGGCTCGATGAGCGTTCGGCGGCGCCGCACCGGTCCGATCACGGCTTGAGAGCTAGCTTTCCACCACGATTCTATGCCCGGCTCGCTTCCTGAACGGCTGTATTGCATCCGCTCCCTTCTTACCCGAGACCCGATCGTCCGTGAGGTCGGGTTGTTCGCGGGTCTCGGTTCGGCTCTCTCCTGGTACGGACTGAAGCGCCAGAGCGTGCTCCGCCGGATGAGGGTGGAGCCGATCGGGCAGGAGCTGGACTGGATCGATTTCGGAGCCTACGGTCTGGCCTGGCCATCCGCCGGCTCGCCCTCGCGTCTGGCCACCGCCCTGGTCGAGCTCTTGGCCCCCTCGAACGGCCATTACTACTTCTGCCCTCCCACCAGGATCACTCCCGGCGATGTGGTCGTCGATGTAGGTGCGTGTGAGGGAGGCTTCGCTCTCGAGAGTCTCATCCGCTACGAGGCGGCGCAGGTCTGGTGCTTCGAGCCTGATTCTCGGATGGCGGAAGCGCTGCAGCTCACCGCGGAGCGGAACGGCCTGGAGGAGAGGCTGCAGGTGGTGCCTGCCGCGCTCGGCGCCAGCTCCGGTACCGTATCCTTCGTAGAGTCGGCCGACGACCCTCTGGCCTCCTATGCCCTCTCCTCGGAGGAGCCGGCCTCTTCGACGCAGGCCGTTAAGAGCATCGAGCAGTTCTCTCTCGACCACTGGGCGGAGCAGGAAGGAATCCCCCACCTCGACTACATCAAGATCGACGCGGAGGGTAGCGACCTCGCCGTGCTGCAGGGAGCGCGTCACTCGCTGGAACGCTGGCGACCGGCTCTCGCGGTCACCACCTATCATCATCCTGATCACTGCAACCGGATGATCGACTACCTCTCCTCCCTCCAGCTCGGGTACCGCTTCAGGGTGAAGGGGCTGGTCTGCTTCGATTCCGTCCCCCGGCCGGTCATGCTGCACGCCGCCTGCAAGAGCAGGGGATAGATGCCCGCTGGAGCACCGGGAGCCGCGTGGACGATCGAGGTGAGATCAGGATGAGGATCGGACTCAACCTGCTGTATCTGCTTCCGGATGTGGTGGGGGGAACGGAGACTTACGCTGCCGGCTTGTTGCAGGGGCTGGCTGCCACCAGCGACGCAGACGAGTTCCTGGTTTTCGTCAATCGGGAATCGGCGGCATGGCCGCTTCCGGAGGCGCCCAACATCCAGCGCGTGGTCTGCCCCGTCTCCGCCGGCAGCCAGGGCGTACGCTACGCCTACGAGCAGGGCCGCTTCGTCCAACTGCTCGCGAAGCACCGGGTGGATCTCGTGCACTCCTTCGGCTACGTAGCTCCGCTGCGGGCTCCCTGCCCCTCCGTCGTGACCATCCACGACCTGAACTACCGCGCCTTCGGGGATCGCATGCCGCTCGCGCGGAGGCTGGCTCTGGCCTTCTTCGCCAGGCAATCGGCGCTGCGAGCGAGCCGGGTGCTGACCGTATCGGAGTTCTCTCGCCGCGAGATCCTTGACGCCTACGCACTTTCGCCCGAGCGTGTGGTGGTGACGCACAACGCCCCGCGCGAGTGGAACGGCCTGCCTGGCGAGGGGGATGCGAAGCTCCTGGCCGGACTGGCGGAAGCCGGATCTCCCTACATCGTCGCCTTCAGCAGCACCTCGCCCAACAAGAACATTCCGCGGCTGCTCGAAGCGTTCGCCCGGGCGCGCGAGCAGTACCGGCTCCCGCATCGGCTGGTGCTCGTCGGTCGCTCAGCGGCGGAAAACGGTGCGGAAATTCCCAGGGATCCGGATGGGGCCGTACGATTCACCGGGTACCTGAGCGACTCCGCGTTGCACGCGGTTCTCGCCGGCGCGCAGCTGCTGGCTTTCCCCTCTCTCTATGAGGGCTTCGGCCTGCCGGTGGTCGAGGCGATGACACTGGGTGTGCCGGTCGTCTGCTCGGATCGCGCCTCGCTGCCGGAGGTGGCGGGAGACGCCGCCGTCTTCTTCGATCCCTCTTCGACGGAGGAGATGGCGCACAAGCTGGCGCTGGTCGCCCGGGACGCCGCGCTGCGCGCCGAGCTGATCGAGAAGGGCTACGCCAACGCGGGCCGCTTCTCCTGGCAGGCGACGGCGCGCAGAACGCTACAGGTCTACCGCGAGGTGGTGGCTGTTTGAGTCGTACCCCCTCGTGCATTTTTTTTGCGTGCGTCCGGAGAAGGCGACATGAACTCGGCCATCCGCACCCGGCTCTCCGCGCTGCCGGCGAACACCAATCTGATGACGGAGTTTCCGCGCTGGATCGTGCAGGAGTGCGATGCGGCGTCGGTCGTGCTCGAGATCGGCGCGGGGGAGGGAAAGTATGGGTACCCCGCGGCGATCCGTGGCCGGGTGGCTCGCCTCGTCGGGATTGATCCGGACGGCGCCCTGGCGCGCAACCCGTACCTGGACGAACGATACCAGACGACCGTAGAGGAATTCGCGCGGGAGCACGACTCCCGCTTTGACTGCCTCTACTCGATGTTCGTCCTGGAGCACGTGAGCGATCCGGCGGGGTTCCTCACCGCCTGCCGCTCGCTGCTCCATCCGGGCGGGAAGCTCTTCGCCGCCACCCCGAACCTCTGGCACTACTTCGGAGCGACCACGAAGGCGACGGCGGCACTCGGAGTGGAGGACTGGCTTCTCGAATGTCTGCGGGGCCGTGAGATAAAGGAGTCCTACCACTTTCCTACAGCCTACCGAATGAACAGCGTTCGCGCGCTCACCCGGGCGCTTGCTCGGGCCGGGTTCCGGGAGGTCGATTTCCGCTGCTTCGACGAGCCCAGCCGCTTCCAGATTTACCTGCCCCCGGCAGCTCGGTGGTTCCCGGTGATGTACAGCAAGCTGGTGTATACCCTCCGCTTGCCCCGGGCCATGGGAATGCTGATGCTGAAAGCGTCGGTGTAGGGCCGGAGAGGTTGCGCGCGGGGAAGCGAGGGGCCTACCCCGGACGGTGAAATGAAAATCGGAATCAACCTGCTCTACATTCGGCCCGGCATCAATGGCGGGACGGAGACGTATGCCCGTGAGATGATCGCGCACCTCGGCGCCCTCGAATCCGAGGCGGAGTTCATCGTCTACGGCCTCTATCCCGAGCTCCGGGCCTGGTGTGAGGAGTTCGACAACTTCCGCTACCATCAGGTCGAACTGCCGCTCCTGGCCGTCCCCGCCCGCATTCTGTACGAGCAGACGGCCTTCGTTCGTCTGCTCGAAAGATCCGGAATCGACGCTCTCTTCTCGCCAGGCTACGTCACCCCGCTCTGGGGTGATTTCCAGAAGATCACGACGGTGCACGACATGTTCGGCTTCGTTTGTCCGCAGCACTTCAGCCGGGCGCGCTCCCTCTACTGGCGCTCGCTGATTCCCTCGTCGGTGCGCAGCTCCGATGCAGTGGTGGCCGTATCCGACACGACAGCCGCGGACATCGAGCGCTTCATCCCGGAGGCCAGGGCGAAGCTGCACGTGCTCAAGGAGTCTGTGCGTTCGGACCTCACTCCGGGACCCTCCCGCGGAGCGGGCCCCCCGGAGCGCCCTCGCTCGCGGCTACCGGAGCGGTACATCCTCTCGGTCTCCACGCTGAAGCCGATCAAGAACATCGCTACGCTCCTGCAGGCGTTCGCGCTCCTCGGGGAGAGGTACGAGGGCGGGGTGGACCTCGTGCTGGTCGGGCGCGACGAGCTGGGGTCGCTCCGCAGCCTTGCGGAGGAGCTGGGGATTGGAGAGCACGTCCACTTCGCCGGCTACGTGCCCAGCGAGGAGCTGCCGCTCTACTACCGTGCCGCCGCGGCGTTCGTGCTCCCCTCTCATTACGAGGGGTTCGGCCTTCCGACGCTCGAGGCGCAGGCGTGCGACTGCCCCGTCATCTGCTCTCGCACGCCCGCGCTGGTCGAGGTGGCGGGTGAGGCAGCGCTCTTCTTCGACCCCCGCTCGCCCGAGGAACTCGCGGCCGTGCTGGCGACGCTCCTGCGGGACGACGGGCTGGCCGACCGGTTGAGAGCGGCCGGCCAGCGGAATCTCGAACGCTTTTCCTGGGCGGATAGCGCCGCCAGACTGCACGCGTTGATCAACGTGCTCGTGCGGAACGGCAGTGCAGCCGACGGCACCTCTCACAGAAGGGGTCTCCATGACGGCTAAGGTGCTCGTCACCGGCAGCTCCGGATTCATCGGGAGCAATCTCGTGCCCTATCTGGCGGTCTCCGGCCACGAGGTGCTGGGGCTGGACCGGAACCCTCCGCGGGAGCCGGGTGGGCGGTACGGCTCCGTGGAGTGCGACCTGCTGGACAGGGAGAAGCTCCTGGCGATCGTGGCCGCCTTTTCCCCCGACTGCATCCTCCACCTGGCCGCGCGCACCGACCTGGAGGAGACCACCGAAATCGCTGGCTACGCGGCGAACACCACGGGAGTCGAGAACCTGATCGACGCCATCGAGGCGACCCCCGCGGTGAAGCGCTGCGTCTTCACCTCCTCCCAGATGGTGTGCCGGCCGGGCCACATCCCGCGGGATGAGAATGACTACGCACCGCACACGCTGTATGGCGAGAGCAAGGTGCTCGGCGAGCGGATCGTGCGCGCGCGCGACGGCGGCGGTGTCGAATGGTGCATCACCCGGCCGACGACGGTGTGGGGGCCGGGCATGAGTGCCCACTACCAGCGGTTCCTGCGGATGATCAAGGCGGGTTCCTACTTCCATGTGGGGAAGCGGCCTCTGTGCAAGTCGTACGGCTACATCGGCAATGTGGTGCATCAGTACCGGCAGCTGATCGAGGCTCCGGCCGATCGCATCGTGCGCCGGGTCTTCTACCAGGCCGATTACCAGCCGCTCTCGCTGCAGGAGTGGACGAACGAGTTCCAGCGCGCCTTTGCGGCACCACCCATCCGGACCTTCCCGGCTGGGCTGGTCCATGCGGCCGCGGCCGTGGGAGATGCGATCCACGCGCTGGGCTGGCGGCGATTCCCCTTTACCTCCTTTCGCCTCAACAACGTGCTCACCGAGTACTGCTTCGATCTCCGTCCGACCGAGGCAGTGTGCGGGCCGCTCCCGTACTCGATGCGGGAAGGGGTGACACATACGGTCGAGTGGATGCTGCACCCGGACGCGCCGGCCGAGAGCGCACGCCCCTGGATCAACGGCTCGGCCACGGGCGCGGATCGGCTCTATCAGCGTACCGGCAGCCGTTAACAGCGACCGGGTTGAACAGCTCCGGTCAGCTCGGCGATGGTACCTTCGCGACGAGGAACCCCCCGCGCGGCGCGGCAGGTGAGCCGTGCCTTTACTTCCCCGTACGGTTGCCGTAACATTGTACGCGCGTTGGCACCGCCGCTGATCGGGAGAGCGGTCGCCATGCACGCGGATGTGGTCGCGTGCCGGTCGGGCGGGACCACGAGCGGTTCCTGGCCTGCTGTCGCTCGCGAGCGCAGCAGGTCTCTTTTCATCTGTGCAGCCGAAGGGTCATGAACGTTCTGGTTACAGGAAGCAGCGGGTTGATCGGCTCGGAGGCCGTGGCACACTTTGATGCGGCCGGTCACACGGTGTTGGGCATCGACAACAACATGCGCCGGGAGTTCTTCGGCGAGAAGGGAGACACCACCTGGAACCGCGACCGGCTGCTCGCCAGCACCCGCGGCTTCACGCACCATGAGATCGACATCCGCAATCGGGAGGCGCTCTTCGGACTCTTTCAGGAGCACGCCTTCGACCTGATCATCCACTGCGCCGCGCAGCCCTCGCACGACAAGGCGCGCGAGATCCCCCTCCTCGACTTCGACGTCAATGCGGTCGGCACGATCAACCTGCTCGAGGCGACGCGGCTCTACCGCCCCGATGCAGTCTTCATCCACGTGAGCACCAACAAGGTGTACGGGGATGCGCCTAACGAGCTGCAGCTCATCGAGTCGGAGACGCGCTACGACTACGCCCGCCCCGAGGACTACCACGGGATCAGCGAGGAGTGCCGGATCGACCGCTGCCTGCACTCGCTCTTCGGCGCCTCGAAGGCGGCGGCGGACCTCGTCGCGCAGGAGTACGGGCGCTACTTCGGGATGAAGGTCGGCGTCTTCCGTGGCGGGTGTCTAACGGGTCCCATGCACTCGGGCGTCGAGCTGCACGGCTTCCTCTCGTACCTGGTGCACGTCGCGGTGACAGGGAGGCCGTACACCATCTTCGGCTACAAGGGGAAGCAGGTCCGCGATCAGATCCACAGCCACGACGTGATCGCCGCCTTCGAGGCGTTCGCCGCGAACCCGCGGCCGGGGGAGGTCTACAACCTGGGTGGCGGGCGCGAGAACGCGGCCTCGGTGCTCGAGTGCATCGCGCTGATCGAGGAGATCGGCGGCTATGCGGTGGACTGGTCGTACAGCGAGACCAACCGGATCGGCGACCACATCTGCTACATCTCCGACCTGCGCAAGCTGCAGTCGCACTATCCGGAGTGGGGGATCACCCGCTCTCTGCCCTCGATCATCGGGGAGATGATCGACGCGGAGGAGAGTCGCGCGGAGGAAGCGGGGCTGCTCGTCGTCGACGGCTGCGCGCGCTAGGAGCTGCGATTCATGGCTAGAGTCCTGTTGCACTCGCTGGTCTTCGCCCCCGAGGCGAACTCGACCTCCTACCTGATGACCGACCTGGCCCGCCAGCTCAAGCGGCAGGGCCACGAGGT
>JACDHR010000202.1 GCA_013820915.1 Gemmatimonadota bacterium
GCGCTGCGCGGTTAGAAAGATGTCCTCGAAGCGTCCCGATCGGTCTCGCAAGGATCCGTTACTTCGCCCTTCGAAGCTAACCGGCCGCCACTCCACGAAGTAGGCAAGCCAGGGCACCACGGCTTTGCCCCCCGAGATGATCTCCAGACGGTTGATGTAGGCGCGAACCGCATCATGTTCAGCCCCGCTGAGCGGCGAGTCGGAACGCCCGCTCGCCCAGACCGCGAAGGGGAACGTTCGCCTGGTTTCTTGTCGGCGCGTGGAGTCTGGCCACTGATAGTTGTTGGCGAGGAACTCGCCGCCGAACCGGTTCAGCTTGGGAGGGTGAACATGACACTGGTTGCAAGACACGTTGTACTGTCGTGCCCACTGCGGAATCGCGTGAGCGGCATTTGGTTGCAGTGCGGTGAGCACCGACAACGACAGCGTGGCGAACCATACTCTTGATTTCATGGCTCCTTGAATGTGGCTGTGGGTAGGGTTCATCTTCAAAAGAACACGCGATACACCAGCGCGAGGTTGCGCCCCGGGTTCGGGGCGAAGTCCTTGACGCGGCTGGTGGCTTCCCGGTGAAGCGAGTTGCCGAGGTTTTCCCCGCGAACGCTCACCGAGTGCACCATCCCCCCGCGGAGCACGCGCACCCCCGCGTTCAGGCGAAGAAAGGTGTGCGGTTCGGTGGGGAGCTCTTCGGCGGAGCCCACCCGGTCCTGCCGGAACTCGTGGTGCATGTCGCCGCCCACCGAAACGATGCCCCGCTCCCACTGGAGCAGCCCGCCAATGCGCGCCGGGGGCATGAAGGAGAGCGGAGTTCCATCCCGCTGAGCCGCACGGATCAGATCCCCCCGGAAGCCGACGATCAGGCCCTCGCGCGCGGCCCACTCCAGCGACCCTTCGATGCCCCGGAGCACGGCGTCTTGCTGCGCATAGGCGAAGACGGGGAGGGTCGCCCCGTCGATGAGCGTGTCCCCCCTGGCCGCGAGGTAGACGTAGTTCGAGATGGCGTTGCGATACGCGGCGAACTGCCCGTTCCAGCGGCGGTTCTGGACTCGGAGCACCCCCTCCACTCCCTGCCCACGCTCCGCCTCCAGCGCTGGGTTCCCGAACTCCACCGAGCCCGTTCCCGCGTGCGGCGCCCCGGAGAACAATTCCTCCACCGTGGGGGCCCGGAACGAGCGGGCGGCGTTGACGCTCCCGGCGACGCCTTCCATGATCGGGACGCGTACGCCCACCGATCCGGAAAGGGCGCGGAACGCCCGTTCAGTGCCCGGGCCGAACTTGGGGCTGCTCTGCGACCCGACGCCGTAGTGGTCGAAGCGGCCACCCAGCTGCAGCGCCGGACCGGCCGTCCACGGGGCGAGCTCCTGGAAGGCGAACACCCCGAAGGCCCGTGAATCCGCCGCGGGGGTCAGCGCGGCCGGCCCCGTGGAAGCGTACTCCTTGAACAGCCCGGAAGCGCCCCACGCCCCATCCGTGAAGGGGCCGATGGCGCCCTGCCGAAGGAGCAGGTTCACCGTTTGCGTCCGCAGGGCGAAGGCCATCTGAACGTCGCCCTCGCCGTCCAGCTCGTCGTGCACGTAGTCGTGCGTCGCGGCGTCCATGCGCAGGGTGGGAAAGCGGCCGGAGCGGAGGTCGATCTCCGCGCGTCCCGAGCCTTCGAAGCGGCGCCCACGCAGGCTCACCGGGTCGCTCCCCGGGGGAAGCGGCAGCCCATAGGCGAAGTCATACGCCTTCGCCGTGCCTCCGCCGGTCACCCGCTCGCCGACGTACCCGAGCCCCAGCGCGCCGTCCCTGCTCCGTGCCTGGGTGTTGTCCAGGCGGTTGCCGAGAAGGGGATCATCGCCGATACGTACCTCCCCCGTGCTCCGCCCTCCGGCACGCAGCGTCAGCGCCCAGCGCTCCCCGAGCGGGGCGCTCAGCCGCAGGGTGCCGCCCCCTCCGGGAAAGGCCGACTCGGTCTGTGCCGCCGCCATCCCCGCGATACGCGACGGGATGTGGCTGGGGATGTCGTTGGAGATCACGTTGACCACCCCTCCGAGCGCGTTGTTGCCGTATAACAGGGTGGCGGGCCCTCGGACCACCTCGATCCGTTGCGCCGCCAGCGGATCGATGGTGATCGCGTGGTCGTCGGCGGAGCCGGCCAGGTCGGCGGTCCGTACCCCGTCCTGGAGGATCAGGATGCGATCGCCGGTGAGGCCGCGGATCACCGGGACCGCGGCGGCCGGGCCATTGTATCGCACCGCGATCCCAGGCTGGGACGCGAGCGTCTGAGCGACGGTGCCCGACATCTCGCGCTCCAGCGCCTTTCCGCCGAGCTGAGTAGTGGCCTGCGTTACCACCGCGGGGTTGTGAGCGGCGACCGACGCGGCGACCGCAATCCCCGGGAGCGCGAACGGGCTCGTGGCGAGAGTGATCTCCACCTCCATCGTGCGCCCCGTCCCGGGCAGGCGGACGGAGCGGACCGCGGGCGCATACCCGAGCAGCGCCGACTCGAGCCGGTACTGCCCCGGAGCAAGGGCTCCAAAGGTGAAACGCCCGTCGGCGTCGGTCATGGTCCGCTGCCCGCCTGGAGACAGGATGAGCTGGACGCCCGGAAGAGGGGACTGGGCATCGTCCCGTACCACTCCGGAGAGGGAGGACCCACCCCTCGTCTCCTGAGCACCGGCCACGTTGGAAGCGGGCAGGATGATGAACAGGAGGAGAACAGCAAGGATTTTGGGCTTCATGGGATGCTGTTTTTAGGGTCATAAAGAGTATGCTTTCATGCAATCTAAATATCGATACGCGCAGAGTCAACACCTCTCGCCTCACGTTGGCGCGCGAAGGCGTACAACCCCACCTAGCCGATCGAGCCGGTCACCGGGTGAGTGGCAAAACGTCGCGCCCCCGGCTACCCGCGGGGGCGATCTCTCCTGCCGAATGCTCCGCAGGGGGAAGATAGGTTATCTTTGTTGCCCGCTCCTCCCTGACCCCTACATCCCGGCTTTGATGTCCCGCCTGTCACTCGCCGCCTTTGTGCTCCCCTGCCTCGTCCTGGCAACGGCTCTGCCCTCCCACGCCGAGGGGCCCATCTACAGCGGGGCGGAACGCCAGCTCGCCGTGCAGATGCCGCGGGTGGAGCGCGCGGAGGTGCGGATCGACGGCGACCTGTCGGAGTCCGTGTGGAGCGAAGCGGCCGTGCTCACCGGCTTCACCCAGTCGCAGCCGGCGGAGGGGAGACTGGCCAGCGAGCGGACCGAGGTGCTCCTCTTCTACGCGCCGCAGGCGCTCTACATCGGGGTGCGGGCGTACGCCCGGGAGCCGGGCCGCATCCGCGCCACTCTGGCGCCGCGCGACCGGATCGGGCAGGACGACCACATACGCATCTTCCTCGACACCTTTCTCGACCGGCGTCGCGCCTTCGCGCTCTTCGTCAATCCGCTCGGGATCCAGCAGGACGGCATCTACACGGAGGGGGCGGCACGGCGGGACTGCGGATCGGACTTGGCTGGCACGTGCTGGAGCACAATGGTCGCCAGTTCACCTGGCACAATGGTCAGACCGGCGGCTACTACTCCTTCATCGGCATCGATGCCGAGTCCGGCGCCAACGTACTGATACTGTCGAACGCCGCCACGAACATCGACGACATCGCCGTCCATGTGCTGGACCCGAGCACGCCGGTTCGGCACCCTCCGCCGCCTCGCCCCACGGTGAGCGTGCCGGTGGAAGTGCTCGAGCGCTACGTCGGCCGCTACCAACTCGCGCCCGCGTTCTCGATCGCCATCACGCGTGAGGCCGACGAGCTTTACGCCCGGGCCACCGATCAGCCCCGGTTCCGCATCTTCGCTGCAACCCCCACGCGCTTCTTCTTCCGCGCGGTCGAAGCCGAGGTGGAGTTCGTCGCCAGCGAAGGTGGCGAGGTGACCGGCCTCATCCTTCACCAGGGCGGCCGATCCATGCCCGGCCGTCATGTACCCTAGCCCTCGATCTCCAGCTCGTGCATCTTGTTGAACAGCGTCTTGCGGCTGATCCCCAGCCGTTCCGCGGCGCGGGTGCGGTTGCCGCCGGTCTGCCGCAGCACCTCGCGGATCATCTGTCGCTCCAGCCCGGCCTGCGCGCGGGTGACGGCCTCGCCGAGGGTGGGTCCGGGTACGCCGTCCCCCTCCGCGCCCCCGTCCGTGTCCTGCTCCGCGCCCGGCTCCAGGGCGCGGATGCGGGGCGGCAGGTCGGCCACGCCGAGAGCAGGTTCGGCGCCGAGGATCAGCGCCCGCTCCATCGCGTTCTCCAGCTCGCGTACGTTCCCCGGCCACTCGTAGCCCACCAGGAGGGCGAGCGCGTCGGGATGGATCGGCCTGGGCGGGAGTCCCAGCCGGGCGGCGTGCTTCGCCACGAAGTGCTCGGCCAGCGGCGGGACGTCCTCGCGCCGCTCCCGTAGCGGCGGCAGGTGCAGCGCCACCACGTTGAGGCGCCAGAAGAGGTCCTCGCGGAAGCGGCCCTGCCGCACCTCGTCCGCCAGGTCGCGGTTGGTCGCGGCGACCACGCGCACGTCCACGGGGATCGTCGTTTCGCCGCCGACGCGGCGGATCTCGCGCTCCTGCAGCACCCGCAGCAGACCGGCCTGCGCCGCGCCCGACAGCTCGCCCACCTCATCGAGGAAGAGGGTGCCGCCGCCCGCCTGCTCGAAGGCACCGCGCCGCGCCGCTTTAGCGTCGGTGAACGCGCCCTGCTCGTGGCCGAAGAAGGTGGTTTCCAGCAGCGCGGCCGGCACCGCGCCGCAGTTGACGGCGATGAAGGGGCCGTCGCGGCGCCCCGAGTGCCGGTGAACGGCGCGGGCGACCAGCTCCTTACCCGTCCCGGATTCCCCGGTCAGGAGCACGGTGGTGTCCACGGGCGCGATCCGGCCGACCATACGGAACACCGCGTCCATCGCGCCGGACTGGCCGACCATGTTCTCGGGGCGGAAGCGCTCGTCGAGCTGGGATTCCAGCGCTTCCACGCGCCGCTCCAGCATCCGCACCTCGAGCGCACGCTGCAGGACGAGCTGCAGCTCGTCGTTGTCGAACGGCTTGGTGACGTAGTCCGCGGCGCCCCGCCGCATCGCCTCGACGGCGGAGCGGATCGTGCCGTGCGCGGTCATGATGACAAACGCCGGCGGCGCGGGGCCGAGGCGGGATTGCAGCTCCGTCATCGTCTGCACGCCGCTGATCCCGCCGAGCTGCAGGTCCAGCAGCGCCAGCTCCGGGCGGAAGGCGGGTGCGCGCTCCAGCGCTTCTTCCCCACTTTCGACGGCCAGGACCTCGTACCCCGCGTCCCCGAGCAGTGTGGTCAGGATGCGGCGGATGGTGCGCTCGTCCTCGACTACCAGCAGGCGCGGCTTCATGAGCCGCCACCTTGCGGGAGCAGGATGACGAGGGTGGTGCCACGATCAGGCTCGCTCCGCGCTGTGATCTCGCCGCCGTGGCGCTCCACGATGCCGTGGCAGATGGAGAGCCCCAGCCCGGTCCCCTCCTTTTTGGTGCTGAAGAAGGGGTCGAAGATCCGCTCCAGGTGCTCCGGCGGGATCCCGCACCCGGTATCGGCGACGAGAAGGCGCACCAGACGATTCCGCGGCTCGGCCGCGATGTGGAGCGTGCCGCCTTCCGGCATTGCCTGGAGCGCGTTCAGTAGAACGTTGAGTAGCAACTGCTTGAGCAGGTTGGGGTCCGCGTGGAGGCGCAGGGTGGGCGGCGCGTCGAGCGCCGTAGTCACTCCCCGGGCGTGCGCGCGTGGGGCGATCAGCGCGACGCTCTGGCGCAGCAGCTCGGCGAGGTCAACCGCCTCGAACTTCGCCTCCTGCGGGCGGGCGAAGGATAGCAGTCCGCGGACGATCCCGTCGATCCGATCGACCTCGGAAAGGATGTCGTCGATCAGCGCGGCGCGGTCCGTCCCCTCCGGGTAGTCCGCGCGGAGGTACTGGATCGCCGAGCGCACCGCGGTCAGCGGGTTGCGGATCTCGTGCGCGGCGCCGGCCGCAAGCTCGCCGGCCGTCGCCAGCCGCTCTGCGCGGTACATCCGCTTAAGCCGCGTCTTCTGCTCGCGCAGCAGCGCCGCGTTCTCGAAGGCGAGCGCTGCCTGTCCGGTCAATGCGGCGAGCAACTCCCGCCGGGCGGGGTCAAGCCCGAGGCCGGACGCGCCGTTCGGCGGCGCACCGCTTGCCGGCCCAACGGTCAGGAAGCCGATGAGCCGGTTCATCGCGACCAGCGGCAGGCAGGCCGCGGCGCCGAGCCGCTCCAGCGTGCGACGCTCGTCGTCTTCCAGGAACGCGAGGACTCCGGCATCTTCGGCGGGGATAAAGGGCGTCTCGTTGACCCGGAGCCAGCGCGCGAGCCGGCCGTCGGCGGGGAACTCCGCGCCCCGTGCCGCGTCGCCGTTCGGCCCTCGCCAGGCAGCCGCGCGGAACGGCGCGCCGTCGCCGTCGCGTAGGAAAACGCCCACGTGCCGCAGCCCGAAAATCTCCTGCAGCGTAGCCGCAACCACCTCGTGCAACTCGTCCGCGTCGGCGATCAGCGCCACGGAGCGGCTGAACTCGTGGAGCGTCCGGCGGTAGTCGGGAGAAGCGGCGGGGCGGCGTCGAAGCATAGTACGGCGTTCTATCCCCTATACGCCGGCTCGGCGTGCAAACTCGGAAAGCTCGGGCAACCCTGTCGTGCCTTCCGGTTGCCGGCTACGCGGCGAACTCGAACACCGGGGTCTGGATCACACGGTCCGGCGTGCGACATCCCCACACGATCTGCTGCAATCGGTCGACCGTTTCGGGAGCGAAGAACCGCTCGCCCGTCTCCTCATTGATCCGGGCAGGCACGTGCTCGACGACGACCACCCGGCCATCCACCTCAACCGTGTAGGTGACAAGGCTTTCCACCAGGCGCTCTTCGAGCGGTTGGGCACTCATCTCATCTTCTCCGCGTACGGTAGTCGAGCCAGCGGTTCGAATCCGGCTCGTACAACGTGATGATCTTGACCAGAGGACGCGACGGATAGCTACACTGCACATGCAGCGGCCGCCCCTCCGTCGTGAAGCCGAGCAACAGACAGCTCGGGCCGTACTTGTCGTCCGGATAATCCTCAATGACCTCGCCGCCCGCAATTGCTTCGCGAAGCTCCCGCACGCGGATCCGGCGCACGATGCTCTGATCGACGGCGTGCTGAGAAAACTCGAACTCGTCACGCGCAATCTTTTGCCGGATCTGCCCGATCAAAGACATGCGACCAAGATACC
>JACDHR010000203.1 GCA_013820915.1 Gemmatimonadota bacterium
GGCGTGCGGGCTTCCTGCCGTGCGGGTCCGCTTGGCGGCTAAAAGTTGATGGTGATCTCGTTCGAGCAGGTCGATGTTCCCGCCTCGCATACCTTGTAGGTCAGCGAGCCGCCGCCGCGGAAGTTGGTCTGGTCCACAAACGACCCGTTGTTGGTGGCGGTGGCGATCTTCGAGCCGTTTCGGAACACATCGATGTTTGTGGAGGTTCCGGCCGGCGTCCAGCTGAGATCGGCACGCCAGCGGCCCTGCACCTTCGAGCCCGTTCCGCTAAGCGCGATCGGGTCCGCCGGCGCGGAACTGGTTGTCGCGCTCGCCGTATTCGAGTAGCCGGATTTCCCCGCCGAATTGAAAGCGCGTACCCGGTAGCTGTACGAGGTGCCGGAACTCAACCCCGTGCTGTTGGCATACGTTGTGGTGTTCGCGCCAACGGTGGCGATCTGCGACCAGCTTGAGCAACCGCTGTCCTGGCAGCGCTCAATTTCGAAGCCGTCCTCGTCCGTGGAGTTGTCCGTCCAGCTCAGGTTGATCTGGCTGGTCGACGCTGCGGACGCCGTGAGGTGGGAAGGCGCCGCCGGCGCCGTGGGAGCCGGGTCGCCGCCGCCACCGCCGCCGCCGATGAACAGGCTGTAGAGCAGGTCGTTCTTCGCCGTGCTGGAGTTGGTCACAATCCCCTTGGTGGAGCCGTCCCGAATCGCGGCGAAGACCTGGCTCGCCGACGCGCCGGTGTTCACCTGGAGGTACAGCGCAGCCACACCCGCCACGTGCGGGGAGGCCATCGAGGTGCCGCTGATCGTGTTGATCGCCGTGCTGCTGGTGTGCCAGGCCGAAGTGATGCTCGCGCCGGGGGCGAAGATGTCCACGCACTCGCCGAAGTTTGACCACGACGTTTTGGCGTCGGTGTTGGTCGTAGCGCCTACGGTCAGCGCTTCCCGCACGCGCGCGGGCGAGTAGTTGCAGGCGTCCTGCTGGCGCCCGAGCCGGTCGCCATTGCCCGCGGCCACCGCGTAGGTCACACCGGCGGCGACCGACTTACGCACCGCTTCGTCCAGCGAAGCGCTGGCGCCTCCGCCCAGGCTCATGTTGGCAACCGCTGGCTTGACGCGGTTGGCGGTCACCCAGTCCACACCCGCGATTACGCCGCTGGTGGTGCCGCTGCCGTTGCAGTCCAGCACCCGGATCGGCGAAAGCTTGACTGCCTTCGCGACGCCGTAGACCGTCCCGCCCACGGTGCCGGCCACGTGCGTGCCGTGTCCGTTGCAGTCGTTGGCGGTGCCGCCGCTCGTAATAGCATCGAAGCCGCCGATCAGCCGATCCGTGAACTCCTGGTGCGTCAGCAGGATGCCGGTATCGATGATGTACGCGTTCACCCCGCTGCCGGTCTGATTGTAGTTATACTCAGTGTTGAGCGGCAGCGCCCGCTGATCGGTCCGGTCCAGCCCCCATGTGGCGTTTCTCTGGGTATCCATGGTCGTGACGACCTGGTCCTGCTCGATATAGGCGACGTTCGGGTTGTTGCGCAGCGCACTTACCGCGGGTGCGGGGAGCGTGGCGGCGAAGCCCTTGATCGCGTGATCGTAGGTGAAGTGCAACGAGCCGCCGTGCGCCTGCGCCAACCGACGGGCGAGCCCCGGCGCGTCCGCCACGCGGTCGTTGAAGACCACGATGTAGCGGTCGGGGATCACCTCGGCACCCCGGGAGTGAGCGAGCGCGGTGGAGGTCGGCTCCGCGTCCGGAGGGGAAATGGGTTGCGACGTGTCCTGACAGGCCACGAAGGCAAAGGGGAGGAGCAGGGCGAAAACACGTTTCATGAGGAAACTCCGGGAAGGGGTGATGGTCTGGGCTTTCTCGATGCGGCGCGCTCCGGGAGGAGGAAGGCACCACCGATGATCGGGCACCAGGCGGGTTTCGGCTGGGTCGCGGTCGACATTAGACTGTTGCATCGCCGCGGGGCCGTTGTCAAGTTATTTCTTTTAGCGCAGCCGGAGCGTGCTCCACCGTCCGCACTTCCAGCAGACACTCCGCCCGTATGCGGGCGCGGTCGGCTCCCAATTCGATGAAGATTTCCCGCGCGCGCTCGAGGTATGCCTCCGCCTCCTCCCGCTCCCCCATCTGGTCGCGGAGCAGTGCATACTCCATCAGAGTCTCGCCCTCGAGGAGTGGGTATCCTTTTTCGCGGGCGATCTCGAGCGCTTTCTCGAAGAAGGTGAACCCGTCATCTCCCTCCGTGACGCGCGCGATATTGCCAAGCCCCCGGTACATGTGCCCGAGGTGATAGGGAGAGCGGGCGGTAATTGCATACTCCTCGGCCTCGCGCGCGCTCTTCTTCGCCTGCATGGAGTGCCCGTCCGCCAGCCAGGCGTCCGCGAGATCCACTGAAATCCCCGCGCGGAGACTTGGCGGAATATCGAGTCTCAACGCTTCCTCGAAGTGGGTGCGCGCTTCGGCCCGTTTCCCCTGTGCCGCGCGGAGGATGCCGAGGTTGTGGTAGCAGACGGCGAGATCCACTGGGGAGGAGAGGATCACCCACAGATCCAGCGCCTCCGTCAGCCACTGCTCCGCCTCCGTGATGCGGTCCTGTCGCGTGGCGATCATCCCGAGATTGTTGTACAGTTGCGCGCGCTCCAGGCTGAGCGATTTCGGCTGCGGCGCCGACTCCAGCAGGGCCAGCGCCTCACGGTAGCACCGCTCCGCGTCCGGCCCCTGTCCCTGCACCGCGAGCACGTTGCCACACCCGGTCAGTGCGATGATCCGGTCGTGCAACTCGCCCGCGTGGTGCGCCAACTCGGCGCTGCGGCGGTAGTGGAGGATCGCGTCTTTTAGCTCGGCGAGCGCGAGAGCCACCCGGCCGATACGGCGCAGCGCCAGGATCTGCGGGCGCTTGTCGACGAGCGGAAGCGACAGCGACAGCGCGGTGCCATAGCACTGGCGCGCCTTGCGATAGCGGCCAGTCGCCTCCTGCCGCTCGCCCAGCTCGATCAGGCACCTCGCCGCTTCCAAGTTCTCACCCGCGAAGAACGCCTGAAAGAGCGGACGGAGGCTCGAAAACAGTGTTTCGACGTAGCCGTGGGCGGAGACTTCCATCTCGGCGACAGTCGCCTCCAACCGGTCCGCGGAGATGACCCGTTTGTCGATCGTTGAATGAAGTTGCGACCGATCCCATGTCCGTTGCGGGTCCGGCAGCGCCGCCGCCAGGATTCCCAGCCGCAGATCTTCCATTTCCGACAGATCCGGAAGCAGAGGGAAAATATCCTCGAGCGCCACCCAGGAACGTTGCACTTTCATCATTCCCGGATCTTCAGCCGCCGGATGTGCTGGTGACGGACCTCTCATCCGTCGTCCCGTAGGTAGAGAAGTGGTCGGTCGTGGTGCGAAGACGAGCGCCGTCCGGGGTGGGCGATCCGCCCATGTCGATCCATGCGTCGTTCCACCACACCACGGTGGGCTTTTCACTACCCTCGATGGAGGTGCCGGCGAAGGGAAATTCGATCGCGACGGGCACGGCGAATGTGGCGCCATGCGGACCAAACTCGGCCACCACGCGCGCGGAGCCATGCGGATCTACGGGCAGACGGATGGAAAACTGCGTAACACCGTCGACTGCACCCGCGGGTACCTCGATGGCGTAGCCCCGGAAGTCCAACCGTCCCCCCTCGGGCCCGATCCACTTCTTCGCCCAAGCGATGGTGATCGACATCCGCTGCGTAGTCTTGCTCAGCACGCTCAGATCCGGGCTGCTAGCCTCGGTGCTGAATGCGGCCGCCACGGGCTCGGCATCGGGGATGACCGCAGTCGGCGCATCCGTGCACCCGATCGTGAGAGAAACAGCCGCAGCCGCAAAGCCGATCGTAAGATTCCGTAGCAGATGCTTCATAGAGGCCTCCAGGGGGACGAAGCGGATAGGGTCAGGGTACGCGTACGGCATATCGTGGACCCGATCAACGAGCGGAAGATTTCAGCAGATAACGCCTTGACAGCAAAAGATTTGCAGCTCTTATAGCGAGATCTTCGCCTTCATCTCCACACCCGGCAGAGTGCACAGATTCGCGCCACGTGCACCATTACGGTGCAGCTCATCACACTACGCGCAGCCTGTGTTCCGCGAGTTTGCGGCGGAGCGTGTTGCGGTGGATACCGAGACGGTGCGCCGCGAGCGACAGGTTGTTATCGGTCGTGCGAAGCGCGCGTTCGATCGTTTTCCGCTCCATCTCCGCGAGCGTGCAGAGCGGCTCCTCCACCTTCGACGGCTCACCCGCCGGCACACCCACCGTAGCGAGCGCAGAGGTGCCGTCCATGATCTCGGGAGGGAGGTGCTGCGGCAGAAGGGTTTCGCCGCTCGACATCACTACCGCGCGCTCCATCGCGTTACGCAGCTGCCGAACGTTCCCGGGCCATTCGCAGGCGCCCAGTCGCTCGAAGACCTCTTCGGCGACGCCACGGATGATGCGGCCGTGCTCACGCGCATATACCGCGATGAAGTGCTCCGCCAGCAGCACGAGATCATCGCCACGCTGCACCAGCGGAGGTAGGCGCAGCACCACGACGGCCAGCCGATAAAAAAGATCCTCCCGGAACGACCCCTCTCGCACTGCCTCGGACAGGTCGCGGTTGGTGGCAGCGACCACCCGAACATCGATCGGAACGGGGTTGGTTCCACCAACA
Source organism: Gemmatimonadota bacterium (assembly GCA_013820915.1). Taxonomy (GTDB): domain Bacteria; phylum Gemmatimonadota; class Gemmatimonadetes; order Longimicrobiales; family Longimicrobiaceae; genus JACDHR01. The sequence continues at coordinate 4,660 of JACDHR010000203.1, forward strand.
CGCTCTACCTCGCGCTCCTGCAATGCGCGCAGGATCTTCGATTGTAGCGCGAGCGACATATCCCCGATCTCGTCGAGGAAGAGCGTTCCCCCCGTCGCCCGCTCGAAGCGCCCCATCCGCCGCCCGATCGCACCGGTGAACGCGCCCTTCTCATGGCCGAAAAGCTCGGACTCCAGCAGGTTCTCGGGGATCGCCGCGCAGTTGATCGCCACGAAGGGCAGTTTTGCGCGGCGCGACCGGGCGTGGAGCGCCCGTGCGACCATCTCCTTCCCCGTCCCGCTCTTCCCCAACAGGAGCACCGTCGCGTCGCTCCCCGCCACCCGTGCAACCGTGCTGAACACCTCGATCATCTGCTCGCTGGAGCCGAGCACGGCGTCCAAATCCATAGATTCTGAACGGAGCGGACGAGTTCGCACTCCCGAACGGAGAGAAGCGAGGATCTCCTGCAGCCGGCCCGGAGGCATAGGCTTCGGGAGCACATCGCGCGCGCCACGATCGATCGCCTCCAGCGTTACTTCCAGAGAGGGTCGGGCGCTGAGAAGAACCACGCTAGGGCGGGTGGCCCCGCTGAGGCGCGGAAGCAGATCGAGCGCGTGCCCGGAGAACTCCGCATCGAGCAGGATCAGATCCCAGCGCTCGCCGGCGGCACGGCGCAGCCCGTCCGCCGGCGAACACGAGACCTGCAGCTCGCAGCCTGCGACCTCCGGCGCGATGACCCGAGCGGATGTTCGATCGGTGTCGAGGAGAAGGATTCTCAACGCTTCGCCACGGGATGACCTCATTGGTGCGATAATTGAGGTCGCAATCTAGCCTTCGCGACCCGCTCACCGCAACGCATCCGCGATTGTTCCGCACCGGTCGGCCGGGAACCCGGCCGACGAAAGGCCGAACCACACAACGACACCGCCGGCTTGTGCCGGCGGTGTCGTTGTCCAAGCCGCGTGGAGAACCACGGGCTCGACTACAGCGTACGGGCGTTGAGGAAGTCCTCCGCGTGAGGGTTCCCGCTGGTGTTTTTCCACCCGGTCTTCGTGCTCTCCGCCGTAGTGAGAAGCTTCGCGCGGGTGTTATGGAACGCGGTTCCGTTGGCGCTCTGTTTCACACTCTTGAGGAAGAGCGCGGCCGCGCCCGCGCCGTGCGGAGAGGCCATCGAGGTGCCGCTGATCGACTTTGTGGCGCCATCGTGCCAGGTGGAGAGAATCCCCCGGCCCGGGGCGGCAATGGCGACGGGCGCCGAGGCGTTGCCCGTCCACGAGGCGGTGAGTTGCCCCCAGTTGGACCAGGACGTCCAATCATCCGTCCCGCTCGAGCAGGTTTCGTTGGTGAAGCTGCACGTCGTCGCGGAAACGGTGATCACCGCGTCATCGTAGGCCGCCGGCACGGCTCCGGTGGAGTTGGCTCCGTCGTTCCCCGCGGCCACCACGAACACCACACCCGCATTCCTGGCGTTGCAGATCGCGGCGTGGTAGACGTCCGAACCGGTGAAGCCCGAATCCGTGCAGGTCCCGGTCTTCGAGCCCGAGCCGCCGAGGCTCATGTTCGCCACGGTGGCGGAGCCGAGCTTCTTCGTCTCGCTCGCGGTCCAGTCCACGCCGGCAATCACTCCGGAGCGTGTACCCGAGCCGCTACTGGATAGCACCTTCACCCCGTGAAGCGTCACCTGCGGCGCGACGCCGACGACGTGAGTGCCATTGTCGAGCGCACCCACGGTACCGGCGACGTGCGTGCCATGGCCGTTGTCGTCGTCCCAGTCGTTGATGCAGGTCCTGCCGCGGCACTTCTCTACCGCGAACCCATTCCCCAGATTCGCCTGCAGGTCCGTGTGATCGGAGTCGATCCCCGTGTCGATAATGTAGACATGGATGCCCAGCCCGGTGTTGCTGTTCGCATCCGCACCGACCCTCTTGATTCCCCACGGCGTTACCTGCGCCGTGCTGCCGCCCCCGGAGCCGGGCTTCGCCGCGACCCGGACGTCCGGAATCGAGACCGGCGCGTCGAGGTCCACGTACTCCACTCGCGGATCGTTGCGGAGCGCGTTCAGCCGCCCCTCCGGCACCGTCGCCGCGAAACCGAAGAGCGCCGTTCCATAGGCGACGCGGGCGGAGAGCCCGAGGTCGCGGGCGATCTGCTCCGCACGCGCCTGGTTCGCGGCGTGCGCTCCGGGGGCGAAGTCCCGCCTGAGCGATACGATCACATCGACGGTTGCCGCGCCACGGGCGAAGCTCGCATCTTCAGCAGCTCCCATGCTGGTCGGCGGTGTGGCATCCTGACACGCAGCGAGCGCGAGGATCCCTACTACAGCAACGGCGAGTCGTTTCATCCTGCCTCCTCCGGATTTATGGCAACGACGCCAGGGCCCATCCCCGCGCGTCCACCAGTCATTATGAGCAAGGACGGGGCCTTCACGGTGCCAGGATCGCAACACGTTGTCATGCTTGCATTTACGTGACAATTTCTTGTGCATCGTACGTCGCAGAGGTGACACTGACTGGTGCATAAGGGCGGCCCGCTGCACCATAACGGGGCAGTGCCCGGATTGGAATAGCCGCGGGGGG
>JACDHR010000204.1 GCA_013820915.1 Gemmatimonadota bacterium
CATCAGCATGCGGCAGGGGCCCCGAAGCAGGCAGTCAAAAGGGGGAGCTTCATCCACCGGACCAGGCGCTCGGACGCAGCCGCGGCGGCTTCAGCACCAAGCTTCACGTAAGCGGCGACGGCAAGGGGCGTCCGCTCTCCCTTGTTGTTACTGCGGGGCAGCGGCACGACAGTACGCAGGCCGAGCCGGTGCTCGATGGCATTGCGGTGCGCCGGCCCCGCGGACACATTCGCAAGCGCCCGAAGCGGCTGCTGGGGGATCGGGGCTTCAGCTATCGGAGGATTCGCCGGCTTCTGCGTCGTCGCAAGATTCCGCATGTCATCCCGGAGCGCAAGGACCAGAAGCAGGCGCGCAAAGCCAAAGGATCGGCCGGAGGGCGCCCGCCCGGCTTTGATCGAGAAGCGTACCGACGCAGGAACGTGATCGAGCGCATGATCGGCCGGCTCAAGCAGTTCCGCCGGGTCGCCACGCGCTACGACAAGCTTGCGGTGCGCTGCCGTGCCTTCGTCGTCCTGGCAGCCATCCACCTCTGGCTCGCTGCCTGATTCCTCAGATACGCCCTAGTGGCGCATCTTGCGTTTGTCCGCGCCAGCCGGCCGCCAGCTGCGGCGGGACGATCAGCACGAGCGTCAGGAGGTAGAGCAGGATGTGGACCGCCGGGAGGATCGGGAGATTGTGGGCCCCCTGCGAGAAGCTCAGCAGCGAGCCGTAATACGCTTCGGGCAGGAGCAGGTGCGCCGCGACGGCAACGATGGCGAGGGCGGCCACCGAGGCGGGAATCAGCCGCCACCTGCTCCGGTCGGCAATCACCACCAGCGTCGAGTAGCCGATCCATCCCAGGACGAAGGCGACGGCGATCTCAGGGGAGAGCAGGACGTTCAGCGCCGCCAGTGCCACGATCAGTGCCACGGTGCCGAGCCAGCGGCGCAGGGGAGCGCGGATTGCTGGTGAACCCGTTGCTTACGATCGGGGCTCGTTGGCTTCCCCTGCTCTCTCGCTCCGTCAATTCATGGTTCCTGATCATCTCGATTTCGGTTACGCGCAAGTGGCTCTCGCGATCCTGGCTCAGGCAGCCACAGCGGAGACCTTCTTCGGTCTCGGCGGCTCCGGCATCGGCATCCGAGCCCTGCCTGCCCTGGGTAGTGTCTTCTGCTGCAGGATAGAATGATCCAGTCGGCAGGAGGTTGGCAAGCCATGGCGGTCTCGGGTCACTCCCTGTCATGCACCTGCCGGTCCTGCTCTTGCGCCGAAGCATCGTCGGGCTTCGAGAGCAATCGGTATTCTCCACCGCCGAACACCCGATTGATCCAGAGGCGTCGGAGCACCCGCCAATATCCGCCGCCTACCCGTACCAGGCGGAAGGATGACGATCCCATTTCGGGCGTACGGTTGATCCACGAAATCGGCACTTCCTGGACCTTATAGCCCATCAGCAACGGCTGCAGTCCAGTCTCCGCGTTGACAGCGAAGCCGGGCTCCCGGAGCTGTAAACCCGCAACTACCTCGCGCCGCATCAGCTTCAGGTTGTTGGTCAGATCGCGGAAGCGGCGCAGGAAAAGCAGCTGCGCGAGAAGATGGAATCCACGGTTGGCGACGATCTTCCGGAACGGGTAGTTCAGCAGGACGCTCTCGCGCGAGAATCGGCTTCCCACCGCGACATCACATCCTTCCGCGACGGCGTCGAAGAGATCCCGTATCTCCGGCAACAGGTGCTGGAAGTCGCTGTCCATGGTCAGGACGTATCTGCCCGTCGCATTGCGGAGCCCGTCAGCGATCGCGAGTCCCACACCATTGGGCGGCGAGCGGAAAACGGGCCTGATCCGCGGATCCTCGGCAGCGAGCTGCTCGATCACCTGGCGTGTCGAGTCCGTGCTGTTATCGTCAACAGGGATGATCTCGTGGATGTAGTCATCAAAATGATCGCGAAGCCGTATGACCAGCGGCCGGATGTTCATCTCCTCGTTGTGGCAGGGGATAACCACCGAGACGGCCCCCCGAAGTACCTCGTGGGTGCAGAGCGGAGTGCGGGGCCGCGGAACGGAACGGGGTGGCCTTTGGGCATGAATCAGGATCGACCCGGCCATCGTCTGCAGCACCGGTGCATTCTCGAGCACAATCGAGAGACTACGAAGCAGCCATACCAACCGCGGCGTGAGCGGAGCGTACAGGAAATCGTGGAAGACCGAGAAGACTCGGATGAAGCCCACCTCGGACATCAGTTCATACAGACGCGGCCGGCTGAGGAGTGAGCGAGGATCGCGCCGACCTATGAGGCGTGCGACTGATCGGCGTGCCCTCAGTACCGGGTTCCAGGGATTGCTCTCGAAGAAGACGAGTTGCCCGCCAGGCCTCAGGAGGTCGTGCACCTGCTGCAGTATCCAGGCGCAATTGCGCTGATCGAGCAGGTCCATCGCGATCAGGAAGTCGAAGCGGCGGTCCTCCAGCGGTCCGGGCAGCGACGAGGCAGAGAGGAATTCGACCGGCGGCGGCAAGGTCGTCGGGCGCTCTTTATCGGCTCCAAAGGTGACGGCGGTGATCGGGTTATCACCTCGTGACGCCTGAACCAGGCCGCGTGACAGCAACCCGTCTCCACAGCCCAGCTCAAGGATGGACTGGCCCGGGAGGAGGTGCACTAGTTGCCGGAACGCGTGCGCTCGCCAGAGCATCCGGTCCTCGGCAATCGGATCATGCCGCCGCAGGTACTCGTCCCGGTAGCGCTCGCGCACGACCAGGGTTTCAATGAGAGGGTCTACCACCGCGCGAGTATCCTGCCTCTTCAGGCTGTAAGCCGAATTTCCCATGCTGCGACGAGCTCCTTGAAAATGCTCTCAAGCGATTTCGTGATCCCCCAGCCCGGGTAGTGGCTCTCCAGACGAGAGAGATCGCTGATGTAGCATGTGTGGTCGCCCTGCCGATGTTCATCGACATACTCGTACTTCATCTTCTGTCCGGTCAGCCGCTCCACCATGTCGAAAGCCTCCAGGATCGAACATGAGTTCGCCCGACCGCCACCGAGGTTGTAGACCTCGCCACTGCGTGGGTTGCGGTAGATCTCTTCTACTGCCCGAGCGACGTCGCAGCTGTGGATGTTGTCACGCACCTGCTTCCCCTTGTACCCGAAGATACGATAGGTCCGGCCGAGGAGCTGCGCCTTCACCAGGTAGGAGAGGAAGCCATGCAGCTCGACTCCCGAGTGGTTCGGCCCGGTAAGGCACCCGCCCCGGAGGCAATGCGTTTTCATCCCGAAGTAACGGCCGTACTCCTGGGTCATGACATCGGCAGCCACCTTGCTTGCACCGAAGATGGAGTGCTTGGAGCGGTCGATTCGCATCTCCTCCGAGATACCGTTGTAGTCCTCCGGCCGCGCGTAGTCCCAACGCCGCTCCAACTCGTTCAGTGGGAGCTCGTTCGGAGCATCGCCGTACACCTTGTTGGTCGAAAGGAAGACGAACACTGCATCGGGGGAATACCGGCGTGTGTTTTCGAGCAGGTTAACCGTTCCGCCAGCGTTAACATCGAAATCGTCCAATGGGCGGCTTGCGGCGAGATCGTGGCTCGGCTGGGCGGCGCAGTGGATGATCAGGTCGAAGGGGCCTTCCGCCTCGAAGTGTCGGGTAAGGACCCCACGATCGCGAATGTCCAACTCGAAGTGCTGGAAACGCTGCGTCGCTTGTAAGAGTCGCCGCAAATTCCAGCGCGTATCTCCCTCGGGTCCGAAGAAATCGGCCCGCATGTTGTTGTCGATTCCTACCACGCGCTCGGCGCGGGAATCGAAGAAGGTGACCAACTCGGAGCCGATCAAACCGCTGGAACCTGTGACGAGCACTCTCATATTGATCATCTCGCTAGAGGTAGACAACGACTCGCTTGTATGGCGGTGTGAGCGGCTGTCGCCGCACGCCGGTGCTCATCACCGGGATGGGTATCCTGTAGGGTGATGAGGCGATAAATTCCGCGCTGTTTCCCGGAGCGGGTGCGGCCGCTATCGTCTTCTATGACAGAAGAGACCGCATTCTCACTACTCCCAGCACCAGCAACCACGGATCGTCTGTTGACACCTCGGCACCGAATAACGGCGTTCGTCCTGCTCCTGGTTTTCGTCGCGGCACTGCTGCGCATCGGCTTGGCCGTACGCCCCGGCCTCTGGGTGGACGAGGTCTTCTCTCTGGCGATGGCCACCGGCCACAGCCTTGAGCACCCGGCGGCGGAGGCGAACCCGGAGCTCGGGGACTATGTCGAGCCTTCCGAGCCGCTCCCCGCCTCCACCTGGCGCAAATACGCCGAGCACGAGAACCCCTTGGCGGGAGTGGACCGCGTAGTGCGTGCGGTGCTGCTCTCGGATACGAGCCCGCCGCTCTACTACGTGCTCCTCAACCTGTGGACCCGCGTGGCGGGGACGAGCGACGCGGCGCTCCGTCTCTTCTCCACCTTGTGGGCGCTGCTCTGTTTTCCCCTGCTCTGGGTGCTGGGCCGGGAGATCGGCGGGCGCAGGGCGGCGTGGGCAACCTGCATTTTCTACGCCTTCTCTCCGGTTGCCCTTTATTATGCCACCGAAGGCCGCATGTATTCGCTTCTCTGGTTCCTCGGCCTGCTGCTGATCTGGTCGAGCCTGCTGCTCACCCGGCGCGGGCCGCACCCGCGCCTGCTCGTGCTCTGGATCGCCAGCGCCGCAGCGGGATTGCTGAGCCACTACTTCTTCGCCTTCGTCTGGCTTGCCGCTCTCTGCTGGCTCGCGCTCTACCCGGGGCGCCTTCCGCGTCTGCATCTGGCCGCAGCGACGATGGTGGTCGGATTGCTCATTCTTCCCTGGTACCTGCTGCTCCCTGAGAGCCTCGGGCGCTGGCGCGTCACCGCCGGGTGGCTCGACTACCCGCTCACCCTGAAGCAGGCGCTCACGGCGCCCTTCCTGCTCGCGTGGAGCTTTCTCTCGGGCTCCGGCATCTGGGGAGGCTCAAAGTGGGACAATCAATTAGCCGCTTTGCTCTACGCGCTGCTCATCCTCCTGGTCCTGCGGCGCGGCGTCCGGCCTCTCCTCTCGGAGCGGCGCCGCCTCTTCTGGCTGTGGCTGTTCGCAGCGGTGCTGGGGGTGCTCGCCTTCGACCTGCTGCGCGGTACCAACGCCTCGCTCATGGCCCGCTATGCCCTGCCGGGGCTCCCCGCCGCGATGCTGCTGGCCGGTCTCGGGATCAGCCGGCTTCCTCGACGTACGCAAGCCCCCTTCCTGCTCGGCATCCTGCTCTGCTGGACTCCTGGGCTGGCGGATATCTTCAGATGGCCGCCGCGGATGTGGCAGCCCTTTCCCGAAGTGGCCGAGCGTCTCACCGCCTGGACTCGGCCAGGCGATGTGATCATTGTTCACTCGATCCCTTCTGGCGTTCTCGGGGTTGCCCGATATCAGGACAGTCCCGCGCCGCTCGCGTCGTGGGTCCCCCAGCTCGGCCAACGCGACAGTGCCAGCGATATGGCCGCACTGACTGCCGGGCGCTGCCGGGTGGCGCTCGTGAAGATCCACGACCTGGGTGAACCCTCTCCGGCCGAATTGTGGCTGCGGGAGCATGCAACACTCGCGGGCGAACACCGGTTGCACTCGGACCCGGTCACGGAGATCCTGTACTTCCTTCCGGCACCCGCCGGTAGATCCGCGACACGCTGTCCGGCGTGGAATACACCAGCTCCCACCGCTCCGGGAACACCCGCACCGCCCGCGCCGCATACCGCCGGCTGATGTCCGCGAACTCCAGGCCGTCGACCACCAGATAGCGCACCGGAACCGCCTCCAGCAGGCGCTGCGCTTCGGCCGTGTTCCCCTCGAAGGGTGGCATCACCGCGCGCAGGCCGGTCTTCAGGAAGAGCGAGTGCGGCGTTGAGGTGGCCACGACAGCGTTCGGGTCCGCAACACTGCCCAGCCACTCCAGGGCCGCGTCGTGACGCTGCCAATTCTGGTCGTAGAAGAAGAGCCGGTAGGCTGCTTCCCGCCCGCCCGCATCCCGGTAGGAAGCTACCTGCTGGTACATCGTGTAGACCTTGTAGAGCGCTGCCACCTGGAGCACCAAGATGCCCGCGGCTGTGGCGGCCACCACTGCCGCCCCCGCGTGGCGCCCCCACCGGTGCTTGAGCGTGCGGGTCCAGTCTCGCGCGGCGAGCAGCGTGATGACAAGAGAGAGCGCCAGTAGTGGTACGAGCGGCGCCAGGTAGCGCTGGAACTGGCCCGGCCAGGGCGTGAGCGCGATCAGCGCCACCGAGCCGGCGACGTAGAGCGGGATCAGCCATATCCCCCGGCGCGCGAGGAGAATGAGACCGGCGAGCACTCCCACGCCAAGGAAGAGGAGGGGGACTTTCCCGAGCCCCAGCGGTACCTGCACGGGATCGACTCGCGCGTTGATCGATCGGAGACCCCACCTCACCCAGCCCTCTTCCACACTGACGGCTTCGCCCCAGCTCAGGGGCATGTGCGCGAGGTTCCCCGCCACACGCCATGCCATCGCCCCTGCGGATATGCGGCCCAGCTCCGGGGCGAAGGTATCGATATAGCGAAGGTTCTCGAAGTAACTTACGTTGTAGAACTGATACGGTGCACGCTGATAGGCGTACGCCGGCTGCTGGTACTCCGCACTCTGCTTCACCTGGGCGACGTAGCCCTGCCAGGCGAGCACCGGAGCGGCAGCGATCAGCGCGCGCAGGGCCGTCTGCCGCCAGCGCCGCCGCAGGAGGCTCTCGCCAACCCAGGCGGCGAGAAGGGCAACGCCGATGCTTCGCAGGAGAAAAGCCGCGGCACCAAACAGTCCCGCTAACCACGTGGCTTCCCTTCCGTTCAAGCGGATGCTGAGGAAGAAGAGGATAGTCACAAGGGCAAACGGAATCTCGCTGAATAGGAGATCCGAGAGCCACGTGGTCTGTACGTGCAGGAGAGTGATAAGGGCGACCAGAAAGGCAAACCTCCGCGGCAGATAGAGCGAGGCCAGGAGAAACACTGCGACTATATAGCCGATTACGATCACCGTGAAGGCAAGCCGTAGCCAGTGTCCCACGACTGCTGGGTCGCTCGTGCCCGCAAGCCACTGCGTGGATGCTACCAGCAGCGGGAGCAGCGGCGGGTATTGGATCGCCTGGATTGCGCCGGGCTCGTTCAGGAGACGATAGCCCTGTCCCTCGGCGAGGGAGGTGCCGAGGATGTAGTAGACCCCGGCATCATAACGGAGGTCGAG
>JACDHR010000627.1 GCA_013820915.1 Gemmatimonadota bacterium
CTGTTGAACCGCCCCGACAATCCCTGCAAACGTAGACCGATGGACTTGTACCGGCGACCGCCGGACCTTCCGCTGAACGCGTACGTCTCCTGGGCCAGGTAGAGACCCAGCGAGGATGTCGCGCTGTCCTTGATGTTCGAGAACTTCGTCGGCACGCCGCTCGCGCCGCTCGCCGATCCCCGCCCGTGCGCAACAGTAAACGGACCCTCCACGAGCTTCAGTGCCTTCATGTCGAAGACATAGCCGCGGGCCGTATTACTGCCGAGCCCATAATCCACGAAGTAGAGGTAGGGCTTGCGGACCCGCGCCGGATGAGCCGCTTGGTAGTTGTAGTACGCCTCGAAGGCAAGACGAAGCGCTTCCGGATGGCTCTGCGCCCTGACGTGCTTCCCCAGCACGTCGAGGGCTGCCCCCACTCGCGCTGTCGCCCCGCCCGGCTCCGTTCGGATCGGAGCCGGGAAATCGCTCTCTCCGGATGGTGCGGTCCTCAAGGCGGCCGCCGCGGACCCGGTGGAGACCGCACCCATGGGCGGCGCATGTGCGAAACGGGGGAGACTCACTTCGTGGGGGAGAACAGAGCTGAAACTCACCGAGAAAACGGCTGCGTACAGGAGCGGGTTTAGGGGCATCGGAACCGTAATGGGTGAAGTGCCTTCCGGCCCGGACGGCGCTCGGAAGATGATCGAATGGGATAAAACGGGGGCTGCGCGGTGCACCGGTCGAGACCTCGCATGGAGGCTCGGGTGCTCAGGGCAAGGGAACCAAAACCCCGGAACGGCTACCGTGTTCCCCAACCGTGGAAATTAGCACCTCCTTCTTGACGCGGACTGGCGAGCCCGGTATCCTCATGGTGTTGAATGAGACTGATTCTCAAGACCACCTTCTGTCCTCGCGGTCAGCACGGAACGCGCGAGACGAGCTTCTTCGATCAAGGTCGTGGCATTCCGGGCGATGCTTCATCTGCCCGAATCTCTTAACCGAACCCTCCGCGCGCAAGTCGCGGGGGTTCGAACACCCAAAGCGGCTGGGAATGTACTCAGAATTTTTCAGATCCCGCGGCCATCAGTACCGCGCCGCATTCGCGCTGATGCTGAGCCTCATTACGGCCGCGTGCGGCGCGGACTCCGGCCGAGACCCCAATATGGCCCGGGGCTCGCAAACCGGCGGCAGTGAGGTGAACGTGTACTCACACCGCCACTATGAGATCGACAGGCAGCTTTTCGACCGCTTCACTCAGGAGACCGGCGTTCGTGTGAACGTGGTCTCGGCGTCGGCGGACGAGCTGATCACACGCCTCCGGACGGAGGGCGCCTCCTCGCCGGCGGACGTGCTGGTCACGGTGGATGCCGGCCGTCTGCACCGGGCGAAGGAGCTGGGCCTGCTGCAGCCGATCGAGTCCGAGGTGCTGGAGCAGAACATCCCGGAGCGCTACCGCGATCCGGAGGGCTACTGGTACGGCCTCACCATGCGTGCGCGGGTGCTGGTATACTCGCGTGAGCGCGTGAACCCGGACGAGATCCCGACCTATGAGTCGCTGGCGGAGCCGCAGTGGCGCGGGCGGGTGCTGGTGCGTTCATCGGAGAACGTGTACAACCAGTCGCAGCTTGCGTCGATGATTGCGGCGTCCGGAGAGGACGCGGCTCTACGCTGGGCAGAGGGGGTTGCCCGCAACCTGGCTCGCGCGCCGAGCGGGGGAGACACGGACCAGGTCAAGGCGATCGCGGCGGGGGTGGGGGATGTGGCGATCGCGAACATATACTATGTAGCCAAGCTGGCGGAATCGAGCGATCCGGAGGAGCAGCGGGTGTACCGGCAGCTCGGCGTCGTCTTCCCGAACCAGAGCGATCGCGGTACCCATGTCAATGTGAGCGGAGCGGGCGTTACCGCGCACGCGCCGAACCGCGATAACGCGTTGCGCCTGATCGAGTTCCTGGCGGACGACGAGGCGCAGCGCCTGTGGGCGGAGGGAAACCAGGAGTACCCGGTGAAGCCGGGCGTCCCGAGGTCACGGGTGCTGCAGTCGTGGGGTGATTTCCGGTCTGATTCGCTCGGTCTCGCTCGACTAGGCGAGCTGAACACGCAGGCGGTGATGCTATTCGATCGTGCGCGCTGGAGATAGTGTGGAGCTGCTTGACGCGCCGCGCTATGTGAAAGGGCGCCACGCCGGCGCTCTGCCACCGATGCGT
>JACDHR010000019.1 GCA_013820915.1 Gemmatimonadota bacterium
GCCCTGGCCCGCCTGCCCCCCAGCGCCGATCATGGTGTGCGCCTCGTCGATGAAGAGAATGATGGGGGTGGGGGAGTTCTTGACCTCCTCGATCAGCCCCTTGAGCCGGTTCTCGAACTCGCCCTTCACCCCCGCGCCCGCCTGCAGCAGCGCCAGATCGAGCGTGCGGATGGTCACGTTGCGCAGCGGCGGCGGCACGTCGCCCTCGGCCACGCGCTGCGCGAAGCCCTCGACCACCGCCGTCTTCCCCACCCCCGCCTCGCCCACCAGGATGGGGTTGTTCTGGCGTCGGCGGGTGAGGATGTCCACCACCTGCCGCACCTCGAAGTCGCGGCCCAGGACGGGATCGAGCTTCCCCTGCTTCGCGCGCTCGGTGAGATTGATGGTGTACTGGTCGAGGTTCGGCGTCTTGCCGCCCGCTGGCCTGCCGGCCGCCCCCTCTCCCGCCGCCGCTCCCTGGGGAGGCGTCTCGACCTCCTCTACCGAGGTGGCGACGATCTTGGCGAAGTTCCGGCGCAGGTCGTCCGGCACAATCTTCCCGAGCTCCTTGCTCACACCACGCAGCAGGCGGCTCAGCTCCTCGCTGCCGACCATGGCGATGATGGTGAAGCCGCTGCGGATCTGCCCGGCGCCGTAGTCCACCGAGCCGAGGGTCCACGCCTCGGTGAGCATCTTCACCAGGCTGGGGCTGAGCGAGGGAGTGCGGGCGTTGCCGGTCTTCAGACCGTCCAGGCTGACGGTGAGCTCCCCGGCCAGATGCGAGCGGTTGATCTCGTAGTGCCGCAGGATGGCCGCGAAATCGCTGTCGGTGGCATCGAGCAGCTTCATCAGGTAGTGCTCGATCTCGACATCGTAGTGGGTGCGCGAGAGGCAGAGCCCCGCCGCAGCCTCGACGGCGCTGCGCGTCTGGTGGTTCAGCTTCCCGATGAGGGACCGGAGATTGACGCTCATGGTCCAGCCTTTCTCAGAGCCTGAGGAGGGTATCGTCCGCATCGCGCGAGAATGCCGCCGTTCGGATCCAGGTGGACCACCCGAGCGGCTGGGGAGGCTCATCCCCGCCGAGGACACAGCCCGGCACATCGTCCCGGGCCAGAATCAGCTGCACCTCGAGATCGAACTGATCGTGGGTGAAGAAGCGCGTGAGCGCCCGCAGGGAGGCGAGAGCGCTCCCGGTGGGCAGGAACTCGTCGAACTGCGGGCGGGTGAGCGGACCGAGGCGGATGCGTACCCGCGTCTGCGGATCCCAGATCTCGTCCCCTACGACCGCGCCCTGCCCGAGCTGGATGGCAGGATCGTCCTCTTCGCCCAGCGCGCACTGGTCACGGCGGGGCAGTGGGTACCAGCCGCCGACGAACTGCTCGACCTCGACCGCCACACCGAAGTAGTCCTCGAGGAGCTGCTCGAGCGCCACCGCCCCGCGCGGCTGTTGGGCGAAGAGCCCCGGATAGAAGGCGAAGACCTGGTCGGAGATCGGCGGCCGATCCTCCACCTCGCTCGGCCCCATCCCGACGAAGTCGAGCAGGTGATCCGTCAGCCGGTCGTCCTGCTGCTTCTCGTGCGCGATGGTGAAGCGGTGCTTCTCCCATGCGCGGTAGAAGAGCGAGAGGATGCGGTGATGGAAGAGGTCGAGAAAGGCACCCAGCGCCCCGTCCCGCTGGCGGCGGCGCTCGGTGACCAGCAGGCTGTAGTGGTGCGGGAGGACTCCCTGCGGACCGGTGAGCCCCATGAAGTTGACGCTCATCCTCCCCAGCTCCTCGCCCTCCTCCCCCGGCATCGCGAGCGCATGGATCTCGCTCGGCGGAAACGCAATCGCGGGGTTCACGGAGAAGCGCACCACCTCCTCCCCGGGATCCACGAAGCGGCCGACCCCGGCGCGCTCGGGATGCAGGCGCTCGAGCAGGCGCACCGCCTGGAAGAAACCGAACGCGGTGGGCTCCTGCCGCAGTGCATCCTCCACCCTGCGCGGCTCAGCGCCCCGGGCTGCAGGCTCCGCGTCCATATCGACCGCAGAGAAATCCACGGCGGGAGGAGCGGTTTCCAGCTCCGGATGGACGGCCTCGGGCGCGCCCACAGTCATAGCAGCGTCTTCCATCCGGCTCTCGGCGGCCATTCCTTCAGGATCTGCTTCCGCTGGCGGGTGCGCGCGGCGAGCATGCTGAAGCTGTTCAGCGAGACGTACAGCCCGAGGAAGCGCTCGAGCACGCTCGCCAGCAGGTAGACGCTGCCGCCGGCGAACTCCTCTTCGTCGAAGTCGATCTCGACCAGGTGGCCGCGCGCGAAGGTCAGGCCGTGCTCGCTCTCGATCCGCGAGTAGCGGGGACTGCCCTTCACCTCGAGGATCCCCTGGATCTGCTTCTCGCCGCCGGCCGAGTCCGCGAAGTTGTGCAGGCGGAGCAGCTCCTGCAGGCCCCCGGCGCCCCCATGGATGAGGGACATGTAATTGAGCGAGAGCTGCGAGATGAGCCGCCAGAGCTGCGGCTTGCCCAGCGGCGGCTGGACGACGGCGGTAGGCTTGACCAGCGCGACGATCTTCTGGATCGGCCCGCCGCCGGGCATCTCGAAGTCGCCGTTGGGGTCGCCGAAGGGCAGCCGGCTCGGCAGGTCGCCGTTATAGCCGATCAGCCGGACAGTGACCGCGTCCAGGTCGGGGTAGACGGGACGCGCCGAGAGATCGACGAAGGAGAGGAAGATGTCCGTGCCCTCGTCCGGGCGCCAGTGGGAGGGGCGGCGCGTGGCGGACCAGAAGACCCGCTTGCGGCTCTCGTCCGTGCCATGGCGGAAGGAGTAGAGCGGCTCGAAGCGCAGCGGCTCGGCCACGCCGGGGGTCACGGCCACCACCTCTTCGACGGAGAAGATCCCGATCGCCGCGCGCCGGCGCGCATCAGGGATGACCAGATACTCGTGCTGCCTCTGGTTGAGCAGCACCGGCTCGGAGGTCTGCGGGAAGAGGTTGACGATCGGGGTGCAGCCGAGCCGGAAGGTATCGGCCGTGACGCCGGCCTCGAGCATCGCGCGCCGCTCACCGCGTTCGAAGGGCGAGATGAGGAAGACGACCTCCGCGCGCTCGCCGAACCCCGCCGCCCGCACCCGCTCGAAGCCCGAGAGGTCCAGGAAGAAGAACTTGTCCGGAAAGGTGAAGTACTCCTGGAGCAGTCGGTAACCCAGAAAGGAACGGCGGGAGAAGGGGAGCATCCCCTCCTCCTCCCCGAAGCCGACGGGGTGCAGGGCGGAGGGGGGAAGGAGCACCGGCTCCTTCTTCGAGCCCGGCGTCGGATCGCGCACCAGGATCTGCACGCAGTTGTTGCAGAGCAGCTCGTAGAGCGAGGAGGCGAGGCTGGCCTCGGCGCTGATGTGCAGCCGCAGCGTCTCGAGCTCGAGCTGCGCGAAGGTGACGTCGGGAAGGCAGCGCAGCTCGAGGCGCAGCGCCGCCACCGCCTGCGCCGCCCGGATCGGTGGGTGCAGCTCGTGCGGTGCCATCCACCTCGCCCCCGCCACCGTAAGCGGCCAGAGGGTGGTGTCGTAGCAGGTGCGGAACTTACACGGCACCCCACCTACCGGGCGCGAGTAGAGCGGAGATTCGCGCGGGATCCGCAGCCCGGTGGTGAGCTTCCCCTGCTCGGGATCCAGCTGAAACTCGACCAGCGACATCGAGGGAATCGGCCGGGTGTAGTGCGGATAGACGACGTTCAGCAGGGCTTCGCTGATCTCGGGAAAGTCGTCGTCGATCTTGAGATGCACGCGCGCGGCCAGGAAGGCAAAGCCCTCGAGCAGTCGCTCGACGTGCGGATCGTCGGACTTGTTCGGCTCGAGCAGCAGGCGCGAGGCGACCTTCGGGTACCTGCGAGCGAACTCGACACCCGTGCGGCGGAGGAAGGTCAGCTCCCTCTCGTAATAGTAGAGCAGGTCGTCACGCACTGCGCTCTCCGGTGACCAGGAACTTCCCGCTGGAGATCTCGAGCACGGTGTCGAACGTCACCCGCTCGGGGTTGGGCTCCATGCGCAGAATCGCTTCGATGATGAACCGAATCCTCCGTTTGCTCTCCTCTTCGACTTCCACCGGGGAGACCCGCACTCCGGTGAGCCGGGGCTCGAAAAGCTGGATGCACTCCTCGACCTGGCGGATCAGCCGGCGGCGGACCACCTCGGACTCTCCGCTGAGCGAGGTGATATCGGGCAGCCCGTAGTGGAAGACCGAGCGCTTCACCTCTGCATAGGCATCGGGCGCGGTTTCGGGAGTCCGCCGGGTATTGAGCAGCCACTCGAGATCGCGCAGCACCGACTCCTTCAGCTGCCGGACAGACTCGGCCCAGGTGGTGGAGGCGTCCGCGCTCTGCTTGGGTTCGAAGTCGATCAGGCGGTCGAGCACCGACTGGCGGACCGTCCGTTCAACCTCCCGATTCGCCATTTTCCGTCGCGGTGGTAAAGTGCATCGCCTGGAGCGGGTCCAGGCGGCAGATGCGCAGGTAGAGGGTTTCCTTTTCCGCAGTCTGGCCCTCGAGCTTCTGGATGCAGCGGTAGAGGAGACCCAGCGGCTGCCCGATGGTCTCGCCCGCCTCCCATTCCTCGAGGTTGTGCCGCTCGATCTGCTGCAGCATCTCGCGCAGAATCGGCATGGCCACTGCCTCGAGGCCGGTATCCACCATGATGCGCGCGGCCTGCGAGCGGCGAAGGAAGCGGGCGCGCTGGCTTCGTTCCTGCGCCGCCTCGCGCATCAGCAGCTCGATGGCTTTCTCGGACTGGCCCGCTCGCACCATTTCCGTGGCTCGTTCCAGCGGTCCGCGCTGGGACCTGCCGCGCCCATTGCCGTAGGGCTCCTCCATCGTCTCTCGGGATTCCACGGCCGCCGGGGAGTTCTCGCCGAAAATAACTTCTGCCTGGAGCCAGGCGCAGGTTTCCGCATTGGCGGTCGGGGTATCGTCCATCAGGGTCAGCTCCGATAGCTGCGGCAGCTCCTGAAGGAGCGAGCGCAGAGCTCCACGAATGGCAGCGGCCACGTAATCGTACTCACTCCCCAGCCGGTCGCACGCGGTCAGCACGTGCCGCTGCAGGTCGAGCCATCCTCTGCCGTAGGGGGTGGCCATGATCTCCTCAGCGCCCTCGAGCAGCTCCTGCCAGTTTTCGTCGAGCAGGAGGGTCTTGAGCCGGGTGCGGATCTCGGTCGGCGGTGCCTCGAGCAGCCTCGGGTCCACGCTGCTTCCCCGGGCACGCAGCTCACCCCAGCGGAAGCCACGCAGCAGGAGGTACGCGGCGGGATCGGTGGGCGCCTGCGCGCGCAGGAAGCGGGCAGCGGCGGCAATGCGGGCAGCGGCCTCCCCGCGGCTGCCCGGCACCGGCGAGATCGCGATCGACGAGAGCGCAGGGCGGTCTGTCGCCGGCAGCGCGGGCGTCTCGCCACCCGGCGAGGAGCTTGACACGGCAGCAGAGGAGGAATCCGGCGCGAATCCACTACTCGCGGGAGAGGGATCGCCCCCGCCACCTGGGTTCCCGGCGTCCACCGCCGATTCTGCGCTGGATGCAGCGGGAGATGCGATTGAGGTCTCCGGCTCCGCCTTCAGCCTTCTCGCCAGGAGCTGACCCGCGACCTGCCGGATGTCCTGGAGCGCCTGACGTAGCTTCAGGTAACTCGGCGCTTCGTCGCCGAACTTCTCTTCCCCCATGTCGTCGAGCGCGGCGAGCGCCTCGAGCGAGCCGTCGAGGTCCGCCACCAGTGCCTGGTACCATTCGGTCGGGGTGGCGTTGACCCCCTGGTCGAACTGCTCCGGGGTCAGCTTCCCTTCGGCGATTGCCCTCTCGCGCTGCGTCCTCCTTTCCGAGCTGGCCTCCGCGTCCGCCTCGGTGGGAACGGCACGCGATTCCCGGTAGTGCAGGTAATTGTGCCCGTTCGGACTCAGCGGCACGAACTTCACGGGGATATCGAGCGCAATCCCTACCCACTGGAGCGGTGCGGCGCGCAGCTCGGCGTCGCCATCTTCCAGCTCGGGATAGAGGTGGTCCCAGAACTGCTCGACCATTGCGCGCACCAGCTCGAGCCCCTGGCGCAGCCCCGAGAACCCCTCGCGGCGCAGGAGCGCCTCGGTGAGCCAGGCAGCGAGCTGGAGATCCTTTGAGCGGGTGGCAAGAGCCTCGCTGGCGAGCTGGATGACCTGCGGCCACTCGGCGGTCTTACGTGTGGTCTGCCACTCGCCCTGGGGCAGGTCAGGATCCTCGCGCCGCGCCTCTTTGATCTTGTCATAGATCGGATCGTAGCGCAGCGCCGCGCCCCCAGGATTTGCTCCGGCGATCGGCGTCAGGAGATCATCGCGCAAGGGCATGGAGGTTTCAGGGTGTTGCAGCGGCAACCGGCGTGATCACCAGCTCGCGTACATCGAGAATAGGAAACTCTTCATCGTCCACCAGCAGGAGCTTCTGTCCCACTGGTGTCTGCCTCTCGTCGTCGAGTATCTCCCACTCGGTCACCCTGCCGAGGCGAACGTCGCCCTCGGGGTGTTGCCAGGCGAGTGGCGTCAGCGCCGGGATCAGCACTTCGCCCAGCTCGAGCTGCTGGAAGGCCGGAGCCGGCCGCACGATGGCCGGCGCCCAGAGCAGGTCGCGTAGCCGCTTCGGCGGCTGCAGGGAGATGGACTCGATGTGCTCAAAGGGGAGCCAGGTGTACTGCCCCGCTACGAAGAGCTCGAGGCGCGCACCGATGCGCGGGTCGGCGTCGAGCAGTGCCTCGAAGGGCTCTCCATTCAACGTGCCTGCGACAGACCGGGGCGTAACACCGCCCAGCGGCAGCTCGCCGGTGCGGAACATCTCCTGGCGCGTGCGCTCTGCATGCAGCGCGCTTCGGTAAAGCAGCGTTCCCAGCTCGGCATCCTTTCCGCTCTGAGCCAGGACGCCGAGCTGCTTCTCGGCACGGTCGTACTTCCCGGCGAAGCAGAGGAGCTCGAACAGGAAGGTTCGGCGCTGGACGTCGGTGGGATCCTTCCGCAGCGCGACGTCCAGCACCTCGATGGCTTCGTCGAGCCGGCCCGCCCGGTAGAGCTCCGCGGCATTCATCGGCGGTCGGCTCCGCTAGCCTCAGATGGACTTGTTCGCCTTGAGGTCGTACCCTGCCTTCACCGGCGAATCCAGGCTGCCGTCCTCCTTCTGCGGCTTGTACTCGTGCTCGATCTTCGCGAAGTTGAAGGAGATCTGATCCAGGGGAATCACGTCGCCATTGGATCCGCCGGTCTGGTACGAGCTGATCAGCAGATCCGAGAACTTGATGGACATGTACTCCTGCTGCTCACCACCGGCCTTGCGGCAGGTGAGCTTGGCTTCCTTGATGTGCTGACCGGTGGCGACCGCCTTCATGAGGAGGGGACTGGCCTTGTTGTGGCGCATCACGAAGTGGAAGTCCTGCATGCTGACCTTCCCGGCACCACCACCGCCCATCCCACTGTTGGTGCCGGGCTGTGTCGCGCCCCAGCTCCAGCTCTCGAGGTCGATCTCACTCTTGTGCTTGTCGTCGGCGGATTCGCCTTCGATGCCATCGATCTTGAGGAAGTAGTCTACGTTTGCCATTGTGACCGCCTTTGCTGACGAAGGTTGAACGGGTTCGCGCGGGAACCCGCGCGGGGGGGTACCTCACCGGATGCGAACTGCACACTCCCGGACGGGGCAACTCGCCCCGTCCGCCGGACACCTTCTGGTTCCTACTTCGCGGGTGCGGGCAGCTCCGCGACCAGCCGCAGCGACATGTTGAGCTCGTCGAGCTGGAAGTGCGGGCGCAGGAAGGCCACCGCGCGGTACGCGCCGGGCTTGCCTGGGATCTCGAGCACATCCACCCGCGCCTCCTTGAGCGGATGCTGCGCCTTGAGGGCGAAGCCCGCGTCGTCGTTGGCGATGGTGTAGTTGTTGATCCAGTTGTTGAGGAAGCGCTCCGCCTCCACGCGCGACATGAAGCCGCCGATCTTGTCGCGCATGATGGCCTTCAGGTAGTGCGCGAAGCGGGAGACGGCGAAGATGTACGGCAACTGCGCCGAGATGCGGGCGTTTGCCGTGGCCGCATCCTTGTCGTACACCTTCGGTTTCTGGGCTGACTGCACGCTGAAGAAGGCCGCCTTGTCGGTGCCCTTCTGGTGCACCAGCGGAGCGAAGCCGAGGTCGGCCAGCTCCTTCTCGCGGCGATCGGTGATCGGCACCTCGGTGGGCGTCTTCATGGCGATGTCGCCCGAGTCGGTGCGGAAGTTGTGGACCGGCAGCCCCTCCACCAGGCCGCCGCTCTCGACACCGCGGATGGTGGCGGTCCACCCGTACTTCGCGAAGGCCTGTGTGATCCGTGCACCCAGTGCCCAGGCGGCGTTCCCCCACAGGTAGCGGCTGTGGTCCCTGCCATCGACCCTCTCCTCATAGTCGAAGGCCTCCACGGGGACCGTCGCCTTGCCAAACGGCTCACGGAGCAGCATGTGTGGCAGGGTCAGCGCCACGTAGCGAGAATCCTCGCTCTCACGGAACGACTTCCACTTCGCGTATTCGGTGTTGTCGAAGATCTTGGCCAGGTCGCGCGGGGCATCTAGCTGCGTGAAACTCTCGAGGTTGAACATCTCGGGGGAGGCCGCCGTCAGGAAGGGCGCGTGCGCGGCCGCCGCCACCTGCGACATCCGCTCGAGCAGCTCGATGTCCTGGCCGGACCTGCCGAAGTAGTAGTCGCCCAGCAGCGCGCCGAAGGGCGAGCCGCCGAAGATCCCGAACTCCTCCTCGTAGACCTTCTTGAAGATGTTGCTCTGGTCGAACTCGGGCGCCTTCTGGAGGTCGGCCAGCAGCTCCTTCTTCGAGACGTTGAACACCTTGATCTTGAGCATCGTCCCCGTCTCGGTCTGCGAGAGCAGGTACTTGAGGCCGCGCCAGGTGGCCTCGAGCCGCTGGAACTCGGGGTGATGCATGATTTCGTCGAGCTGCACCGAGACCAGCCGATCGATCTGGGCGATGCGCGCGTTCAGCATCGACTCGGTGTCGCGCGAGAGGGTGATCGAACCTTCGAGTACCTCCTCGACGAAGCGCTTGATCAGGTCCTTTCCTCGTTCCCGCTGGGCAGTCTCCGGCCCGAACCGCCCCTGCTCGACGATCTGGTCGAGCAGACCCAGCTCGGTGGTCTCGGTGGCGGCGACCTGCTGGGCTTCGGCTTCAGTCTTGGCCATTGGAAGCTTCCTCGGATTCGAGTTCTGTCTTCAGTCGGCCCAGCTTCTCCTGATCGGAGAGCGTAGCCTGGAGGATCTCCTCGAGATTGTCGTTGCCCTGGAGGCTGCCGCGCAGATCGGAGAGCTGACGGCGCAGCTCGAGCAGCTTGCGCAGAGGTTCGACCTGCTGGGCAACGCGGTCGGGGGAGAAGTCGTCGAGGTTCTCGAAGCGCACGTCCACGGCGATGCGGCCCGCCTCGGGATCGTCACTGAGCCGGTTGTCCACCTTGAAAGCGAGGTGGGGCTTCATGCTCTTGAGCACGTCGTCGAAGTTGTCCGGGGTCACCTCGACGAACTTGCGCTCCTTGAGCTTCGGGAGCGGCTCGGCGGGTTGACCGGTGAGGTCAGCCAGCACGCCCATGACGAAGGGCAACTCCTTCATCTCGATCGCGTCGCCGATCTCGACATCATAGCTGATGTGGACGCGAGGAGGACGGACTCGCTCCAGCTTGCGGTGGACACTCTCGGCCATGTGATGCTCCTGTTGAGCCAGTGGGCGAATGCCGGGCAGGAATCGGTTCGCGGCCAGAGCTGGCGGCTGGTCTTGAGGCGCCGTATGGGAGCGGATCGGGAGAGAGCCGGATGTGGGCGCATGTGCCCGCCACCCCATCGCCGTGGAGAACCGAGGCACACCCATATTACGGACCGCCTGCACCCGTGTCAAGGAACTCGTCTTTCCGATGCGGACGAGCGACGTACCCTTGCTTGCGGCGACCGTCCTATTAGCTTAGGAGTACGAGGCCTTCGGATGCTCGCCTGCCAGTGCTCGTCGAGCGGCTTCGGGCGCTCTCAGCACGGCCGCCGCACGCGTGGCGGCCACCTTCCCAGCGTAAGACTCCGCCCTCCCGGAGCTGGATCAAGGGCCAGAAAGCAAATGCAAAAGGTACTCTGGACGAAAGGCGTCCTGCTGAGCCCCCAGCACCTGCAGATGCAGGATCGCTTCCTCGAGGAGCTGATCAGAATCCAGCTCTCCTCCCTCTGCTTCTTTCCCTGGGGGTTCAGTCGGCTGGAGATCGAGCGCGAGCCGCTGGCGGGGGGCTCGCTCGCGCTGACGGCGGCGAGTGGCATCTTCCCCGATGGGCTGCCCTTCTCGATTCCGCAGGCGGATGCCGCGCCCGCGCCGAGGCCGCTCGAGGAACACTGGCAGGCGGACCAGCAGACGCTCGAAGTCTACCTGGCGATCCCGGACTACCGCCTCGGCGGCCACAACGTCTCGACCGCGCAGAACAGCCGCGACACTCGCTACCTCTCGGAGGTGGTCCTGCGCCGCGACGAGAACACCGGGCTCGCCGAGAAGCCGGTGCAGGTGGCGCGCAAGAACTTTCGCCTACTTGCCGAGGGGGAATCGCTCGAGGGGTATTCGACGCTGCCAGTCGCGCGGGTGGTGCGGACCGCCACGGGGGTCATCGAGCTCGATCCACGCTTCGCACCGCCGCTGCTCGACATCACCGCCAGCGAGTTCCTGCTGGCGATCGCGCGGCGCCTGGTCGAGCTGCTTTCTGCGAGGAGCAGCACGCTGGCCGGGATGCGCCGCCAGCGCAACCAGAGCCTGGCGGAGTTCGGGGTCTCGGACATTGCCAACTTCTGGCTGCTCTACACCGTCAACACCCACCTGCCGCAGCTCCGCCACCTCTTCGAGATTCGCCGTGGCCACCCCGGCGAGCTGTACCAGGCGATGCTGGCGCTGGCGGGCGCGCTGACGACCTTCTCGCCGAGCCTGCACCCTCGGGCGCTGCCGGCGTACGATCACCTGGATCTGGTCGGTTGCTTCTCCCGGCTGGACGAGCTGCTCCGGGAGCTGCTCGAAACGGTGGTGCCCGTGAACCACGTGACGCTGCCGCTGCGGCCGACGGAGCCGGCGGTCCATGCCACGGCAATCGATCAGGACCGCTACTTCGCGGCGCCGCAGATGTACCTGGCGATGAACGCGCAGGTGAAGCCGGAGGAGCTGGTGCGCAAAGCGCCGCAGCTGCTGAAGATCAGCTCCGCCGACCAGATCGACCGGCTCGTCAAGCAGGCGCTGCCGGGCGTGGCGCTGCGGCACGTCCCGAATCCCCCGAACACCCTGCCCGTCAAGCTGGACTACCAGTACTTCCTACTGGACCGCAGCGGCCCAGATTGGGAGGCGATCCGGCTGGCGCGCAGCCTGGCGGTTTTCGTCCCCTCCGAGTTTCCGGAGCCGCAGCTCGAGTTGGTGGTGATCCTGCCGCCCCAAAGCCGGTAGGGCTCGGCTGCAGGGCGGAGCGGTCAGCGCCCTTGGATTGCGAGTTGATCCTCACGCACGACCACACGCAGCTGTCGGCTGCGCGGTGACACCGGATATACCTCCCGCCACCGGCCAGCGGCATCGGGCCGGCTGAAGTTCGCGGCGACGCCGACGAACTTGGTGGCCGCGTTCAGCCCCATCTGGAGCCTCTGCTCCTCACCAGGCTGGAGAATGAGCACCTGCTTGTCGATGTACTCGTCACCGAGGGCGCGGTCGTCGTCTTCCCAAAGGGCGGTGGGGATCGAGCGCTGGAAGTTCGTCGCGCTGGTGAGTTCGTACAGGCGGAGGATGACGGGATGGGCTTCCCCATCCTCGCCCCGGTTGAGCTCCGGCGTGCCGGTCACGATCACATCCAGGTAGTGGATTTTCTCCCCGGTGTAGACGCTCAGTTGCGGAGCGCATGCCGCCCCGAGCAGCAGTGCCAGACCGGGGAGGATCCCTCGCCAGCTGATAGCCGGAAAGCGACGCGAAGCTCGGTTCGATAGTCTCATCGTCCTATGGAGTTCGGGGAGTTGCAGGTCTCCGTCAATGACGGAGCGAGCGCAGCCGCCAGTCGCCGGCGCTGCCGCGCTCCAGGGTCGCCTGGTAACGCAGCTCCGTGCGCTTGGCGCCGCCGCTGTCCCGGTAGGTCAGGATCACGGTGAACGCTCCCTGTGCGGTATTCCCCTCGATCCGGGCGGGCTGGAGGTCGGAGACCTCGGCACGCAGGCCGCGCACGCCCGGTTCGCCGAACAGAGTCTGCCAGAAATTCTGCTCGGCCTGTGAGAGGCCGGGATAGATGCTGCGGACCTGCTGGATGTCGCGTGACTCGATGGCGCTCGCGTAGCGTGCGATGACCTCGTTGATCCGGGTGACCGCCACCTCGCGCGACTCCGGTGCGGGGGCGGGGGGCGACGGCGGGACGATGCGTCCCGCGTCCGCCACCCGCGGTGGTGCGGAATCCTGAGGCGCGGGAGGAGGTGCCTCGACGCGACGCAGGGTTGGCGACCACGAGCGCTGCTCCCCGGCCTGCAGCGTGAATACGGAATCCACCGGGACAAAGCCGCTGGCCGTGATGCGGATCAAATACTGGCGGTCGGGTGAAAGGGAAAGCCTTCGCTCGCTTACCGAGCGATTGTTTACGGTGACACGGGCGCCCGGTGGGAGGGTCCCGCCGATGCGCAGCTCGGCCTGCCTGGGAGGTTCAGGAGGGGTGGGTGGGGGTGTCGGCTCCGGCTCGGAAGCCGTCGTAGGCGCGGGCGCGGCGGGCAGTGCCGGCGCCGGCTCCCCGGGTTGCTCGCGGGCGGCGCCAGCGTCATCTTCCGCAGGCGGTTCTGAAATCGGAGGCACAACCGCAGCCAGCTCACGCTCTGACGGCTCCTGCACGACACTGGGACCGGTGTCGTCCTCGATAGCTCCGGATCGGTCCGAACCGAAAAGCAGGTAAGCCACGGCTCCGCTGACCACCAGGGCTCCTGTCATGGCTGCCACGGCGATCGCAGGCGGCCCGCGCACGCGGTCTCGGGCGCCGGGCTTAGGGTCAGGGAGCGGCTGGTGGACCTCGGCAGAAAGCTTCGGGACGGCCGCTTTCGCCTCCTCGCCCGCTTCCCATCCTGCGGCGGCTTCCTCTGCTTCGCCCACTATCCTCGTCTCCGGGTCGCCCGGCGTCATTTCCTGTGGCGGTTGGCGCGGCACCGGCGGCGGGAAGGGGGCAGGGGATGTGGATGCCGGCGTCGGAGACAGCGGATCCGCGGGCTCGACCGGGTTCGGCGGGGTCGAAGGCGGCGTGTAAGCAAGGCGTCCGGGCGAAAGGGCGCGGAGTGAGTCGCGCAGCTCCGCGGCGCTCTGGATGCGGTCTCCGGGCGACCGGGCCAGCGCCCGCACGACCAGCTTGTCCAGCGCCTCGGGCACCGCCGGGTTGCGCGTCCGCGGCCTGGGCGGAGGCTCCGTCAGGCGCCGGGTGATTACCACCTCTCCGCTGGGTCCGTCGAAGGGGCGCTCCCCCACCAGCATCTCGTACAGGATGCACCCCAGGCTGTATACATCGCTGCGTCCATCGATCGGATCACCGATCAATTGCTCAGGACTCATGTAATGCAGCGTGCCGACGACGAACCCGGTGCGCGTGAGGTTCTGTCCGCTACTCTGTACCGCCTTGGCGATTCCGAAGTCCACCACTTTGGCCACATCGCTCCCGTCCCGACCACGAGCGAGCAGGATGTTGTCGGGCTTGAGATCGCGGTGCACGAGCCCGATTTCGTGGGCCGCGACCAGGGCATCGGCGACCTGGCGGGTGATCTCCGTCGCGCGTGCGACCGGCAGGGGACTCTCCCGACGGAGCAGGAGCGAGAGTGGCTCGCCCTCGACGAACTCCATGGCGAGGTAGATCAAACCATCCCGCGACTCCCCGAAGTCGTAAACGTCCGCGACATGGGGATGGTTGATCCGACTGGCGTTGGCCGCCTCCCGCCCGAAGCGGCTGATCGCATCCGCGTCGGTGCGCAGCGCCGGGTGCATGACCTTGATGGCGCACCTGCGACCCATCTTTACGTGCTCGGCGAGGTAGACCTGGCCCATGCCACCCTCACCCAGCTTTTTCAGGATGTGATAGCGCTCGGCGACGATCTGGCCGATGAGATCATTGCTGCGGACCTTCGGCCGCAGCGCCGTGCCATCGCGCGGGCAGAACCCAACGTCGGAGCCGTACCCCGTGCCGCAGAATGGGCATACCTTCGCGGCCCCGTCGTCGCCGGCGCCCGGAACGATCGGTTCCGCGCCGGGAAGATCGCCGTGAGCAAATGCATCATCGGCCATCAGGCTTCCATCCAGAAAGGGAGGGGGATCATGGGAGAGCCCATGCGGCTGCGAACGGGGCAGGTCTCGTGGTCCCGCTCAGGCGGTCGGGCCGGAGCGCAGGACGAAGTAGAGCAGCAGCGCGACCACCGCGAGCAGGACGAGCACCAGCCCAAGGAGAATCAGCCACCGAGAGGGAGCCCGCGCGGGCGGGGGTGGGGGCGGCGAAGCCAGGCCTGTGACCGCCGGTGGCGGGGCGGCGGGCTCGAAGGGGAGCGCGGGGATGGCGGAGATCACGCGCGTGTACTCGCTCGGTCCGCTCGCGGAAGGGGGAAGCGGAGGAGCCTCGGGCGGAACGCTCGCTCCGCTGCTTCCGAAGAACGGCGGAGGCGGCTCCGGCGTTTGCGAGGAGACCTGGGAAGGACTCCCATGCAGGCGGTCCAGGTAGCTCTCGCCGTAATCCACCGCCGGAGGCGGGGACGGCGCGGGAGCTTCGCTCGGTCGATCGGCAGCCGGGAGCAGAGGAGATGCCGACTCCCGCTCGAGCGGACGTGCCGCGGGGGGCAGATCGGGCCGCTGGAAGAGCAGGCTCAGCTCTCCGCGCGGCTTTGCGCCGGAGTCCGCCTCGACGGAGCTGTTCGGCAGCTCCACCGGCGGCCTGGGCGTTCGCGGCCAGGGAAAGTCGGGGCGCGCTGCCGCCTTCCCCGCGTCCTCACTGGCGGGCGTGCGGGGAAGCGAGGGCTCCGGATGCACCCCTCGCGCCGGGTGTGGAGCGGAGGGCTCGCGCGCGGGTGCGCGGAAGAGCCCGGTGAACTCCCCGGTCGACCGGGTCTCGGCGGGCTGCGGTCTCTCTTCAGCGAGCGGGCCCGCAATCTCGACCGGCGGAGCCACGGATTCCGAGAGCAGGGGCTCGGCCAGGCGACTCGCCGGCTCCTCCGGAGCGCGTGGTGTCCCGATCGCTGGTTCCTGCGCTTCTTCCGGTGTCGTCGGCGCGCTTGCTTCGCGCTCCCCTGGTTGCGGGTCAGCCGGCGGCGCGTCGCATTCCGGCGTCAGCTCTCCGAAGAGACGTTCGAAGTCGATGAGTGTACCAGGCGAGGTGGGCGAAGCCGCGGGTGGGTCGGGCGGTGCGGCGGGGTGGTCGCCCGCAGCGGCCCGGAAGAGGCGGGTGAACTCGGCGGGAGACGCATCCGCTGGCCCTGCATTATCCGCGCGTGCAGCAGTGCTCTCCCTCCCCTTGACTGCGTCCCGGCCGGCGAGGGGAGACTCGAAGAGGAGGGTGAACTCGCCGGGCGTGTGCGCCGCCGGCTCGGGGGCGGCCTCGCTCGCCCGTGCCGCCATCGGCGCCGAGCCGCGCGCGTTCTCCGCCAACCAGCCGTGCAGTGACTCAAACTCCAGGAAGAACTTCGTTACCACGGCGATCCTGCCGTCCTGCTCCTCCACCTTGAGGACGTGCCGCCGCTCCTGGGCGCTGAGCTGCTCGATCAAGCGGAGCAGCTCCCGGCGCTCCTCCTCCGGCCCTTCGAGGAAATGGACCATGACGACGGCGCCGGAGCGGGCGAGGGCATGAAAGGTCTTCACGCTCCCCTCGGTGACCTGCTTCAGGAGGCGGTACCTGGCCGGAAACTCGCTGCTCGTCATCAGCACATGGGCGGGGGAAACGATCAGCTTCGGCTCGACAGGCGGGATCTTCCGCTGCGGGAAGAAACGGACGGCTGTTCACGCGCGGCGCGCCGCCCTATGATGTATATTATTCGTCGCGCCCATGCGGCGCAATCGTCGCATCGGTCGGCTCGACCCGAACCGGGTTCGCAATGATCAGCCAGCAGAGCCAGCAGAGCGGGGTCCGCGGAGGCGGGCCGGACGTGGGCGGGAGGGGAGCATGAGGAGCCTCTCCCGCGTGGTCTGGAGCGAGGGGATGCACCTGGCACAGCACCACTTCCAGGCGCAAAGCCGGTACGTCGAGAACCTGATCTCCTTCGCACTCTCCCACCTCTTCTTCAAGCCGTACGGGCTGGTGCGTTATGAGCTCAACGCCGAGGCGCTGCTCAACGGCACCGTCTCGCTGACGCACGCGCGCGGCATCATGCCCGATGGCCTGCCCTTCCATTTCCCGGCGGATTCGGTACCCGCGCCACTCGAGGTGCGCGAGATTTTCTCGCCCACGCGGGAGAGCCACCTGGTGCTGTTGGCGATCTCCACCTTCCGACCCGGCCGCGCGAACGCTACGCCGCCGGAGGGGAACGGGCGGCAGGACGTGCGCTTTCTCTCCGCGACCGAGATGGTGCCCGACGAGACCACGGGGTTGGACGAGAAGCCGGTCGTCGTGGCACACAAGAATTTCCGCCTGCTGCTCGACGTTGAGGTGGAAGAGGAGCTGGTGACGCTGCCGCTGGCGCGCGTGCGCCGCGACGGCTCGGGCCACTTCATCTATGATCCCGAGTACGTACCGCCCTGCGTGCAGATCGGCGCCAGCGAGCGGCTCCTGCAGCTTCTGGGGCGGCTGCTCGAGATGCTGGACGCCCGCGCCGAGACGATGCGACGGGAGCGGAGCCGGGTGCGCGGCTCACCCGCCGACCATTCCTCCCGGGAGGTGGTCAGCTACTGGCTCTCGCACGCGATCCACACCAGCCTCGCGCCCCTGCGCCATTGCTTCCAGATGCGAACCGTCCATCCGGAGCAGCTCTTCCTCGAGCTCTCGCGGCTGGCCGGGGCGCTGTGCACCTTCTCCCTGCACGCACACCCGCGCGAGCTACCCCTGTACGACCACGAGGATCTCGGCGCCTGTTTCACCGCGCTCGACCGGCACATTCGCGAACAGCTGGAGGTGATCGTTCCCACCTCCTCCGTCTCGATCCCGCTGCGGCAGGCAGAGGAGCACCTTTTCCTGGGAAGCGTCGACGATCCGCGCTGCTTCGGCCGCTCACGCTGGTTCCTGGGCGTGCGCTCGAGCGGCGGTGGAGCGGAGATCGCGGCGCGCGTGCCTAAGCTGGTGAAGATCTGCTCCTCGAAGCACATCGCGCGCCTGGTGACTGAGGCGTATCCCGGCCTTGCCCTCGAGCACGTGACCTCTCCGCCCTCTCAGCTCTCGCCGCGCCTGGACATGCAGTACTTCAGCATCGAAAGCCTCGGGCCCTGCTGGAAATCGATCGTGGATACTCGTGAGGTCGGCGTCTACGTGCCGGCCGCCATCGCGGAGGCCGAACTCGAGCTCGCGGTGCTGCTCGAGCGGTGATCTCCAACGCCGGCGGGTGGCCGGTGGAAGATACGGTGCCGGGACTCTAACCCCCTGTCCCGCATGCGATATAAGGGGACATCTAATTCGAACGTCAGCTGCTGCAGTGGACGAATCGCCTCGCCCCCCGTATATTGCGCGTGGCACTGTCGCTGATCGAAGTACGATGGCGCTCCTTCCCACGCCGCTCCATCCCCCGTAGACGGCGGTCTCACAGATGGCCATAGCAACGCTGGAACCCGCTGCCCGCACCTCGTCGGCGACTCCGCAACGGCGCGGGCTGCTCGCCCTTCTCCTGCAGGAGCCCTTCACCGCCGCCATCCGGCTGCGCGCCAACCGTCAGACGGTAACGGATGCCGAGGCCTTCCGCACCCACATCAAGCGGCTGCTCGCCACCGCAGACAGCGAAGCCCGGCGCGCGGGCTTCGACGGGGAGTACGTCAAGCTCGCCGTCTACGCCTTCGTCGCCTTTCTCGACGAATCGGTGCTGAACTCGAACCAGCCGTCATTCGCCAGCTGGCCGCGCCAGCCACTGCAGGAGGAGATCTTCGGCGACCACATGGCCGGCGAGACCTTCTTCCTGCACCTGAAGGAGCTGCTCGGCCGTCAGGACTCCGAGGAGCTGGCCGACCTGCTCGAGGTCTTCCAGCTCTGCCTGCTGCTGGGCTTCCGTGGCCGCTACGGCGTCGGAGACCCGGGCGGTCTCGACGGCTTGATCGCGGCGGTGCAGGAGAAGATCCTGCGGGTGCGCGGCGGCCATCCGCCGCTCTCACCCCAGTGGAAGCTGCCTGACGACGAGGCGGTGACGGTGGCCCGTGACCCGTGGGTGCCGCGCCTGGCAGTGGTCGCGCTGGCGAGCTGCGTGGTCGCGCTGCTGCTCTTCCTCTTCTTCCGCCTCTCGCTGGATGCGGGGGTGGCGGATCTGCAGGCATTGACCTCCCAGCTCCTGCCGTGAAATCGGGTTGATCCTCTCCGGCCGGTTGTCGGCCCCTGATGCCGAGTGAGCGTCTCATGAACCGATGGATGGTCTGGCTGGTCCCCGCCAGCGTGCTCTCCGCCTTTCTCTCCGGAGCCTGGGGCGTGGGCCGTCTGCTCCAGCTCACGGGACGGGATCTCTGGATCCTGCGTGGTGGGCTGGGAATGCTCGGCCTGCTCGCCGCGTTGCTCCTCTTCCTCTATCTGCGGCCCAGGCTCCGCGCGCGTCCCAAGGCTGATTCGGCGGAGAAGATCGCGGAGCGCGAGGTGGATGCGGCGATCGCGGCGGCGCGCAAGCACCTCACCGCCTCGGGCGCCATGCGCTCGGCCAGGCTGGGCAAGCTGCCGGTGGTGCTGATGCTGGGTCCCAGTGGCAGCACGAAGACGAGCAGCGTGGTTCACTCCGGTCTCGAGCCCGAGCTGCTCGCAGGCGAGGTGTACCGCGGCGATACGGTGGTGCCGACCACGGGACTCAACCTCTGGTACGCGCAGGAGACGATCTTCCTCGAGGCGGGCAGCCGGCTGCTCGAGGAGCCGACGCGCTGGAAGCGGCTGCTGCGCCACATCCAGCCCCGGCGACTGGGGGCCGTGTTCTCGCGCGGGGCGCAGGCGCCGCGGGTGGCGGTGGTCTGCGTCAGCTGCGACGAGTTCCTCAAGCCTGGGAGCAGCGAGTCGCTTCCGGCGCTCGCGCGCAAGCTGCGGGCGCGGCTGGGCGAGGTGGCGCAGCAGCTCGGCATCCAGCTCCCGGTGTACGTGCTCTTCACTAAGGCGGACCGCCTCCCCTACTTCGCCGACTACGTGCGCAACCTCTCGCGCGAGGAGGCGCAGGAGGTGCTGGGCGCCACACTCCCCATGCGGAGCGGCGTCGTGCCGGCCACCTTCACCGAGCAGGAGTCGGCGCGGCTGACGGAGGCGTTCCGCGAGATCATTCACTCGCTCTCGCTGCGCCGGCTGGACCTGCTACCGCGCGAGGCGAGCGAGGAGGTGCGCGCCGGGGCCTACGAGTTCCCGCGCGAGCTGCGCAAGCTGACCGACCTCGGGGTGCACTTCCTGGTCGAGCTGTGCAAGCCGAGCCAGCTCGGGGTCTCGCCCTTCCTGCGGGGCTTCTACTTCACCGGCGTGCGGGCGGTAATCGTCAGCGACGCGGCGGCGGCCGAGCTGCCGGCGCCCGGCCCCGTAGGCTCACAGGTCGCGCTGGGCGCGACGAACGTCTTCGACGTGCGGCAGCTGCAGGTGGCGCTGCACAACGCACCGTCCCGTGGCGGCTCGCGCAAGGTGCCTGAGTGGCTCTTCCTCAAGCGCGTCTTCCGTGAGGTCATCCTGCGCGACCGCAGCGCGGCGCGCATCACCGGCGGCGGCACGCGGGTCAACTACCTGCGGCGCGCTGCGCTCGGCGCGGCTGTCGGCTTCTTCCTCTTCCTCAGCGCCGGCTTCACCCTCTCCTACGCCAACAACCGCGCCCTCGAGCGGGACGCGCTCGCGGCGGCGCGGGGGATCGAGGCGCTCGGCGCGCGGGAGGTGGAGCTGCCTGCCCTCGAGATGCTCCACCGGCTGGACGCCCTGCGCGCCCAGGTCGAGCGCGTCGAGCGCTACGAGCGCCGCCGGCGCCCGCTCGGATTCCGCTGGGGCCTCTACACCGGCGCCGAGCTCGAGCCCGAGCTGCGCCGCCTCTACTTCGACCGCTTCGAGCGGCTCCTCTGGGGCGGCGCGCGCACCGAGCTGCTCGGTGCGCTCGAGCGCGTGCCCGCCGCGCCGGCCGCTACCGGCGACTTCAGCCGGACGTACGACGCGCTCAAGGCGCACCTGATCACCACCAGCCAGTTCCGCCGGAGCGACGCCGGCTTCCTCACCCCGGTGCTGCTCGACTACTCGACGCCCAGCCGGCAGCTCGATGCCGAGCGCCTCGAGCTGGTCCGGCGGCAGTTCGACTTCTTTGGTAGCGAGCTGCGCTTCGGCAACCCTTATCGCGATGGTCCTGTCGAGCCGCTCGTGCGGCAGACGCGCTCGTTCCTCTGCAACTCGGCGGACGCCAACCAGTTCTACCAGATGCTGGTGCTGGACGCCTTCCGCAATGAGAGCGGGGTGCAATTCAGCCAGCTCGTGCCCGGCTCGGAAGTGACGGTGCGCAACCCCTACGTGGTGCCCTGGCAGTTCACCAAACCCGGCTGGCAGGCGGTGCAGGCGAAGCTGAGCGACGTCGATCAGCTCTTCGGCGATGAGGAGTGGGTGGTGGGCGAGGGCTGCGTCGGCGTCGAGGACCGGGCGAAGCTGGTGCAGGCGCTGCGCACCCGCTACCTGCAGGATTACGTCCAGCACTGGCAGAGCTTCCTGAAGGCGGCAGGCGTGGTGGGGATCGATGCTCCGGCCACCGCGGTGAGCACACTGGGGCGGCTGAGCTCGAGCCAGTCGCCGCTCTTCCGCATGTTCTCGCTCGTCTCGCAGAACACCGACGTGGACCCGTCGGTCGCCCGCGCCTTCGCGCCCGTGCACACGCTGGTGCCGCCGGACTCGGCGGAGAGCTACATCGGCAGCGGGCCCAGCCAGGCGTACGTGGGCAAGCTCGCGGGGCTGCAGGCCGAGATCGGCAACGTGGTGGGCGGGTCGACGCCGGAGATGCGCCAGCTGGCGATGCTGCAGGCGTCGAACAGGGCCGGCGAGGTGCGGACGACGGTGGCCGAGATCGCGCGCGGCTTCCCCACCGACGGGGGCGCACCGGTCGCCGGGCAGGAGGCGCAGCGCCTGCTGCTGCAGCCGGTCGGCAACACCGAGGCCGCCCTGCGTGGCGTGCCGGCCGCGGACGCGAACAAGGCGGGCGAGTCCTTCTGCGGGCAGTTCAACCGGGTCACCGCGGGCTTCCCCTTCCGCTCCGGCGGGCGCGACGCGGCGCTGGACGAGGTGATCGGCCTCTTCCAGCCCGATGCCGGCGTGCTCTGGCAGGCGGAGAGCGCGCTGCCGAACCTGGTGATGCGTCAGGGGGCGACCGGCTTTGCCCGCCACCCGTCGGCCAACCCCGCTCCCAGCGGAGCGTTCATCGGCTTCCTCAACGCGGGCGCGCGCGTCTCGCGCGGGCTCTTCATGGGCGCCGAACCGAAGGTCAACTTCTACCTGCGGCTGGAGGCGCCGGAGGGAGCCTCCGGTGTGACCTTCAACCTCGACGGCCACACCCGGAGCTTCACCCCGACGCGCAACGTTTCGCTCTTCCCCTTCACCTGGGATGGACGCAGCGCGCAGCAGGTGCGGATCACCTTCGAGGGCACCGACCTGCCGCCCCTCGAGCGCCAGGGCACCTGGGCCATCTTCCGCCTCTTCCGCGACGCCCGCTGGCAGGCCCAGCCGGACGGCGGCTATCGCGTCGAGTGGACGATCCCCGGCGCGGCGGCGCCGCTGCGGGGCGAGGTGAAGTTCGACCCCGGCGCCCCCGCGGTCTTCCGGCCGCAATTCTTCGACGGCCTCACCTGTCCGGGTCGGATCGTGGGATGAGAGGCGCGGGCGCTCGCTCCGGCAGAGGGCGCGATCCGCTGACAGTTCAACTCTGAGCGACCACTGATGCGAGAGCTGCTTCTCCTGCTGCTGTGCGGAATGATCGTGCTCCTGCCGGGCTGCCGCCGCGGCCGTGCGGCTCCCACGCCGGAGCCGGCGCCAGCGCCGGTCGTCTGGAGCGCGGTCACCTCCGAGGATATCCTCTACCAGGGCAACGCGGGCGGCATCCGCGATTCGGTCCGGCAGGTGGTCCGCGACCCCGAGGCGTACCGCCAGCTCTGGGAGCAGGCCACCGCCCGCCAGGCGACGCGGCCGGAGGCGCCGCCGGTGGATTTCGCGCGCGAGATGCTGCTGGTGGTGGGTGCAGGCCGCATGACACCCGAGGATGACATCCACGTGGACAGCATCGCGGTGCATCCGGAGCGCAGGGTGGATGGCAGAACGGAGAACGTCCTTTCCGCCGTGGTGCGCGTCACCGAAGGCTGCCGCCGCTTCCAGGTGGAAGCCTATCCCGCCGAGATCGTGCGGGTCGGACGCTTCGACGGTCCGGTGCGCTGGGTCGAGCGCCGCGAGCGATCCCGCGACTGCTGACGAGGATCGGGCTCGACCGTGTCTCCCGGATCCATGCGGCGGTCGGGCGCCGCCAGTGGCGGCTCGCAATGGAGCAACTCGATCGAGTGGCGCTGGAGGCTGCACCCGTGAACCCATTCGGCCCCGATGACAGGCCCATCCATCTTACCGTCGCCGCCATCACCGACGTGGGGCAGCGGCGCAGCGACAATCAGGACAGCTTCCTGGTAGCCGACCTCAGCACCGCCGCCACCGAGGGCGGTCTCCTGCTCTCCCCCGAACTCGTGTCTGCCCAGCCGGACGGCAGCGGCTCCTTCGACCTGGGTCCCAAAGGGGCGCTCCTGCTCGTGGTCGATGGTATGGGTGGAGTGTCGGGTGGCTCGCTCGCGAGCCGACTCGCCGTGGTGACAGTTTATGCGGAACTCTTGATTCACTGGGGTGCGGACCGCAACCACACCCCACGTCAATTCGCACAGCGGCTGCAGGAGGCAATGGAACAGGCCAACACCCGCATCTATCAGGAGGGGCTCCGCAGTCCGCAATACTACGGTATGGGTACTACCGCGACTGCCGTAGGCATTCTGAGTGGCTTCCTGTACCTAGCGCAGGTGGGGGATTCCCGGGCCTACCTGGTGCGCGGAGAGCAAACCATCCAGCTTACCCGCGACCAGTCATTAATTCAGGAGCTACTCGACTCGGGTATGCTGACGGAGGAGGAAGCGGAGCATAGTGACCAGCGGAACATGGTCCTGCAGGCGCTCGGGGCAAAGCCGGAGGTCAGCGTGGATCTCACGTACCAAGAGCTTCGGCGGCATGACGTGGTAGTGCTCTGCACCGATGGTCTTTACCGTGTGGTCTCGCAGGAGGAGATCGCGCAGGCCGTAGCCCGCACGGTGGATCGCGCTGCCCTCATCAGCGAGCTCGTCAGCCTGGCCAACGCGCGGGGGGGACCCGATAATATCACGTTGCTCATCGTCGATGCGGACGGCGCCGGTCTGGAGGATCCGCGGGCCAAGGATGTTGTGGGCAGGCAGGTTTTCACACTGCCTAATGCCTGATCGACGCTTTCTATCCACCCGCGACGAGTTGCGCTACGAAGCCCGGGAGGGCAAGCGGCCGTTAGACGCAGCGATTCACGTCTTCAACGAGCCGCAGCCAGAGATAGTTTTCCGTATCCCGTGCGCCTCCTCTGTTCGGCCGCTACAATTCATCTAGAGATCTCCGGCACGGCTCTGCCAGGTTCCAGATGTGTCCTGTAGCGTGCCTCTATCCATGTTATTTGGCCTACAGGACGGGCTAATTTCCGGGGTATACTATCGGTTTCATCGATGGCGTGAGCCTCCGAGCCTGAATCCAAGGACAGGAAGGCAAGGGATGGATATCAGGACCGCTGCACGATCAATGCGGACCGGCCCAGGACCTCACTGCCGGCCTCCCTCGGATGGGATTGACGCGCGCTCCGCTGGTCTCGCAGCATGGACGCATGCCCCCTTGCGATCATCTCAGCCGCTACTGCCATGTCTGATCCCTCCCCTCTCCGCTTCGTTTCTGCCGACGAGTACTGCCGCCGCGCCCGCATCGATCTCTCCGGCCGCACCCTGCAGAACTGGTGCGATGCCATTACTCGCCCAGGCGATTGAGCTCCGCACGCCCGGCAAGCGCTTGTATGACGCGGACACCGCCGGCCGCTTCCGTGAGATCTGGATGGAGGCGCAGCGCAAGCAGGCTCGACAGAACGCCGGCAAGCCCTTCCTGATGCCCCGCAGCGACGAGCCTGCCACCAGGTAGCGATCCTCCCTACCGTGGCTGCTTGGGGCACCGCTCCCCGCCCGCTTCTCGCTCCCGCTTTCCGCAAACTGCAGCAACTTTGCGCAGGTAGCTTCCTTCCCCACCAGACGTTACGGATCCACGCCCCTTGGGGCACCGGATGCCCCACCTGATTTACGACGAAGAGGGGCATCCGCCACCCTGGGGTTCCGACTTCGACCCGATTTTCCGCTCTCCCGCCGCCTCCGGGTAGCCTCGGCCGACGCCCCAATCCCGGGGCGCACAGGCACCTCCGGATGGAGCGCACCCGACCATGCCCCGACCCTCCCCATCCCCCACGCAGACGCGGCGACGCAACCGCCTGAGCCTGCCCGAGCGCTGGGCACAGCTCGACGCGCTGCGCGCGCTCCATGCGCGGCGGGAGCGCCCCGTCACGGCGGGGGAGATCGCGACCGAACTGGGCATCCCCGTGGATCACGTGAGCCTGCAGAGCCTCTCGACGAGCGGCTACGCGCTACGGCGCCGGCTGCCGGGCGGCACCCTGGGCTTGGTGCCCACCGAGGCGCGCACCTCCTCGGGTCTTGTGGAAGCACTGGCGGAGTTCCGGCGCCTTCCCCCCGGCACCACGATCGAGTGGGTCGAGGGTACGCGGCGCGGAGACGAGGGCAGCGTGCACTACAGAGCGCGCAAGAAGAGCGGAGGTGCGGGCGCTCCCCGCACGCGGCGCATAACCGTGAGCGCGTCGTATCGCAGCCATGTCATCTCGCTCCTCCGCAGAGCAAAGGAGCGCCTGGGCCTGCGCAGCCTCCGCGCGGTCTCCCCCGAGCAGATCGCCCTGCTGCTCGAGCAGGTCTGGCGCCTGAGCATGGAGGCTGCGCTCCTGCCCGCCCACCTCCGGGACGCTCGCACGCCCGAGGCCCAGCGGGCACGCGACACCGCCAGCAAGCGCCGGGGGGATGTCTGGCGCTGGCTGCTGTGGGCGGAGCACGCCGGGTACGTGGATCTGCGGCCCCTGCATTCCGCGCCCGCCCCACTGGCCCCGCGGCCCTGGGCGGAGTGGCTGGCCGCCGGTGGGGATCCGGCAGACTACGGGCAGGGGATGATCCTGATCACGCACGCGCTGCGCCTCGGGGCCGACTGCCCCGAGCGGCTGGTCGAATGCGGCATCGAGCGGCTGGAGGAGCGGATCCTCGCGGACACCCACTACAAGAACCGCAAGAGCGCCCGCCGGATCCTGACGCGAATGCAGGCGGCCTGGAACCGCCGCCTTCCGCGGCTCCCCCACCTGCCGGGCTGGGCCGCGCCCCCCGCGCGCAGCGCCCGGCGCGAGGACGGTGGCCTGCAGCTCTCCTGGTGGTCCGCCGACGCGGTGGTCACCCGCCGCGCCGAGCCCCTCCTGGAC
>JACDHR010000628.1 GCA_013820915.1 Gemmatimonadota bacterium
TCTCACACCCGCCCTGCGCGCGGAGCGTTCCGCGGTCGGCGTTCCCGCCCGCGCCGACACGGTGAATCTCCTCCTGTACCTGCCGGCGGAGGTGGCCAACGGAGAGCTCTGGCCGACGATCCTCTACCTGCACGGCGGGTCCCACCGTGGCACCGATCTGGAGAAGCTCAAGGCGTACGGACCTCCACGGATGGCGGCGGAAGGCCGGGACCTCCCCTTCATCGTGATCGCGCCGCAGCTCCCCGAGGGAGAGATCTGGACCGACGCCGACCTGCTGATACGGCTGGTCGACGAGCTGAGCGCGCGCTACCCGATCGATCCGGACCGCCTCTATGCGACGGGGATGAGCATGGGCGGGCGAGGCGCCTGGTATCTCGCCTACCGCTATCCCGAGCGCTTCGCCGCGATCGCGCCGGTGGCGGCCTTTCAACCGCTCAGCTACTGGGCTTCGAGCGGCCGAACCCGCGCCGTTCCAATCCGAGCGTATCATGGCGACTCAGACGATCTGGCGCCGTTCGCCGAGGCGGTGAGGATGCACGAGGCACTGCAAGCCGCAGGTGGCAGATCGGAGCTCGAAGTACTGCGGGGCCGCGATCATTTCATCACTGATGTCTTCGAGGACCCGGAGCTCTACCGGTGGCTCCTTCGACACCGCCGGGGTGCGGAGGACCGCCGCTGAGTGCGAGGGAGAGCGCCCTGTCCGGCGATAACGGTAAACGCTGCGGCACGTGGCGGCGTCCTATCGACGCGAACCTGCACTTGCAGCCGATACCCTCATCGGCTCGTCACCGCGGAAGGGAGCATCCGTGTGAACGTCCACAGGAATCTCCGGTACTCGGCCCTCGCACTCGCTGCGCTCTGTCTCTCTGCCGCTTCCGTGGCCGCGCAGGAGAGAGCGGAGGATTGGGTCGAGCGGTGCCACGCGAACCACCGGGGCAGTCGCGGCGCCGTGCACTGCGAGCTTCGGGAGGTGACTCTCCGCCCCCGCGCCGCGCCGCTCGCGGTGAATGCGCAACCGAATGGGGGCATCTCCGTCGTGGGATGGAACCGCGACGAGATCCTGGTTCGCGCGAAGCTCCAGGCGCATGCAGAAGATGAGTCGGCGGCGCGTGATCTGGCGTCACGGATCGAGATCGAGACACGCGAAACCATCCGCGCCGGGGGTCCGTCGAGCCGCAATGGCCAGAACTGGTCCGTGAGCTACGAGGTCTTCGTTCCGCACCAGAGTGACCTCTCGCTCCGAAGCGAAAACGGCGGCATCCAGATCTCCGCGGTGCGGGGGCGGATCGAGCTCTCGACGCTCAACGGCGGGATCTCCCTGCGGGATGTCGAGGGGGACGTGCGCGGCGAAACCACCAACGGCGGTCTCAACGTGACGCTGGCGGGCGACCGCTGGCGCGGCGAGGGCCTCGACCTGCGGACGACCAATGGCGGCATCTCACTGATCGTGCCCGAGGGGTACTCTGCACGGCTCGTCACCGGTACGGTGAATGGAACGATGCAGGTAGACTTTCCCGTCACCGTACAGGGCCGTTTCGACAAGCGGATCGAGGCGGAGCTGGGGAGCGGCGGAACGCCGATCCGAGTGATCACCACCAACGGCAGGGTCAATATCAGGCGCGGTCGGTAACAGCGGGTGGGCAGAAGTGCCGGCTTCACATCCGAGACGCCGCAAGCCTTCTCGATCGCGCGCTCGCGTGTGGCGATTCCGCGGGATCGTGCGGCCACGACCGGGTCGCGTCGGCCAGCGTCGCGCCGTGGAACTCGTGCTCCGTGCTGTGCACCCAGAGGTCGAAGAAGTCCTTCATCCGCGTGTTGATCATCCCCAGCATGATCCCGCTCGCGGGCAAGATCGGCGAGCCGGGCCCCCGCGAGACGGCGACGTTCTTCGGGAGTTCCTTACGGGTGGGCGAGCGACTCCAGGCAAAGCTCCATCACCTCTCTGCACGCGGCAGACACTCGCCAGCACCGCAACACGTCCAGCGTAGCGCACCCCCTTCGCAGGGTGTACGCGACGTGTCCTCTCCCGGACCTCGAAGACTCCGAAGGCTGACTTCCAGCATGCGGCGTTGCCACGGTCGAACCCGGTTACGCACACGCGGTGGGTGAGATGGCCTGTATCCCGGGGGCGTGACTGCGCGGCCGGAGTGGGTTACAGCCCGAGGCTACCATCGAGATCG
>JACDHR010000629.1 GCA_013820915.1 Gemmatimonadota bacterium
GGCCTGGAGCGGCGGCTCAATGCCTTCCCCACGCCGGCAGAGCTATGGGATAGGCTCCGCGCCGGTCACTCTCTGGACGAACGCGCGGCGGAGCGGGTGCTCGCGCCCTTCCACCTGATCGCCGGGAAGACGCCGCGCTACTATCAAGAGATCGCGATCAACCGTGCCGTGCAGGCGATCGCGCAGGGGAAGCGGCGGGTGCTGCTGACCCTGGCTACGGGAACCGGCAAGACCCTGGTTG
This sequence comes from Gemmatimonadota bacterium, assembly GCA_013820915.1. Classification (GTDB taxonomy): domain Bacteria; phylum Gemmatimonadota; class Gemmatimonadetes; order Longimicrobiales; family Longimicrobiaceae; genus JACDHR01. Next base: position 242 of record JACDHR010000629.1, read on the forward strand.
CCTTTCAGATCTGCTGGAAGCTCTGGTCCTCGCGCTGGAACCGCGCTGGCATCTACCGTCACCCAAAGATCCTCTACCTGGCCGACCGCAACCTCCTGGTGGACGACCCGAAGGACAAGATGTTCCTCCCCTTCGGCGACGCGCGGGCGAAGATCGGCGGCGGCGAGATCAGCAAGGGCCGCGGGATGTACTTCGCCATCTACCAGGCGATCGCGGAGGACGAGCGGCGCCCGGGCCTCTATCGCGAGTTCCCGCCGGACTTCTTCGACCTGATCGTGGTGGACGAGTGCCACCGCGGCGCTGCGAGCGATGAGAGCCGCTGGCGCGATATCCTCGAGTACTTCGAGCCTGCCTACCAGCTGGGGATGACGGCGACGCCCCGGCGCGACGACAACGCCGACAGCTACGCCTACTTCGGCAATCCCGTCTACCAGTACAGCCTGCGCCAGGGGATCGAGGATGGCTTCCTCGCTCCCTACCGTGTGCACCGGGTGATCTCGAGCTTCGACTCGGCCGGCTGGCGTCCCAGGCAGGGCGACCTCGACCGCTACGGCCGCGAGATCCCGGACCGCGAGTACGGCACGCGCGACTTCGAGCGCGCGGTCGCGCTGCGCGCCCGCACCGAGGCCATCGCGCGCCACCTGACGGAGTTTCTGAAAGAGACCGATCGCTTCGCCAAGACCATCGTCTTCTGTGTGGACCAGGAGCACGCGGACGAGATGCGTCGGGCGCTGGGCAACCTGAATGCGGACCTGGTGCGGAAGCATCCGGACTACGTGGCGCGCGTAACCTCGGATGAGGGTACCATCGGGCGGGGGCATCTCAGCCGCTTCCAGGAGCCGGAGGAGACGACGCCGGTGATCCTCACGACCTCGCACCTGCTGACCACCGGCATGAATGCACCGACCTGCCGCAACGTGGTGCTGGCGCGCTGGGTAGGCTCGATGACGGAGTTCAAGCAGATCATCGGCCGTGGCACCCGGGTGGAGCCGGACTACGGCAAGCTCTTCTTCAACATCCTGGACTACACCGGGAGCGCGACAGCCCTCTTCGCCAATCCCTCCTTCGACGGCTACCCCGCGAAGGTCATCGAGCAGGAGGTGGATGAATCGGGTACGGTACTCTCGACGAGGGAGGCGGATACCCAGGAGCCCGACGCCGAGGCGGCCGCGGAGGATGCGGTATCCGTGGAGTACGCAGGCGGCTCGCTCGGGCCGGAAACCGGCCGCGAGCGCCGCAAGTACTTCTACGACGGTGGTCAGGGGGAGATCGTCCAGCACCTCGTCTACGACCTGAGCGCCGACGGCAAGCAGCAGCGCGTGGTCAAGTTCACCGACTACACCGCCGAGAAGGTGCGCACCCTCTACCGCGCGCCGGAGGAGCTGCACGACGCCTGGGCGGATCCGGGGCGGCGCAAGGAGGTGGTGCGGCTGCTCGCCGAGCGTGGCATCGATTTCGGACGATTGGCCTCGGTTACCCGCCAGCCCGAAGCCGATCCTTTCGACCTGCTCTGCCACCTCGCCTTCGGCGCTCCCGTGCGCACGCGCCGTGAGCGCGCCGAGCGGGTTCGCATGGAGGAGCGGAAATTCTTTGCGCGCTACAGCGCCGAGGCGCGTCAGATCCTCGACGAGCTACTGGACCGGTACGCGGAGGTCGGCCCTTCGGAGTTCACCCTCCCGCACGCTCTGCAGGTGCCCCCCGTCTCGACGCATGGCAACGTGGTCGAGATCGCGGCCAAGTTCGGCGGGGCGGAGCGGCTGCGCGAGGCGCTGTACGAGCTGCAGAACCTGCTGTACGCGGCGTGAGCAATCGCCCGCTGGAGTGCAGCGGGGGTGCGGCGGCCGTGGCGTGACTGTAGATTGCCTTGTCGTCGTGCAAACCTGCTATGGGGAGTGTCCATTTTCACCGTGCCTGCGCCTCGCAATCGAGCCCGT
>JACDHR010000630.1 GCA_013820915.1 Gemmatimonadota bacterium
GGCCATCGGAGCGGCCGTCCCATCATCAAGAGGCGCTCTGACCCCGCGCGTCGCGCCCACGGCGACGACGAGCAGGTTGACCGCATTCCACAGGATGTACAGACCCACGACGATGCGCACGAGATCGCGATGCAGGATCTGCAGCACGGCGATCGCGACGACGAAGCCGATGGTACCCGCCACCAGCAGGCTCATTCGCCGTGCTCCCGCAGAGCGTCGATCGCCGTGAGCGATCCCCCTACGACCACCAGGTACACGCCTACCTCGAAGAGCAGGCTCCGCGAGAGGTGAACCTCCCCCACATAGGGGATTTCGAGTGTGAATTCCAGGATCCCGAGTACCGGCCCGCCCGCCAGCAGCGGGAGAACCGCGGCGGCGAGAACGACGCTTATGCCGGCGAGAAGGACCTGCTCGAAACGGATCCACCGGATGCGATTCCGTGCCTCGCGGTATCCGAACGCCAAGTACTCGAGCGTAAGCGCGAGCGCGGAGATGATCCCGGCCGTAAAACCATCCCCCGGCCCGTCTTCGGCGCCAAGGAGATAGGCCATGGAGATCAGCAGCGCGATCGGCAGCGTGGCCAGTGATACGAGCCGGGTCAGGGGCGTCATGCGGCATCCTTGTAGATCAGCCTCGTGATCACATACACACCGATGGCGGCGGTGGCGAAGACGATGACCTCGCCCAGCGTATCGAGCGCACGGAAGTCGATTAGCACCGCCGTCACCACATCGTTGCTGCCGGTGAGGGAAGCGGCGTTCTGATTGAACCATGGCGCGATGGGATTCGCGGGCAGGTGCTCGATCGCAAGCCAGCTCACCCAGGCGCTCGCCGCGCCGGCAGCCACGGCAAGGCAGATGCGGCCGAGTGGACGCCGCTCGCGCTTCTTGTAGGCCATGCGGACCAAGCGCGAGCGCGGGATCCTGGCCAGCGTCAGGACGAGGAGCACGGTGACCAGCGTTTCGACGTGCACCTGCAGGAGCCCCAGGTTGGGCGCTAAAGCGAGGCCGAACACCCCCGCCATAAGGTACCCGACCGCACCCAGGGCAAGGATCATCTGCAGATGATGGCGCACCAGCAGGGTGCAAAGGGTGCCGGCGCTCACCAGGAGGAGCAGCAGCGCCACGCGCCAGTCGACCGGAGCCCCGGCACCGGTGGAGGGGAGGCGTGCAAGACCCGTGGCAGGAGACCGGAGCGCCGAGAACGCCAGCAGCCCCAACCCACCGAACAGCGTCAGGGACAGATAGCGTGGCAGACGTCCATTCTGCAGTTGCAGTGCTGCCCGTCCGACATTGTCCACACCGGCGGCCAGCGCGGAATACGCGCGACCGAGTGACCAACGGGCGCTGGTCACCCATCGCACGGCCCCGGCCCATCGCTCCAGCGTGATGAAAGCGGCGGCACCCAACCCCAGACCCGTCAGGGACAGGAGGAGTGCGCCGCCGATCTCCAGCCCGAGATCCAACTCGGCCACTCCGCCCAGCACCGCCGCCGCCGCGGGCTCGGCCAGCGTCGTGCCGATCAGCTCCGGCCAGACGCCGAGGAGAACCGTCAGCAGCGCGAGCACCCCCGGCGCGACGAGCATGGATCGGGGCACTGCGCGGAGGGATGGCGGCGGGGTGGAGCCGCCGAAGAACACGACCCGGAGGAAGCGGAGCATGTACACCAGCGTAAGAGCGCTTCCCGCGACCGCGAGGACCGCCAGCCAGAGCCCCTGCTCCTCCAGGATTTTCTTGACGAAGATCTCCTTCATCCAGAAGCCGCCCAGGGGGGGCACGCCTCCCAGCGAAAGGGCGAGCAGCCCGGTGAGCAGGAACGGGAGTGGCAGGGCCTTCCGCCCGGTGGCATGGATCACCGCGCCGGCGCTGAAGAAGAGCGCGGCCTTGAGCAGTCCGTGCTGGAAGAAGAGGAAGAGCGCGGCGGCCATCGCGCTCGCCGTACCCATGCCCAGGAGGGCGAACATGAAGCCGTACTGGCTGACCGTGGAATAGGCCAGGATGATCTTCGTGTCCGTCGCGCGCAGCGCGAGCACCCCGCCCGCGAAAAGGCTCGCGAAGCCGATCCCGCCGACCATCCAGAACCAGAGGGGCGACGCCACGAAGATCGGCTGCACGCGGGCCAGAAGGTACACGCCGGCGGCCAGGAGTGCGGCCGAGTCCAGGAAGGCGTTGACGG
>JACDHR010000631.1 GCA_013820915.1 Gemmatimonadota bacterium
CTCCGTGGCCTGCCGCGACTCCACACTGCTGGGGCCGGAGCAGCACCGCCCCCCCATCTCGACCTCTACCGCGTCTTCGCAGATCGCCGCCACCGACTTCTCCGAGTACCCGGCGGGCCAGCAGCCCTCCGACTGGACGAAGCGCTGGACGGCCGGGGGCACCGTCTCCTGGACGGTGCAGCGCGACAGCAGCGGCGCCTTCGCCGGCCACTCCAAGCTGCTGCTGCAGGTCGCTGCTGGCCAGGGAGCAACCCGTGCGCTCTCCTGGGATCAGGTGGGGCAGCGCTCGCACGTGCGGGTGCACACGCGCCTGCGCATGACCTCAGTCGTCGATCGGTTGGTGGGGCTGACCGTGCTCGGCGGCGGCGTAGCCGGCAAGGAAGACGGCTACGCCTGGGTGGTTGAGAACGCAAGCGGCTTCACCGGCCTGCGGCTCTGGCGGGTCAAGGGTGGGCAGAACCAGACGGCGCTGCGCAGCCAGGCGATCAGCCTCTCGGCGAACACCTTCTATCAGCTGGTGCTGGAGAAGCGGGCCGACACGCTGCGGGCCAAGGTCTGGGCGGATGGCGCGGCTGAGCCGGCCTGGCAGGTGGAGACGACCGACACCTTGCTCAAGAGCGGCTGGGCGGGCTTTGCCAACTACAGCCCCGGCACGGTGGAGTTCGACTTCTTCCGTGCATACGATCCCACGGTGCAGAGGCCGCCCGTGCCGCCGCAGGCGCCGGATACACTGCCCGCGGGTCTCTACGATGAATCCACCATTCGGCACAACTCGGTCTGCATCGCTAGCCCGGTGCTCAAGGACATTATCGTGCTAAGATTCCGCCCCGGCACGCCTCAGGAGCAGCGTCAGGCAGCGGTGGATCTGGTCCAGGGCGAGGTCATCGGTGGGCGCAGACCGACTGATCTTGAGGGTCAGTATTACATTCGAACTCCGGATGACGGGACGGGAGAGCGCTTGTGCCAGGCAATTGACCAGCTCAGGGCTCTACCCCAGGTGCTGGTAGCCACTCATGAGGTCTTCGCCCATCCGTTCTACCGGAGACCTGACGACGGAGAGAACTGGAAGAAGAATCTGTGGCAGCTCAATCCTGCGGCAGTGCAGGGAGGAGAGAAGTGGGGATTGGAAGCCGTTGCGGCACCGCTGGCGTGGGGCTGTGAGACGGGAAGCTCAGCCGTAGCCGTTGCCGTTGTGGACGAGGGCTTCCAGGCAGTTTCCGATCTGCTGGCGAATATCGCCGAGCCGTGGCGTGGGGACATCGGGAAGTACACGCTCACCGATCACGGAACTGTGGTGGCATCCGTGCTCGGCGCGCGCGGGAACAACGGCAGTGGCATTACGGGCCCAATGTGGGAAGCCGATCTGCGGCCCTACGATATTCGCGTAGACGCAGCCGGCCGTGCGCATACAGGTCCCATCGCTGCAGCGATGATCGCAGAAAAGGTTGAGAGAGCAGGCAGAGAGGGCGCGCGTGTCATCAATCTGTCTCATGGCATCAACTGGCAAGCGCTCAACCGCACACCACATCCGGATAGCGCCCGTCATCATCTGATAGTTCGAGATTTCCACGAGTCGCTACGTGGTACGCTGGCGCTCTTCGACAGCCAACAGAGACCCTTCGTGGTGCTTGCCGCCGGGAACGACGCCGTAGATGCATACTGGGCCGGATTCCCGAATGTGGAGGGGGACTTCCCGGATCACGTCATCATCGTCGGGGCGAGCACGTTGGCTCGTGGTCTCAGGCCGTCCTCTAATCGCGGAACTACGGTCCTCGCGCCGGGTGAGGCAGTGGGTGCGCTGGATGGTGCGGGGAATCCCGATACGGTCTCCGGAACGTCCGTTGCTGCTCCCTATGTCGCTGGCCTTGCCGGCCTTCTCTTTTCCTTCGACCCGGCACTCACCCCGGGGCAGGTAAAACATTTCGTCCGGGAGGGAGCCGAGCGAGGGAAGCAGATTGCCGGCGACCTGTCGATCATCAACGCCTACGAGTCGCTCAAGGCTGCTGCCGAGGAGCACGGGCGGCCGCTGTGCGGCAACCGCGTCTGGGGCGCGGACGGAACCATCTGGGCGCAGCGCGGCAGCGGGGCGCCGGAAGAACTCCGGGCGATCAATGGCACGGGAGCGCACCACCTGCAGGTGCTGCACGGCGGTAAGCACATCACCTACGCGAGCAA
>JACDHR010000632.1 GCA_013820915.1 Gemmatimonadota bacterium
ACAAGGCCGCGCGGCTGGACCCGGTGGAGGCGCTGCGGTACGAGTGAACTTAGTCGTTGTCGTGCCAGCACGGACAATGTATCTGCCATGGGACCGGCGTTTCACCTTACCAGGGAGGCACTGATGACCAAGGCACTTCCGTGGGACGACATCCCATCGGACACCGCGCAGGTCGAGGCTGAGGTCGACCGCATGCTGGCGGAGATCGACCGCTCGCTCCGGCGAATGGATGAAGCCGAGCGGGAATTCGATCTGCTTGCGCTAGAGACAGACTCGATCCTGAAAACGCTTACGATGCCGCGCCATGTGGAAACAGCTCTACAGCGCCGCCAAGCGAGTTCTTGAACTCAATCAGCGGATCGAGCGGAACCGGTCCGACATCAACACACTCCAACGCGCGTCCGTGACCTCACTGCGGCGGTCCAACTCCTCGCCCGCGAGTTGGAGCGCCAGCGAGAAAACGAGGCGCACGAGCGTGAGAAGATGCTACTGCGCCTGGAGAACGAACTGCTCCGCTTCGAGCGGCGCCTGCCCCGCCGCAGCCAGGACGACTCCGCGTAGCCGCTTGCGCTCCCCCACCTGCTGCCCGTAGCATTCCGCGCTCCGAACATGCACTTGCCACCGGAGCGCTGCCCGTTGAAAAATCCCGACATCCCACAGGTCGATCTGCTGGCGATCGCTGCACACCGAGATGACGTCGAGTTGCTCTGCGGCGGCACCCTGGCGAGAACCGCCGAACAGGGGTACCGCACAGGAATTCTGGACCTGACTCAGGGGGAGATGGGAACGGCCGGCAGTGCAGATCTTCGAGGAGACGAGGCGGAGCGCGCCGCGGAAGTACTCGGCGTCACGGCCCGCCGCAACGCGGGGCTGCCGGACGCAGGGATTGAGAACACGCGGGAGACTCGCGAAGTCGTCGCCGGGTTCATCCGCGCCTTTCGCCCCCGAACGGTGATCCTCCCCTACCGTGAGGGACGGCACCCGGACCACCGTATCGCCTCGCAGCTCGCCTACGACGCCTGCTTCCTCGCCGGGCTCGGCAGGTTCACCGCGGCCGGCGAGCCGCATCGCCCGCACAAGCTGCTCTACACGCTCGCCTACCGCGAGGACCCCGTGAAGCCCACCTTTGTCGTGGACATTACCTCGCAGATGGAGACCAAGATGCGCGCCATCCGGTGCTACGCCTCCCAATTCGACGGCCGCACCTGGGGCGGCGAGGTGTTCCCGGGCGGCGAGCGGCCGCTTTACGATCAGATTCGCATGCACGCGGCGCGCTACGGCTCGTTGATCCGCACCGCGTACGGGGAGCCGTTCTATACGGTCGAGACGATGCGTGTCGACGACATAATGGGGCTGGAGGGGCGAAGCATCTGAGGCGAAAGGGTCACTGCGGAGCGCATCCGGGGTTGCAGTTCAGCGTTGGCCCTGCTCGCTGTCATGCGTGCCGTCTATATTTCAGCTTCGCAGTGCACCTCGATCAGCAACCGCTTCCAACTCGGCACCTCCGCGCCGCTGACGCGCACGGCCATTGCGGATGCCTGCCCGCCTTTCAGCAGCCACGGCGCGAGCCAGGTGTTGATTTCCGGGGGAAGATGCCCCACCGGGTCACCCTCCGCGAGGTGCACCCACACCGCGGGATCCTCCTCGCCGGGCGGGTCGGGAATCAGCAGCAGCGGGTCACCCGCCGCGAGCGCGTCCAGGTGGTCGGCACGCTGGCCGAACACGGTTCCGTGCACGGTCGCGCGGAAGGTGGCTGGCTGATCGGCTGGCAGATCGAAGGGCATGTTATACAATTCGCAACGTGAGAGATGGTGGGGCCTCCCGTCAATCCAGAGCTCGGCTCCCACGGCTTCAAGGCGCTTGTACCGCAGGAGCCGAGCCGGTAACTTCCCATCACGTCCGGAGGAATCCCGGGCATGTCACTCCCGCGATAGGAGCGGATCTCAATGGAACCGATCTATCTGGATCACGCCGCGACCACGCCGCTACGCGCGGAGGTGCGCGAGGCGATGCTCCCGTTCCTGAATGAGCGGTTCGGTAACCCGTCGAGCGTACATCGCTGGGGGCGCGAGGCGCGGGCCGCACTGGACGATGCGCGTGCTCGGCTCGCGGCGGTGATCGGGGCCCGCGCCTCGGAGATCATCTTCACGCGCGGCGGTACCGAGTCCGACAACC
>JACDHR010000633.1 GCA_013820915.1 Gemmatimonadota bacterium
GGCGAAAGCCGTGGAGGAGCAGGCGCAGGCGCTCGCGGGCCTGGAACTGCACGGCGAGGATTGGGATCTGAGAAAGGACGGTACACGCATCCCGACGGATACCCGCGTCAGCCTGATCCGCGATGAGACCGGGAATCCCACCGCGATTCTGCGTATCACACGTGATCTCTCGGACGAGAAGCTGCGTGAGGCGCAGCTCCGCCGCATCGAGCGGATGGCGAGCCTCGGAACGCTGCTGGGCGGCGTTGCGCATGAGCTGAACAACCCGCTCACATCGATCAAGAGCTTTGCCCAGCTCATGATGCTCGACGATCGGCAGGGAGAGGACCGCGAGGCGATCGAGATCATCCACCGCGAGTCCGACCGTGCGGCCAAGATCGTGGCCGACCTGCGAGTGATCGCGCGACAGGCGCAGGAAGAAGATCTGCAGCGCGCGGCCGTGGACCTCAACGAGGTGGTGCGGCATGTGCTGAAGCTGCGGCGCTATGCAATGGAATCGCAGAACATCGAGCTGCGGGAGGACCTGGCGCACGACCTGTTTCCCGTCTGGGCCGACCGCGGCAAGCTGGAGCAGGTGGTGCTCAACCTGGTCGTCAACGCGGAGCAGGCGGTCCGCTCCGCGACGGGCACCCGCCGCCTGATTATCCGCACCCGCCCGAGCCGCAGGGCCGTCCTGCTGGCCGTGATCGACTCCGGGTCCGGCATCCCCGCCGAGCACCTGGATCGGGTCTTCGACCCCTTCTGGACGACCAAAGAACCGGGAGAGGGGATGGGCCTGGGCCTCAGCCTGGTCCACAGCATCGTCACCGAGCACAATGGGGAGATCCGTGTGGAGAGCGAGGTGGGTAAGGGAGCCGCGTTCACAGTGATGCTGCCGTGGTCCACGCACGTAACGCCTCCGGTACAGGTAGAGGCACTCCCGCGCAGAAACGACGGACTCCGCGTGCTGCTGGTCGAGGACGAGGCGCCAATCCGCCTGTCGGTCACCCGCTTCCTCGAGCGCCGGGGGCATCGTGTCGATCAGGCCGCCGAGGCCGCCGAGGCGCTGCGCCTCCTGAATGAGGATGCGCATTACGATCTGATCGTCTCGGATCTGCGGATGCCGGGGCTGGGCGGAGATGAGCTGTTCACCCGCCTCCGCGCCCGCGGTGACGGGATGGAGCGCCGCATGATCTTCGTCACCGGCGATGCCGCCAGCGAGGAGACCGAGCATTTCCTGGCCGAGGCCGGTGTGCCGGTTCTGCTCAAGCCGTTCGCGCTCACGGAGATCGCGGAGTTGATCGAAAGGCAGGTCTCCCGCCTGCGCGATACGCCTTCGGCAGAGGGGGGCATGACCTGAGGGAAGGTTGCGCCAGCAGGCGCATCGGTTCGGTGCACCGGCAGCACTCCCGCGCAACACCTTGACGGGAGAGGTCTCCTTCCGCAGATTAGAAGAAGAATCTCTCTACTCACTGGATCCCCGACTCCCGCTCGCATGTCCAGGCTCTGGCTCGCGCTCCTGCTTCTCGTCTCCCTGTGGCCGTCTCCGGCCGCTGCGAGCCAGCGCGCGGTAGAGCCGGGTCGGGTTGTTGCAGCGAATGCGCACTACCCCGGCGAGGCGTTCCGCTCCACGGGTGGATGGGAGCTGCCGCAGGTCGGCGCTGCGGTATCATCGGCGAACGCGCGCGGAAGTGGCGGGCGCTCACCCGGAGCGAAACAAGCCCGTCCCGCGGACCGGTCCCTCTCGTTCCGCTCCACCCTGATCGCCCGCGTGAGTGATGTCCGGCTCGGCGCCGGCGTGATCTTCTTCCGGTTCGACCATCTCCCCTACTACGCCACCGCTCCCCCCGTTTCGCGGTAGTCCTCACCCGCTCCGACATCACCACGCGCGGCGAGGACAGGCGTTCCGTTTCCACCATCAGACATCGTTCACTTCACTCCGTATCGCGGGGTGTGGTCTACCCGTACCTGTATATCGCGGCGTGGCGCCGCGGGGAGATTTCCATGTTTTCATTCATTCTGTTGCAGCTCACCCTCCGGGAGATCCTGGCCGACATCCCGCACGGAGCGCCGGCGTTGATTGTCTACCTGATGCTCGTGCTCTTCATCGGGTTCATCTGGTACGGCAGCCGTTCCAAGCCAGCCGGTCCGCCGAGCGGGAACCCGCTCGGGTAACCCGTTCCCCCGGAGC
>JACDHR010000634.1 GCA_013820915.1 Gemmatimonadota bacterium
CCCCGGTGCAGTTGTGCAGATCGTGCTTACAGATGTGCTGACCTGCCCCCGCTGCGGACCGGATTTCGGGCTGGTCGTGCTGGCGGATCGGCTCGCCGAGCGCCGCGTGGTGCAGGGAAGTCTCGGTTGCGCCAACTGCAGAGAGATGTACCCGATAGATCAGGGGCTGGCCGACCTGCGGTTCCCACCCGGTCCGCGCCCCGATCCGCGTACCGTGGATGTGACGGCCGAGGCGGAGGAGAGATCTCCGGAAGAGGCATTGCGGCTCGCCGCACTTCTGGGGGTGACGGGCGGTCCCGGTCTGATCCTGCTGGTCGGTTCCTCCACGCGCCTGGCCGCGGAGCTGGTCGGAATCGTCCCCGACATCGGGATCGTCGCGGCGGGTCCGGACATGGCTGGCCGTGAGGATGTTCCGGGGATCAACCGCATACAGGTAGAGAGTGGCCTCCCGCTGCGTTCCCGCTCTGTACGCGGGGTGGCTGTTGCCGTGCCCGACCCGGAGGCGTACCTCGCGGAGGCTGTGCGGGTCCTCCTCCCCGGTGGGCGGATCGTGATCGAACCGGCACCGGCGGAGACGGCAGATCGGCTCCGTGCCATGTCGTTGAATGTGCTGCTGGAGCAGGACGGGGTCGTGGTTGCCTCCGCCACCGGCGGCGGGTAACTTGAGCGGTCTGGAAGCCGAGGCGATGGCACGGCCCGTGCGGCCCTCCGGCTGTCCGGAACCGGGTGGAAACGGTTCCGTTTTTTCCCCCGTCGTTACCTGTCTCTGTCGCAATTAGTTTATGTCCTGGTGGAAGAATCTGGTCTCCGGCGGTTTTAGCGATTCCTCCGGTAGCCCCGACTATTATACAGAGGGAACGCAGCTGCTCCGGGAAGAGAAGTTCCACGAGGCGCTGACCTCCTTCCGTCTGGCGCTTCGCGAGAACCCGAGCGACACGGACGTGCTCCTGCAGATGGCCGTGGTGTATACGCGCATCGGCACGACCGACGAGGCGCTCCGCCTCTACCGCAGGGTCCTCGAGCTGAAGCCCCACGCATCCGGCGCGCACTACGGGCTCGCCTTCCTTCTGCTGCAGCGGGGCAGCCATGATGACGCGATCATGCATCTGCGTGCGTTTCTCGCGCGGCCGCCGCGTGGGGTTGATGCGGACCGGCACATCACATACGCACGGCAAACGCTCGCGGAGCTGACCGGCGAAGGGGAGACTCTGCTCGATTTCCCGCCCGACCACGGCTGAGCCCGCGTGGATCCTTCGTCCCCATCCCGCGACGGCCTGCCGCCGACCCCCGCGGCAGAGGATCCTGCCGGCGAGCTGCTGCTCGTGCTCACCACGATGCCGGATACCGGCCAGGCGCAGCAGCTCGCCCGTACGCTGGTCGCGGAGCGGCTGATCGCCTGCGCCAATCTGGTGCCCGGGCTCACCTCCGTTTTCCGATGGGAAGACGAAGTCCAGACGGCGGGCGAGGTCCTGCTCCTGCTCAAGACGCGGCGGAGCAAGCTCTCGCACCTCAGCGAGCGCGTGCGCGCTCTGCATCCCTACGACAATCCCGAGCTGCTGGCGCTTCCGGTGGAGGCCGGGTTGGAGGCGTACTGCCACTGGGTGTTGGACGAAACGGGTGGGAGGGGAGCATGAGAGAGGAAGAAGCTTCGAGGCGTCCGGCGCTCGCACGCTCCTCTCCCACCCCCCGCGGTTGAGCGACGCCCCGGAACCGGACGAGACCCGGCGGCAGACCAGGCGGGTGGTCGTTGCGCTCGGCACACCGATCATCCTGGCCAATCTTCTGGCCTGGTCCGTCAGCTTCGCGGACGTGCTCATGGTGTCCCGGCTCGGCGAGGCCGCCCTCGCGGGGCTGGGAATGGCGACCCAGGTGTTCTTCCTCGTCGTCATCTTCATCCTCGCGGTGACGACCGGCACGATGGCGCTGGTCGCCCGCTTCATGGGCGCGGGCGATCCCGCGGCGGCCTCGCACGTCTTCCGGCAGTCGCTCCTCCTCGCGGTGGCGCAGTCGCTGGTGATGAGCATCGTCGGGATCGCCGTCGCTCCGCTCCTGATGCAGTTGCTCGGGGCGACGCCGGACGTCGCGGCCGCCGGCACTATCTATCTGCAGGTTCTCTTCGCGGGGATCGCCGCGGTTACGCTCGACTTCACCATCGCGAGCAC
>JACDHR010000635.1 GCA_013820915.1 Gemmatimonadota bacterium
ACGCCCGATCGAGTCCTACGCGCACCGGGACAAGCAGCGCGTCAACAACCCGCCCGTGGGGCTGGTGACGCCGGACACCGACCCGGACGCCGGGGCGAAGAGGGCTTATGCCTACGACCCGCACCTGGACCCGCAGCTCCAGTGGGCGGGCAAGGCCGAGCACACTTCGTTCGAGGTGCCGACGGTCTCGCTGCACGTCCACGAGCGCATCGACCCGCGCACGATCATCGAGGCGGTGAAGCGGCGCAACGGCAGCGGCGCGATGGTCCAGGGGTCGCTGTTCGAGTCAACGGAGGAGAACCCGCCGCTGCGCCAGGCGGTCGAGTTCTACCGGCACGCCCACGGCTGGTCGAACCGCATGGTGGCGGGCGACAGCCTGCTGGTGATGAACTCGCTGCTGGAGAAGGAGGGGCTGGCGGGCAAGGTGCAGATGATCTACCTCGATCCGCCCTACGGCATCCGGTACGGCTCCAACTTCCAGCCCTTCGTCAACAGGCGCGACGTGAAGGACGGCAAGGACGAGGACCTGACCGCCGAGCCGGAGCAGATCCGTGCCTTCCGCGACACCTGGGAGCTGGGCATCCACTCCTACCTCACCTACCTGCGCGACCGATTGCTCCTGGCGCGGGAGCTGCTCACCGAGAGCGGTAGCGTCTTTGTGCAGATCAGCGATGAGAACGTGCACCACGTTCGGGAGTTGATGGATGAGGTGTTTGGGGCGGGGAACTTCTGTCGGCTCATCACTTTCGCAAAGACCAGCGGCCAGACCGACAACCTTCTGGCGTCTGTATCGGATTATTTGCTTTGGTACGCGAAAGACCGCACGCGAGTGAAGTATCGCCAACCCTACATCCAAAAGTACTTCGGTGGGCCGGGAAGCACGGCGTACCGGAGGCTCCAATTAGCCGATGGGAGTCGGCGAGCAGCAACGAAGCACGAACTGGACCAGTCGCAGCCACTTCCTAAAGGTGCGCGCCTTTACCGTCTCGACAATCTCACAAGTCAAAGTCCCGGTACGCGGTATCCCGTAAAGGTCGGCGAAAAGACCTATACTCCTCGGGGCTACTGGAAAACCGAGGAAAGCCTAATGCCTCGCCTGATCCACGCGGGGCGCGTCGAGCCTACCGGCGAAGGCAATCTTTATTATGTCCGGTTTCTCGATGATTTCGCAGCTTATCCCATCACTGATAATTGGACTGACACAGTCATCGCTGGGTTTGCCTCGGACAAGAAGTACGTGGTGGAGACATCGACTAAGGTGCTTGAGCGTTGCCTCCTGATGACCACAGACCCCGGCGATTTGGTGTTCGATCCCACCTGCGGCAGCGGCACCACCGCCTACGTCGCCGAGCAGTGGGGCCGGCGCTGGATCACCTGCGACACCTCGCGCGTGGCGCTCACGCTCGCCAAGCAGCGCCTGATGACCGCCGTCTTCGACTACTACGAGCTGGCGCACCCGCAGGAGGGTGTGGGCAGCGGCTTCAAGTACAAGACCGTGCCGCACGTGACGCTCAAGTCCATCGCCAACAACCCGGACATCAAGGAAGGCATGACGCGCGAGCAGATCGACGCCGCCATTGCCCGCCACGCGCCGCAGGAGACGCTCTACGACCAGCCCTTTGTGGACAGGAAGCGCACGCGCGTCAGCGGCCCGTTCACGGTGGAGGCCGTGCCGGCCCCGGCGGTGAAGTCGGTGGAGGAACTGTTGGAGGGCGCTCCCCAGCCGGCCGATGCCTCGATCGCCCGTTCGGGCGAGACGCTGCGCCAGGGCGAATGGCGCGATGAACTGCTGCGCGCGGGGATTCGCGGCAAGGCGGGCCAGCACATCCGGTTCGCCCGGCTGGAGCCGCTACCCGGCTGCCGTTGGCTGCACGCCGACGGCGAGACCCGGCTTAGCGCCGAAGGCGCCGACCGGGTGCGGGAAACCGCCACGGCCTACAGCCCGCAGCGCATCGTCATCTCCTTCGGCCCGGAGCACGCGCCGCTGGAGCAGCGCCAGGTGGCGCAGGCCATCGAGGAGGCGCTGACGCTGGCGCCCAAGCCGAAGCTCATCGTCTTCGCCGCCTTCCAGTTCGACCCCGAGGCGGCCAAGGACATCGACGAGACCAACTGGCCAGGCGTGACCCTGCTTAAGGCGCAGATGAACGCCGATCTCCTCACC
>JACDHR010000636.1 GCA_013820915.1 Gemmatimonadota bacterium
AAGATCACCCCTTCTCCGTCCGCGTACGCGATGCCGAGCGGAATGAGGGTGTTATACATCCAGAACCCGCCCTCCTGCTCATCGGGGTAGATGAAGAGCATCCCCGCATCTTCCGGCATGGAGGTGCGATACATCAATCCGCGCTCGCGTTGGGCGGGTGTCGTCGCGAATTCGGCGCGCAGCGTGTGAGTGGTGCCACCGCTCTGGATCTGCACGGTTCCCGCGGGGAACTGGACCGCTTCCACGCCCTGCGGCAGCTCCAGCCGCGAGCCGTTCGGCGTGGTCATCGTGGTGCCCGTATCTCGCTCACATGCGCCCACGACCAGGAGCAGGAGAAAACAGAGCGCGGCGAGGCGCGAGCGAGCCGGCCCGCCGCGGAGCGAGTGCCGAGCTCGCGCGACGAGGATCGTCACGGATGCGGTAGAGGAACGGGCCGAAAGATAGAGTTCAGACAAAAGTTGCGATCTCCCGCAAAGGTTTCTTGTTGATTTCCGGTACCACCGCATCCGCGGCGGGGTACCCGACGGCCAACAGGAGGAATGGGCGCTCGTTGCCGGGTCGGTTCAGCACCTCGCTGAGGAACCCCATAGGGCTTGGCGTATGGGTCAGCGCGACGAGGCCGACGTGGTGAATGGCGGTGATCAGCATCCCCGTGGCGATCCCCACCGACTCGGTCACGTAGTAGTTCTTCACCTTCCGCCCGTCGGGAAGAAGCCCGTAGCTCTGCGCGAAGATCGCGATGAGGTAGGGAGCGGCCTCCAGAAAGGGCTTCTGCTCGTCGGTCCCGAGCGGCGCCAGCGCGTCCAGCCACTCCCGCGGGGCACGGTGCTCGTAGAAGTCGCGCTCTTCCTTCTCCGCGGCCTCGCGGATCCGGCGCTTCACCTCCGGATCGCCGACCACCACGAAGTGCCACGGCTGCATGTTCGCGCCGTTCGGCGCGGTGCCGGCCGCGACGAGGCACTCTTCGATCACCTCGCGCGGCACCGGGCGGTCGGAGAAGTGCCGCACGGTTCGGCGGCGCTGCACCTCCTCGCGGAACGCGGCGGCCCGCTTCTTCATCTCCTCCGGCGCGAACTCGCGATAGGTGGTCAGCGGGGCGAAGCGTGGTATCTCCATGGCTCCCTCTCTTCAACGTACCAGGTGGAGCCACGCGTGCCGGATCTGCGCCTGCTCGTGCAACGTGCCGAGCGGGCGCTCCGGTGCGGCGAGCGGAGAGGTGAGCGGCACGAGCAGCAGGGCGACGAATCCGGGGTATTTCATGACGGGCACGGATGAGTGTGGGTCGTGCTCCACGGTCGCTCGGAAGAGGGAGTTTGCCCCAATGGCAGCATGAACGCAAGATGATACGCCGAGTCACGCATTTCACAAGACGTGCGCCGCCGGCCCGATATCGCTATCCTACCGGAGAGGATCACTCCATTGCGGCGGGGGAGCCGGTTTGTTTGCCACGGGAGAACGGAGCGCGAAAATGGACAACGAGAAGACATTGCAGCTGGAGCTCGGGGATCAACGTATCCCCTTTCTCGTCGGGCGGACGGCGACCGCACGCTCTCCGCACACGGAGCGGGATCTGAGCGAGCTCCACGGCTGGGTGACGACCGCTGATCCGCAGGTGCACGAATGGTTGACCAAAGCGTTGCAGACGCTGGACACCCGAGCCGTGCGGGCGTGGGACGAGCAGGACGAGTTCGCCGGCAGGTGGTCCATCTCCTGGAATTCCTACGCGGAGTCCGATGATGAGCACCTCTACACACTGATCCTGAGCGAGGACGAGGAGCTCTCCCTCAGCGCGCTGGTGCTGGAGGGGATCGAGCTGCACCCGTACGAGTACCGCGAGGAGTTCTCGGGTGACGAGTTGACGATCTGGGCGAAGCTCGTCGGCTCCAAGGCCGGCGTGCTCCGCCTGCGCGCCCTGCTCAAGACGCGCGACTCCTTCTCGGTGGTCCGCCGCGGGATCAACGACACGCCGCGCCAGATGCGGTTCGGTGTGGCGGAATGGTCCGAACACGAGGGACGCATCAAGTACCGCGTCGTGCTGGTGGATGCGGGCGCGGAGCTGGCCGAGCACCCCGAGGTCGTCCGCATCGAGGAGGCGAACACCCGTGCGGCGCTCTCCTACTACATGGGGCTCGTAGACCGGCTCACCGATCTG
>JACDHR010000637.1 GCA_013820915.1 Gemmatimonadota bacterium
GGATGGGGAGGTCTGCCACGTCACCCGGGTGGGGAAGAAGTGCGTCGCCGCGCACTCCGCGGACACCCCGCCCGTGCTGATGACGCTCGGCGCGGTGGTGGATCTGGCCTCCGCCGAGGGAGAGCGCACGGTGCCGGCGGAGAGCTTCTTCGTCGCCGACGGGGTGTGGAACAGCGTGCGCCGGCCCGATGAGCTGGTGGTGCGCGTGCGCATCCCGCTCCCCTCGCCGCGCCTGCGCACCGCGTATCAGAAGCTGCGGCAGCGCGGCGCCATCGACTTCCCGCTGCTCTCGCTCGCGCTGGCTGCGGAGGTGGCGCCGGACGAGACGGTCGAGGCGATCTCGCTGGTAGTCTCCGCGCTCGGCTCACGTCCCCGGGTGGTATCGGGACTCGAGAAGGTCGCAGTGGGCCGCCCTCTGGGTGAGGTGGTCGAGGCGGTGGTGCAGCAGGCCCACAAGCAGTGCCACCCGCTGGAGAACATCATCGTCGATCCCGACTGGCGGCGCGCCATGGTTCCCGTTCACGTGCGGCGTGCCCTGCGGGAGATCGGCGCCGGACCGGCCGGCGCTTGAGGCGGGGCGCAGCCGATGAACGGCTCCCGTTCCGTTCCGCTGCCCGAAGTGTCCCTGCCCGGCGGCGAAAGCTCGACCTTGGGGTCGCGCATCATGGCCCGCCCGGATGTCCACGTCTGGTGCGTGGCTCTGGACGTGGATGCCGCCGAGCTTCAACGCTTGCGAACAACCCTCTCGCGGGCAGAAGCCGCGCGCGCCGATCGCTTCGTTCGCCAGCGTGACGCGGAGCATTTCATCACCGCGCGTGGTGCGCTGCGCACCCTACTCGGCTGCTATCTGGAGGTGCCGCCGGGCGAGGTCGCCTTCCGCTACGGTGCGCACGGCAAGCCTGTTCTCGCGGAGGAGTTCGCGCAGCGGGAGCTCCGCTTCAACCTCTCCCACTCCCACGGGCTTGCCCTGCTCGCCCTCGCGCGGCGAGAGGTGGGAATCGACATCGAGTTCCTCAATCGCAAGGTCGAGCACGAGCAGATCGCCACCCGCTTCTTCTCCGCGTCGGAATGCGCGGAGCTGCTGGCGCTGCCGCACGCGCAGCGTAGCGACGGCTTCTTCCGCTGCTGGACACGCAAGGAGGCGTACATCAAGGCGCTCGGGGAGGGGCTCTCGCACCCGTTGGCCGATTTCGACGTGACACTCGCCCCCGGCGTACCGGCGCGGCTGGTCGCCACGCGCCGCGATCCTGCCGAGACCGCACGCTGGGAGATGGTGGATCTGACGCCCCGGCCCGGCTACGTAGGTGCGCTGGCGGTGGAGGTGGAAGCAGTTCCGCCTGCCACACCTCTCCTGCTGTGGTAGCCGCCTGATGCCGACCGCCGCACCGCTGCGGCCGAGCCGCCCGCGCATCCTGAGGCTCGAGGCTGCAGGATCGTACTCCGACTCCGAATTCGGCAGCTTGGTAGCTGCGGCTTGCTCTGCTGCCTGCTTTGCTCTCAGATTACACCCGAGCAGCAGTACGGATAGGCGGCCGGAGCAGGCAAGGCGATTTCCCGCACCGGCGGCTTGCTCAGAAACTACGGAGATCTTGGAATGCTTGACGACAGGGTAACGAGTGTCATCGCGGCTGTGAAGAGAATTCCCGAGGAGCGGATCACCCTCGAGAGCACCTTCGAGGAGCTGGGGATCGATTCGCTCGACGGGGTGGAGATCGTTTCGGAGTTGGAGGAAGAATTCGACATCTCGATCCCGAACGAGGTCGCCTTCGAGATGCGCAGCGTACGCGACGTGGTCGCGAGCCTCGCCTCCGCGCTCGAGGGGAGCGCGGGCGATCCGGCCATCTCCGAGACGTAGGGAAGTGGAGAGGATGCGCAGAGTTGCCATCACGGGGATCGGGGTGATCTCGGCGCTGGGAGCGGGACGCGAGGAGTTCTGGACCTCGCTCGCGCAGGGCTGCCCGGGCATCCGCCCGATCGAGGCGGCGGACCGCACGCAGCTCCGCTTCCAGAACGGCGCGGAGGTACGCGGTTACGATCCGCGGGAGCACTTCGAGGAGCGGCGGGCGGATCTGCTCGACCGCTTCGCCCAGTTCGCCCTGATCGCCGCCCGCGAGGCGGTGGAGGACGCCGGCTGGAACGGGGAGCTGAGC
>JACDHR010000638.1 GCA_013820915.1 Gemmatimonadota bacterium
CACGTACTGCCCGCCGCCGTGCCGAAACGCGACGATGTCGTAGCGGTCCCTGTACGGCCCCTCCATGCCGGGTGAGCCCATCGGCATCCCCGGCACCGCGATTCCGGTGACGTTCGGCTTCTCGGCAAGCAGGCGCCGGATCACGTCGGCGGGGACGTGACCCTCCACCACGTAGTCACCGATGAGCGAAGTGTGGCAGGAGTGAAGGTGGCCGGGCACACCCGCGCGCGCCTTGATCGGGGCGACGTCGTGCATGTCCTGAACCTCGGTCCTGAACCCCGCCTCCTCCATGTGCGTGACCCAATCCGTGCAGCACCCGCAGGTAGGCGACTTATACACGTGAACCACCGGCATTTCCGCGGAGGCGAGCTGAACGGCCGATCCGGGCGATGACCCGGCAGCGGGCGCAGCTTCCACGCGCGACTCGGCGGCGGCAGACGCACCGGCTTGCGGCTCCGAATTCGCACAGCCGAGTGCCAGGAGCGGAAGCGCCAAAAGAACGAACCGGGTGGAGACGATCGAATATCGCTGCATCATGGATCGGGAACTCGGGTGATAATGGCCGAAGCGGCATGGAACTGCGAGGTAGTACACATCAGGCGGGAAAGCGCTCCCTCGCGTCATCCGGCCGGTTCGTCCAGCCAGAACACCGGATTGCCGGCCGAGATCTCGCCGTCGTCAGCACCTCAGGAAGCGTCTTCCACCGCGCACCAATCCCACACCGGACGGTTCGGATCCATGGCCAGCGGATCCACGCCCTGACCGCGGGTCTGCGCACGTCGAGCGGGTGTGCGGCGTGGGCGGGTCTCGGTGCCGCGGAAGAGCGTGCAGACCTGCGCCTGCTGCTCGGGCATCAGAACGTCCTGCACGCTTCGCATGGCCTGGCGGTTGTTCTCGATGAGCTGCTGGACGACCGTAAGCGCCTGCGCGTTGCGAGGCACCGGACCGCCGGCGCGGCTCTGCCTCAGCTGCATCTCCGCCTGCAGTGGCGCGTTCTCCGTATGGATCCACTGCCCGATCGAATCAAGCCTCCCGATCTGCTCGGAAGTGAGGTTCAGCGCGAAACGGTGACCCAGCAGAGAGTGGACGGGCGGCGGCTCGACTCGTCCGCTGACCTCTAACTCCTGCCGCGTCGGCGCCTCGGCCGGAGGGGCGGTGGGTGAGCACGCGGCGATGAACACAAATCCCACAGCAGCAAGAACGAGCTTTTCCATTCGTACACCGGGTCTGTAAATAGAGCATGGTTCGGGCGCGAGCGCACCCCACGGCCACCTTCTACCCACGCCCCCTGCATCTGTTGCACAGGCGGGGCATCGCGCCGTGCGATGCCACGCGCAGCGCCGCCGTGCTCAGGGAAGGCTGATCGCTGCAGAGACATGACCTGCGCCTGCGGCGCTATGGCCCGAGTGTCCCAAGCAGGGGGACGGATTACGACCTCGGATCTAAGGGCTCGCCAACTTTTTCAGCAATAACTTGACACAAACACCCCCTCCACTCGCTCACCGACCCTGCCGATATGTCCGTTCAACGGGATGATCATGGAGTGACTCTTCCGGTTCACTCCCGAACCCATTATGTTCGCATTCCTGTCCGCACCTGCTGTTTTCCGCGTAATCCGTTGCGCCTCTCGTTGATGGCCGCACCTCGCACGGCGGTGGCGAGGGCTCCAACGAGATCGAACACGCTGATCGTGCGGCGCGGTCGTCTAGCCGCGCCGTCGCGGGCACCGAAGCACTCTCCACCAATGAGGAGCATGCGACCACTGGATCATCTGTACGCGAAGAACCGCGCGTGGGCGGAGCGCGTTTCCAGCGAAAACCCCCACTTTTTCGCGCGGCTCTCGGAACAGCAGGCGCCCGAGTACCTGTGGATCGGCTGCGCGGACAGCCGCGTCCCGGCGAGCGAGATCGTCGATCTGATGCCCGGCGATCTGTTCGTCCACCGCAACGTCGCCAACGTGGTCGTACACACCGACCTGAACTGTTTGTCCGTATTGCAGTACGCGGTCGAGGTGCTCCGGGTCCGCCAGGTGATCGTGTGCGGCCACTACGGGTGCGGTGGCGTGGAAGCCGCGATGCACAACAAAAAGCTGGGATTGATCGACAACTGGCTGCGCCACGTCCAGGACGTGTACCAGAAGCATCGCGCGG
>JACDHR010000639.1 GCA_013820915.1 Gemmatimonadota bacterium
ACGATGAAGGCGGTGATGCCGCGGTAGCCGGCGTCCACGTTCGCGTTGGCGAAGACGATGAAGATCTCGGCCTCGGCGCCGTTGGTGATCCAGAGCTTGCGGCCGGTGAGGCGGAAGCCGCCGTCGGTCTCGATCGCGCGGGTGGCGAGCGCGAAGGCGTCCGAGCCGGAGCCGGCCTCGGAGAGCGCGTAGGCGCCCACCCGCTCGCTGGCGAGCTGGGGGAGGTACCTGGCCTGGAGCTCCTCCGAGCCCCAGCGCAGGAAGGCGTTGTTGACAAGGGTGTTCTGCACGTCCACGAAGACGCCGACGCTGGCATCCACCCGCGAGAGCTCCTCGACGATCAGCACCGCGGTGAAGAATGAGCTCTCCGCACCGCCGAAGCGCTCGGGGACCTCGATCCCCATCAGCCCCAGGTCGAAGAACTGCGGGATCAGCTCGGGATCGAGCTTCTGCTCCTCATCCATGCGGTGGACGAGCGGGCCGACCTGCTCCTCTGCGAACTGCCGCACGGCATCGCGGAACATGGTCTCGTCTTCGCTCAGCACTGTCAGCGGCGCGCCGCCGGAAATGTCAACAGTAGCCATCAGTGGTCTCCAGCTGTAAGTAGGGGTTCTCGTTCGTGCTCAATTGGGAATGAGAGCAATATGGCCGGAAGTAAGTGTGGTGTCGAGGCGCAGTGCTCCCCTCCCTCACGAGGGAGGACGGGAGCACTGCCGGTGATTGTAGTTGCGTCCGGAGGACGCCCGCAGTTTTCTGCCGGGTCGTTCATCGGCCCGGCAACGCCAGCGCACCCGCAACTCTCCGAAACCTGAACCGAAGTGAATCCGCATCATTCGCGCCGCCCGCCTCGCAGCCGCCGCGCCGCGAACCGCTCCAGCCGCATGAGCGCCTCGGGCAGATTGGTGCGTCCGAAGCCGAGGCGGAAGTGGTTGTCGGGATAATCGAAGAGGCCGCCGGGAAGGAGCAGCACCCCCTCCCCCTCCACCAGCTCGCGCGCGAAGCTGTCGATCGGCACGTCGGCGAGCAGACGCGGAAACCCCACGCTCCCCGCCCGTGGCCGCACCCACTCGAAGATCCCCTGCCATTCCTCGAAGAAGCGGTCGAGGTGCTGCAGGTTTCGCTCGACAATCCCCCGGCTGCGTGCCAGCACCTGCTCGCGGGAGCGCAGCGCGATCAGCGCCAGGATCTCGCTCGGAGCGCTGTTGCAGATGGTCGTGTAGTCCTTGAAGGCGGCGAGGCGGCGGAGCAGCCCGGGGTCGTGCGTGGCGATCCAGCCGATACGCAGCCCCGCCAGCGCGAAGGATTTCGACATCACGCCCAGACTGATCCCGCCCTCGCCGCAGTCAACGGCGGCAGGCAGGCGGTCGGCGGGATCGAACTCGAGGAAACGGTACACCTCGTCGGAGAAGAGGTGGACGCCTGCGGCCCGCGCAATCTCGACCAGCGCGTCCCAGGTGCCGCGGTCCGGCAGGGCGCCCGTCGGATTGTGCGGGAAGTTCACCACCAGCGCGCGGGTGCTCGGGCGGAGACGGGCGCGCAGCGCGTCGAGGTCGAGCGCCCAGCCGGCCGCCGGATCGAGCGGGAGGAGCTCCACCTCCGCGCCCGCCGCGCGCGCGACCTCGTGCAACGACTGGTACCCAGGCCAGGTGACGATCAGGTGGTCGCCGGGGCCGAGCGCCACGTTCATGAAGGCGAAGATCGCCTCCTCCGCACCCGCGAAGACCAGCACCTCCTCGGGCGCGACGTGGGCGTAGAGCGAAGCGATCTCCGCGCGCAGCAGCGGGTGGCCCGCGGCCTCGGTGTAGCCGAGCGTCAGGCTGCCCCACAGCCCTCGCGTCTCCGCGTCGGCGAGGGCGAGTAGCTCCGCCATCGGCCAGCCCTCCACGTCGGAGGCGCAGAGGATGTACGGCGCCGCAAACTCCCAGCGCGCGAAGAAGCGCTCTAGCTGAAAATCCGGAATCTCCACGGGTATATCACCTGCGCTCGTGGTATGCCGAAGCGACGTTCATTCGCGGCGTCGTTGCTGCAATATCCGCACTTCTCCCGCCAGACCAATGGACGGAGACTGTATCTTGGTCGGATGGCACCAGCGCGTCGAGCAGCGCGAATACGGTGCTTGACATAGGGGCGGGGGGTATATAAGTTT
>JACDHR010000205.1 GCA_013820915.1 Gemmatimonadota bacterium
AGGTGGCGTTGGTCCACTCGATGGTGCTTCGTCCGCTCATCGGCCGCCGCTCCCGGTGGGCACCACGCTGCAGATCGAGTGGACGCGGTTGGGCCGCAGGAAGTCGAGGACCTGGGGGAGCTGGCTGAGGTCGGCCGAGGGACTCTGCTTCAGACAAACTTGAAGCTCACCCTCGTCACACTCGATCAGGGGCAGACCAAGCAGCCCCGATTCGTCCTGCGGGCTCACAGCCGGGAGATTGGCGTGCTGCCACGTCAGCTCGAAGGCGAAATGGACCATGCGAGCTCCCCGGTGCCCCGTGTATGCGACCGGCGGGTGCGACCAAACATCGAATCCGTGCAGTTCTCCAGCGCTGCGCACTACATAGGGCACCGTAGCGCGAAGGACCTGATCCTGGCATCCGGGTCCCTGTTCGGCGAACCAGTGGATCGCCGTGTCCATGTCACGCCGGCCTCCGAAGCGGTTCTCTAGTCGGCAGAGGAACTCGCGCATTTGATCCTCAAGCCGGTGACGAACATTCAGCGTGAGCAAAAGCAGGAAGCTGTGTCCCTTCTGCCGCTCGATCAGACGCTTTAGCGCGGTGACGCGCTTCGCTTCCCGCTGCTGGCTGCCCTGATAGCCGAGACCGCCATCGAAGTCGAGGTTGATGAGGTCATAGCGGAACTGCGCGTGCTGGACCGGCTGATCGTCCGCCATGAGGGGGCGCGTGCCGTGCACGTCGGTCGCATTAAGGATGATGTCGGCGATGTCGCCCCGGAGGATCTGCAGACCGGAGCCAAGGCCCTGCACCATCGCGTTCTTGACCATGCGCGAGGCAGCGGCATCCGCCCGCTCCCTCCCACGTGGCCCGGATCCGACCTCCTCGACGCCGGTCCGCCGGGCATCCAGCATGTCGCGCCAGGCGATGAGGTCGCGGATCTCCGGACCCGGGAGGCCGAAGTAGGTGAGCGGGCGAGACTCACGTGCCGCCCAGCGCCGGATCAGCGGGTCATCCCAGGACGTGCGGATCGTCGCCTTGTTGGGGGTGTCCTCGAATGCCATGGCGACTATCGAGCACTGCTCGCGTCTGCAATCCGAGCCTCAAGCGCGCTGAGGAAGTTCCGGTACTGAGGCCCGCCCGCCAACAGCACGTCCTCGAGCGCCGCCTGGATCAGGGAGATGAACTCACCGAGGTCGCCGTCCACCGACCAGCCGGCTTCCTGGAGCACATCGCGGATGGTCCGCGGGCTGGTACTCGGCAGATCGAGGGGAATCGGGGGAGTCGGCTTGCGCGCCGCCCGCTTCCTCCGAGTGGCCTCCGGCGTAGGACTCGCCGCCTCACCGGTCAGCTTTCGCTGGAGGCTCTTCGCTCGGGCGATGATAGCGTCCGCCGTCTTCTGGTCCTCGTGCGTGGCGGCCTTCTTCTGTCGCTTCAGCTGCTCGAGGATGGTGCTGACGCGAGAGTAGCGCTCGAAGTTGTTCGGGAAGCGTGTCTTGGCCGCAGTGCCGGCGAGTTCCTGCTCGATCTGCTCAATATCGACGCCCGCCTCTTCTATCCGGCGACTTGCGACGCTACGCGCTTGGTAGCGTTCCACCTCGGCCAGCAGCTGGGTGTCGAACGCTTCAAGCAGCGCAACCTCGAGGCGCTCCTTCGCGTGATTGGTCTCGAAGTCGTCGCGGGCCGCGTTGGGGATGACCTCGGGATCGAGCACGTACACCTCACCCGAAATCCAGCGGTAGAGCTGTGGCTTGCGCGAAAACATCCGCGCGAGGCGATCCCGGCCCCCCACCGTGAAGCCCTTCATTTTGTAGACCAACCCCTCGTACTGCGCGATCTCTCCCGGCCTGCGCCTCGGCTCGATCGCCTCTTCCTCCGCCGTCAGCGCGGCCCAGTAGTAGGCCACCTGCCGATCGCCGCTGGTGATGTATCCAAACTGGGGTCGCTGCACCGAAACGTCGGGGTACTTGCTGACGACCTCGTCCTCGATGCCGTCCGACTGCAGTGTGATGGCGACGGCATGATACGAGGGCACGTGCCTCGACAGCTGTTGGTTGATCTCCTGGCGGTGAGGGAACGTGGAGGTGAAGTCGATCGGGAGGTTCTGCAGGAGGTACTGGCGCAGTTTGCCCCGGTCCGAGAGCAGCGCGATATGCATGTCGCTGATGTCCTGGAGCTCAACGATGGTGTAGTGGCTGTCCGCCGGCTCCGGGGAGGGGTCGCGCCCAATCTTGGTGTGCTCCGAGAGCAGATCAATTAGGCTAGTCTTCTCCGCGTCTCCGGCCTGAGCCTGCCGCTCCCCGTTCAGCTGCGCGCGCATGTCCGCGAACTCGAAGACGAGGATGTTAGCGCTCTCCTCGCCGCGTTTCGTGCTTGTGATGCGCAGTCGGCGGCACAGATCGAATCCGGAGTAGATGCCGATCCCGCGGAAGCCGACGTGCTGCATCAACCACTTCCCCGAGAGGCCGAACCGCCGTGCGTCGAGGATGTCATCCAGGCCCATGCCGTCGCCATCGTCCATGATGATGACAGAGTTGCCCGTTACCTTGAGGGTGACACTTCCCGCATCGGCGTCCACCGCGTTCTGGACGTACTCGCGGAGGCAGTCGAGCGGGTTTGTGTAGAGCCCCTGCGAGAGGATCGCGATCAGCTCACCCCCGATGTCTTCCTTCGCAATCGGGAGCTTGATGAGCTCCCCCGGATTTTCGGAGAGGACATCGTCGAGATAGTCGAGCGTGAGCTGCTCCGCTACGATTGAGGGCTTCGCACGTCTTGGTGTCACCGGGGCCTCCGCGGCAGATGCCTCAGGGTGTATGTGCGCCGCCATCACCAGCGGTCGCCTCTGGGTCGTCGCGGCCGAGGAGCGCCTCCAACCGCTCCCGCAGCCACCTATTGACCGCCTCCGATTTATTCGAGATCAACCCCTTCTCGACCGCACGGTCGAGCATCTCCTGCACCTCGACATCGAGGCGGAAGCTCGCCATACGCTTCCGCTGCTCCCGAAGCGGTGGCCGCCCGGTCCGCTTCGGCATCACCTCCCATGCTCGCCGGGCGGCGAGGCTGAAGTTGGTCACATGGGTCGCCGGGACGCGGATGAGAAGGCCATCGCCGGCAGCCTCAACCAGCAGGGTGTCGCCCGCGACCTCCCGGACCACGCCGCGCGTGCCCCCGTGGGCCCGTGCATCTGATCGCACGCGGACCTTGTCACCCCGCTCGGTCCCCGATGGATCCTGCCCCCCGCGCGGGGGTCGCGATTCATCCACCATACTGAAGAATGGCGACCACTCCATTTTTTGTCAATACATAAAATGAACTTGCGCTCCTGTGCACGTGATGCCACGACTGGAGGAGGACCCGCCCCCAATAGCGAGCCGGCGCGATGGTCCTGCTCTGCGGAGAGAAGGCTGAGAGATGACAGTAGATCAGACCGCCAGGCGCTTTGGATCGCGGCCGACGAGCACTGACCGGAATGCCCGTGCAGCCGCGCTGTCGTCGCAGAGATTCACGGCGCGAGAGAGGAATTTCCCGTTGTTCAGCACGGACATCAGCGCCTCGAGCTCCAGGTAGTCCGAGGCACGCAGCGCCGGGTATCGAGCCTGGTTGTGCTCCAGAAAGGGGAGGAGCTTGCCGTTCAGATGCTGCAGGTCCCACCCGCGCTCCACGTGCAGGTACTCATGGTGATCCGAGTACACACGGGTTCCGGGCACGGGGGTGAACAGCATCGGGATGATGGATCCGACCTCGTGATGGATGTAGACCACCCCATCGAGGATGTCCTCGAGCTTGTCATCCGGCAGGCCGAACAGCACAGAGGCGTTGATCTCCTCCGTGCGCGGCTTGAACCCGGCTCGGATGGCAGCTTGGAGCGCGCGCTCGAAGGATGCCGTGCTTGCGTGGCGGCGGTTCCACCCAACGTTCGTCTCCCACTTCAGCGTCTCGAAGGGTAAGTGAACCTTCCGGAACCCCGCTAGCTTCATGACCCCGAGCAGGTCCTCGTCCAGCATGCGAGTCTCGAATCCCTCGGGAGCGTACAGCGTCAAGCTGTGCCCCCGCTCGATAATGAGCTCGAGGATCCGCTGCAGGTGTCCTCGGAGCGCAAGCGCGTTGTCCTCGTAGAACCCGAAGTGCCGGATTCCGAACACCCGCATCTTGTATTCGATTTCCTCGAGTACGTCCTCCGGCTCGCGCCTGCGCATCTTGGCGGTCCCGCCGTTCAGCGTTCGTGCCGCGCAGTAGTTGCAGTCCCACGGGCAGCCGCGACTCGTGGTCAGGATCGCATAGGTGGGAGGGGTCTGGTAGAGATGGAGATCGGTCCAGCAATCACTCGCCGCCCGGATCTCACCTGTGAACACGTAGTCGGCATCGGGGAGCCGCTCCTGCGCGTGTTCGGGCGCGAGGGTCGGATAGATCCCGCCGACGAAAATCGTCGCGTTCGGGAACATCTCGCGTGCCGCGCGCACGGCGTCGCAGGTGCTCTCCCACCAGTAGGTCATGATAGAGGTGATCCAGACCTCATCGGGAGGAGCCGCGAGTGCCGCCATGCGCTCTCCAACTTGGTTCCAGCTGAGCCCAAAGTGCCAGATCTGCCGCTGCATGTCTCCGCGAGTGACGACAAGGGGTTGGCCACGTGGATCGCGCCGGTACGTCTTCGGCACGAACCCGCGGGCGTTCGTCTCCATGCAGTCGATGAGATCGACCTCGTAGCCTCGCGCCTGCAGGTAGGTGGCGATCCGGAGCAGCCCGGCTGGCTGGCTCCAGCGGGCCCAGTACTGCGCGTCGTAGACCGGCGGATTGATGAGGAGCGCTCGCCGGAACCCCCTCTCGCCGCTCGGGAACTCGTGCGTTGAGTCGTTGATAATCTCGGGCATGGCGGCCTCAGCGACGCAGGACAGGCAGTTGCACGGGCCCCTTGATGGACTCGTGCGCGATCCAGCTGTCGCGGGCGATGCTGTCGCGGAACAGGCGTGCAATCATGCTGTCCCCGAGGAAGTCGAAGGTGTGGTCCCGGTACTTGGCGTTGAGCACCACGCCGAGTCCGAGTACATGGAGGTAGTCGCGGTACGTGTGGCCGGCATGCTGTCGGAAGGGGAACAGCTTGCCGTTCTGCATTTCAAGGGGCACGGACGGCGGGAGCTCGGAGGGTGCCGGCTGGTAGGGCCAGACGATCACCGCGCCGATCGCGTGCGAGACGAGGGTCGCCGCCCTCGCCCGCTCCTCAAGATCCTCTCCCGGACGCCCCAGTGACACCGCACCGACGAGGCACTCGGTGCGGGTCGGGAACCCTCCAAGATGGCAGAGCTCGGCCGCCCGGTGGTAGCTTGAGACCAGCTCATCGGTCGCCGATCCATCGGCGGGTTGATCGCGGTCGTCCGCGAAGCAGATCTGGCTGAAGCCGCCCCTGCGCATGAGGGCGGGCAGCTCCGGGTGAGCCAACAGATCCGAAGGCCGCACATTGCCGAGTGCGTGCATGCGGACGCGGATCCCGCGCTGCAGCACCTCCTCGAGCACATCAGCCAGGCGTTCCGCTGCGGGGCCGGCGATCAGCTCCGTGAATGCGAGACGGGCCACCCCGTATCCGCACGCGTCCCGGATCTCATCCGCGATATCACCAGACGTGCGACGACCGCCATCCAGCGAAATGTATGTGGATCGTGGACCTGCAAGAAGCGAGAGGTCGGCCGCGAGAGCGCTGAGGCCAGTCAGCGGAGTCTCGATCACATCATCGGCGCCGCTGTGCTCGCGGGCGTGTTCGGGTGCGAGCGCAGCGTATGCCCCGATGAGCGCGACCCGCGCGTGAGGGAACACAGATCGGATGCTGCGGATGGCTTCGGCGGCGCCCTCCCACCAGAAGGTTGTGAGGCATTCTACGACAACAAGCTCCGGATGCCACGACCCCTCCGCAAGGGTTCTCAGCGTCCGTTCGAGCTCCTTCTGCGCGCGCCCGTAGCGCCACCGGACGACCTCCTGACCGTCGAGATTCAGGAGATCAACCTTTTGTCGCCGCAGCCGCCGACCCGGCTCCACCTCGAGTGCGTTCAGCAGTCGCACCTCGGCTCCCCGCGCCCGCAGGACGGTGGAAAGTCGAAGGAGTCCGGTCGGCTGCTGCCAGTCGGCCCAGTGGAGCCGCGAGTCGTACACGGGTGGCGCGAGAAGGAGGACCCGCTCCACCCGGATGCTCAGCGGCGCTGGAAGACGGGAACACTCGGGCGGCGGATTCAGACTCGGCTGCATGACATCAATGGATCGATCCATTCGGCGGTCGTGGTGGTACACGTGCTTCACGGTAGATCGGGGGAGGGGCGCACGCAGGCCGCGCGGTCCAGTGCCGGAGCAGCCGGCAGGTTTGGTCCGCGCCTGCTACGGTGCAGCAGAGGTCACACTCCTGCCGCTGGCTCTTGAACGCACCGTAATACAACTCGTGGATCGCGACTGCCGAGAGGCCGACCTCGCTGGGATGGTGGGAGCGCACACGGCGTCCGACGATGCCGGTCGGCTGATTCAACAGCGCGATGACGGCGTTGGCGTCGAGTAGATAGCGGATCACTCGAACAGCCGGTCCAACTCCGACCGCTCTCGCAGGTCGGGACGCTCCTCCACCGCCTCGGCGACGTCCGCATCCAATGGGCCAGAGGCGGCGAGCTCATCGAGCCAACGCCAATCCGCCGGAATCGGCTCGAGGATGACCGCTGCACCATGCCTGCGGATCCGTACCTCACTCCCTTCGAATCGGTAGTCCTTCGGCAGCCGTACCGCCTGCGCCCTTCCCGACCAGAAGAGTCTGGCCCGATCGGTGGATTCCATCTCTTCCCCCGGGTGGCAGATCTCGTTGGAACGTAGCAACACCGAAACGGGCTGGCAATCTCGCGAGAAGCCTCGATCCGGACCGAAGCGAAACCCCGCCACGGACCTGAGTCCACGACGGGGTTTCACGAGCACGGCAGCGACGAATCAAGGTCGCTTCCTGTCGAGATGGGCGCTGAGGGATTCGAACCCCCGACCCCCTGCTTGTAAGGCAGGTGCTCTGAACCAGCTGAGCTAAGCGCCCGAAATTACCTGAGCGGGAACTACCGGATGATCC
>JACDHR010000640.1 GCA_013820915.1 Gemmatimonadota bacterium
TGCGCGAGCGGGTGCTCGGCCGTCTGGATGCCGCAGGACTGCGCTCCGAGGGGGACGAGATCGTCTTCGAGCGCACTCCCGCCGATCTCGCCGTGGAGTTTCCCGGCAGCCGGGGGAGCATCTACGGCGCGGCCTCGAACTCCCCCCTCGCCGCCTTCCGCCGCCCCCCGAATCGGGTGCCGTGGGTGCGGGGGCTGTACCTCGCCTCCGGCAGCGCGCATCCCGGCGGCGGGGTGCCGCTCTGCCTGCTCTCCGGGCAGGCTGCCGCGCGCGCTCTCTTCGCCGACTATGGCACTCCCCTCCGGAACCGGGTGGCGTCGTGAGACGGCGCGCCGTGGGGCTGCTGCTCCTCCTCAGCCTGCTGATTCCCATGCCTGCTGCCGGCGGCGAACGCGGCGTTTCGGAGCTCGACGCGTGGGTGGGCCGCTACGCCATGGAGCTGCGGATCGCCAGCACGATGAAGCTGCCGCTCCTCCCCTCCGAGCGGAACCTGACAACCAGTCTCCTGCTGGTGGATCTGGAGCGCAGGGGAGGCGGCCTCGTCCAGCGCCATCGTGTCTGCGATGTGCGGATGGAGGGGTCCTCCTCCATGATGCGGGTGGTGGTTCCCCCCACCTTCGTGGAGGGGTTCGCCGCCCGGCAGTACGCCGCGCTGCTGCGGCCGGTAGGGGTCGGTGACGGGGAGGGAGGCGCGGGGGGATGGCTCTACCGCGCGGACATGGGGCCGGAGGCGATCGGCTACGATCCGCAGGTCACCGGCGGAAAGCTCCCCACCGGCGGCGACGATCCCGGCGTGCGCGACAGCGACGCAGACGGCCATCCGGGAGCGACGATCGAGCTGCGGGTGCCCGCCTTTGGGCGGGTGCGCCTCTTCATCGCGCAGCACTCGCACCTGGTACTGCAGGGGCGGCAGACGGCCCGCGACCGCATCGAGGGCGAGGTCGAGATCCACCGGCTCGAGCAGCGCACCCTCGGGGCGGAGCCCAGCTTCTTCGGCCGCACCCCCTCGCTCCGCCCCGACGCCGCGCGCAGCGGCTTCACCCTGGTGCGCGTCCCCGACAGCCTCGATTGCACCGGTCTGCGCCAGGCGGCGGCGTCGCTCTTCCGGTAGAGTGTGCCGCTGCGCGGCACCGCCGGGCCGATAGTAGTCCGGTGCGTAGCAGCGCCACGACCCGGCAGGCGACTGCAGCCGCCCTCGCGGGCGGAACTCACTGCTGGACGCGTCCGGAGGACGCCCGCTGTTCCTTGCCGGGGGTTTTATACCCCCGGCGCGCCAGCCTATTGCTGGTCCGCGGCCCCCGTCTGCGCCGCCTGGGCGGCATCCGGGTTGGTGGTCCGTCCGGCTGCCTGCTCGGCGGCGCGCTGCCGGGCGGCGAGCACACCCTGGCGCTCGAAGCGATCGATCAGGGCGTTCAGCTCGTCATCGCCATTCCACTGCTTGGCGCGCGGCTCGGTGGTGCGGCCGAAGCCCTCCATCATCTGCTCGTAGCGTGAGCCCGGGTTCCAGAGAATCCAGTCCTCGACTCCGACCTCGTAGAGCCCGCGGGTCTGGTCGCGGAACTGCTGGGGACCGTAGGGGAAGTTCCTGTCCACCCAGGGAGCGTTGAAGGCCTGCAGCCAGACGATCAGCCTCGCCGGCTCGATTCCCACCTGCCGCATCCGCTCGTTGCGGATCACCGCCATGCCCACCGACTTGTAAACCGTCTCGTAAGGCATGCGGTTCGGCCGCGACACTCCGGGCAGGTGCGTCGAGAAGTAGTGCGAGGGATAGACCATCGGCTTGACGTGGTCGGCCACGGCGACCAGCGTCTCCCACTGCTGGCCGATGTCCACGTCGTCGAAGGTGTTCGGCGAGAGCCCGAAGAGGTCCACGGAAACCGGCTTGCCGAGCGCGTGGATCCGGTCCTTCGCCAGATTCAGGAAGGCGGCCACGGCGTCCGTACGGTCGCCCTTGGCGTGCCGGTGAACCTGCGGCGGCAGCGTCTTACGGTACGGCTCCGGGAAGCGGATATAGTCGAACTGGATCTCGTCGAAGCCCGCGCGCGCGGCCTCCTCGGCGATCTGGATGTTGTACTCCCAGACGTTGGGATCCCAGGTGCTGACCCAGTTGTTGCCGGCGCGATCCGTCCAGAGTCCAC
>JACDHR010000641.1 GCA_013820915.1 Gemmatimonadota bacterium
GAATACGGGCGCGTGCCAGCTGCTCGAGGGTACGGTTGAGCGCGACGACGCGCTGCAGCTTTTCGCGCGGACTCATGCGCCGGTAGCCCTCCAGCAGCACGCGCTCGGCGTCGGGCGAGGTATCCGAAACGCTGGTTTTCATGGCTTCATCCTTCCTGCCGTGAGGCGAATCTCCCGAGGAACACGCACCCGCCGTACGAGCTTGCACTGCCTCAGGCGCTCCGAAAAACCGTGTCTCACCACCCCTCCCGCTCCACCCGCGCCCGCATGCGGGCGATGTCCGCCTCCACCTCCGCCATGAGGCGGTCGTAGCGGGGATCTCCGCGCAGGGAGTTCAGGATTGGATCGTATGGCCAGTCATAGACGAAGCGCCAGCCCTTTTGTACCGCGGTTTCCATGACGCGCAGGGCATCTTCACGATTTCCCTGCAGCACTCGGAGCCTGACCAGATCCATGTCATGCTCGCTCTTGTTTGGCTGAGCACGCCGGTTCGCTTCGATTTCGCGTGCTGCATTCTGAAGGAGTTCGCGGACGCGCCCGGTCTCACCCGACTGCTTGAGAATCCAGGCTAGCGCGAGGGAACCACTCGGCCACGCCGACGGGAGCGCCGCACCTTGCTCATGGTAGCGCCGCGCCGCTGCGGAATCACCCAAGGCAGTCGCGAGGTTGCCCGCGTGGTAGAACTTGATGGGGACGGGATGCGGGGTGGCAAGGATCCGCTGAATCTGTGCTCTTGCCTCCTCCGGCCGATCCTCCAACAGGGAAGCGATCCCGAGGTTGTAAGCGGGCCACCAGAACTCCGGATTGAGCTCGAGTGACTTCGCCAAGTGCGGACGCGCCCGGGCGGGCGTCCCCAGCTCCAGATAGGTTCGCCCCGCCAGCCATTGGTGCCAACCGTTCGTAGGATCGGCCTTGAGTGCAGGACCCCACCAGCGTGCCGCCTCATCGAGACGGCCGAAGCTGTAGTGGTACAGGTTGGCTAGGCCGCCCGAGTGATTCGGATTGAGCTGCACGGCGCGGAGATGCGCCTTCAGCGCGCCCTGTGCATCCCCACGAGCCTCGAGCAGCCAGCCGAGCTCGGCATAGCCGGCGGCCAGTTCTGGATCCAGCTCGATTGCCCGCTGTGCGGCCGTCAGGGCGGAGTCGGACCACATGGCCGAAGAATTAAACTTGACGTAGGCGCCGAACGCCGATGCAAGGGCCGCGTGAGCCTCAGGATAGTTTGGATCGAGCTGACGCGCTCGGCGAAGCAGCGAGATCGCCGCATCCGCATCGTGGGGGGTTCCGCGTCTGTCGAACTCCTGCCCGCGAAGGACGTAGTCGTACGCAGTCAGGTTTGTCGTGGGGGCCCGCTCGATGCGCCGCTGCTCGGCAGGGCTGAGCTCGGCCTGGAGAGCTTGAGCGATCTGCTGCGCGATCTCGCTTTGGACGGCGAAGATGTCCTGGAGCGGCCGATCGAAGCGCTGCGCCCACAGGTGTACATCTGTCCTGGCATCGATCAGCTGCGCGTTGATGCGTACCTGGTTTTCCGCACGCTGAACACTGCCCTCCAAGATGTGAGCGACACCCAACTCCGAAGCGATCTGCCGCAGGGGCTTGTTGCTGCCCTTGTACTGCATCACAGAGGTGCGGCTGATCACACGGAGATCACTGACGTTGGCCAGCGTGGTGAGGATCTCGTCCGTGATCCCGTCGGAGAAATACTCGTTGTCCGGATCACGGCTCAGGTTGTCGAAGGGGAGCACGGCCACGGAGCGGCGGTCTGCCTCGGCGGCGGAAGCAGGCAGAGCCGTTCCACGCGCCTGCACAGTGCCCGATGGGGTCGCACCGGCATCGCGGCCGACCCACGCCACGCCAACTCCCGCGAGCATGAGGATCCCGCTCAGCATCAGCAGCTCGGGGCCGCTCACCCGCTGCCGTCCCTTCTCGCCGTGATACCAGGCCAGCACGAGGGCGGCAAGGAAACCCACGGCGAGGAGGACTGTAATGGCGCGCACGATTATGGGTGGCCAGGCGAAGGTGTCGCGCAGCTCGGCGAAGACCTGCAGCAGCACCCAGGCGCCCGCCAGGTAGGCGAGCGCCCACTGCACGAGCTTGCGCTCTTTCAGGCGATCAACCAGAGGTGTCATGCAAT
>JACDHR010000642.1 GCA_013820915.1 Gemmatimonadota bacterium
GCGCGCATGCTGGGGCTGGACGGCTGGTTCTCGACCAACATCCTGGGCAATCGAGATGGCGCGGTGCTCGACGATCCCGACTCCTTCAAGACCAAGGAGGAGTCGAAGCTCTCGGTGCTCGAGTACATCCTGCAGCCGGATCTGTACCCCGAGCTCTACGGCGACTACTACCACAAGGTGCGGATCAACTACTACCCTCCGCGCGGCGACGCCAAGGAGGGGTGGGACAACATCGACATCCGCGGCTGGCTGGACTACCCGATGCAGATCAAGGTGGATTTCCTCTGCCGTGACAGCATCCTGGCCGCGCCCATCGTGCTGGACCTGGCGCTCTTCCTGGACCTGGGCGCGCGCGCCGGGCTGTACGGCATTCAGGAGTGGCTCTCCTTCTACTTCAAGAGCCCGCTGCACGCCGAGGGGCTTTACCCCGAGCACGACCTCTTCATTCAGCAGACGAAGCTCAAGAACACCCTGCGCTGGATGATGGGTGAGGAGCAGATCACCCACCTGGGGCTGGAGTATTACCTCGACTGAGGGCGTGGAGGATTCGTTCCTGACCCTCGCGGCCCCGGGCGACGCGGAAACGCGGGTCCGGGGCTCGTCATTTCTGGCGCTCGCGGCGCCCGCGAGTGACGAGGCAACGGCACGCGCGGTGGTCGAGGAGCGCGAGCGGGCGATGTGGGATGCGAGCCACCACTGCTACGCCTGGCGGCTGCGCGGCGGTCTCTGGCGCGCGGCCGACGCGGGAGAGCCCTCCGGTAGCGCGGGCGCCCCGATCCTGGCGGCGATCGCTGGGGCGGGGCTGCTCGACTGCGTCGTGGTGGTCACGCGCTACTTCGGCGGCACCAAGCTCGGCGTGGGTGGCCTGGTGCGCGCCTACGGCGAGGCGGCTGCTCTGGCTCTGGACGCAGCGCCCCGCCGCAGGGCCATTCCGGCGCTGCGGCTGCGCATCCGCTATCCCTACGAGCACACCTCCGCGGTGATGCGCTCCCTCGAGCGCGCGGAGGCGGAGGAGGTCGAGCATGGCTACGCGGCCGGCGGACGGGAGGGAGAGATCGAGCTCACCGCGCCTCGCGTGCGTGAAAGCCTCCTCCGCGACCTGCTGCGCGACGCCACCGCCGGCGCGCTCACGGCTGAGCTGCTGGAGGAGCGGACGCTCTACCGCCCCGACCGGGGCTATAAAAGCCCCGTCTGAAACTGCGGCCGCCCTCACGGGCGGAAACCCGATGCCGCGTCGCGTCCGGAGGACGCCCGCTGTTTATTGCCGGGTCGTTTATCGGCCCGGTGCGTGGCCGGGGCCTTGCTTGACGCTCCCAGCGAATCTCCGTAGGTTGAACCCGGTCCTGCTTCCTAGTAGAGGTTCGTATGTCTCCGCACGCCGTCCGCCAGTTCGGGACCTGGGAGAATCCGGGTCATGATCTCGAGGGCTACTTCGACGAACACTTTCGTCGTCCACGTCCGATAGGGTTCGTCGTCACGCCAAACTGGCGTCCGGCGACCGACGTCTTCGAGACCGTCGAGGCCTACCACGTCCTGATGGATCTCGCGGCGATGCACCCGGAGGAGATCGCCATCCACTTCGAGGGGCACACCCTCACCGTGTCCGGCGTGCGCCAGGACGGAACGCGTGGGCAGCGGCACTACCACAAGATGGAGATCCAGTTCGGCCCCTTCGAGCGCCAGCTCCGCTTTCCACGGCCAGTAGACGCGGACGAGATACGGTCCGGCTACGAGCGCGGCATCCTGGAGATCTACCTCCCGAAGGCGGAGGAGCGTCCCGGAGTCGCCCGCCGGGTTCCGATCCGCTGACGCCGATGGCCAGCTCCGACCTCACCCCGGACGCTCTCCCCGAGATCCCGCAGCGGCTGCCGATCCTGCCGCTCGAGGGGCTGGTCGTCTTCCCGCGCGTGCTGCTGCCGCTGGCGGTCACCGTCCCCGAGCACGTCGCGCTGCTCGATGAGGTTCTCCAGTCGCACAAGATGGTCGCGCTCGCCGTGCCGCGGCCCGGGCGCGAGCACACGGAAGGCGACCCGGACGATCCGCCCTTCTTCGAGGTAGGCACGCTGGCGCAGATCGTCCGCATGATGAAGCTCCCCGACGACTCGATGCGCATCCTGGTACAGGGGATGTCGC
>JACDHR010000206.1 GCA_013820915.1 Gemmatimonadota bacterium
GAGCATCCCGGCGAGCGTGTCCGCCTGCCAGGGGGTGCGCCACGGCGAGCGGGGGCGCAGCCGCAAGCGCAAGAGGCGGTTCATTCCGCACTCGCACTCGGCTGTGGGCACTTCTTTCTCCTCTTCACCTCGACAGCCTTCTCGATCGTGATCTCGACGGCTCCGTAGCCCTTGCTTGTGCCGCCGCCGATACCGGTCTGCTCGATAAGGTCCAGTCCGTGACAGACGACCTGATACAGCGCAGCACCGCCCTGTACGGTGTTCTCCTCCTCATCTTCATAGGTAAACTTCTCATCCAAATCGAAAACTTGGAGACCGATCTCCAACGCGAACTTGGAGCCGGGTACCACCCGCTCAAGAGTACGGAGGCTCCCGCGCTGTGCTGCGCCCGAAGTTCGTGCGATCGCTGTCTCAGACTTGAGTTCGATCTCGCCGCCCTCAAGGAGAGGGGCATCCCGCACCAGAATGCGCGTTGGGCCGAGACCATGATCCACCTTCTTGTGTGGGCCAAACACCCGGCATACTGGGCAATTCTCCTGCGCGCATCCGCACGGCTCGTTCGGGTTGTTGCGCCCGAACCGTCCGTGGTACTTCTCCAGCTCGGAGCGCATCTTCCCCTTTAGCGAGGAGCCGGGGATGTACGGCTTTCCGGTGACCGGGTCTTTGATGCAGGTCAGGTCGGTGCCGCCAATCTGCAGGATGTCATCGCTTCCACCGATACGGGTGCCGCTCTTCAGCTCGATCGTGCCGGTGATCACATAGTGGCTCTTCTTGCGCATGGGTCAGTTTCCTTGGGATCGGATGTGGACGGAGCCGAAGCCTACGAGGGCCTCGAAGTGCGGGAGGAAGCCGCGGAGAAAATCCTTCTCCGAACTGATCGCTTCCACATTGTGCCGGAGGAAATCCGCGAACAGGGCCGGAATCTTTGGTGGACTTTTACCGTGTGCATCCTGTGCTGCAGAGTCGAGCATTGTCACTTGCACCTGCACCTGCGGCCACGATGCCTCCTTCGCTTTGAGCCGCGCTTCGATGCGCCGGCAGTGCTGGAAGAAACGGCGAAGCTGCCCCTGCGAGAGCGCCGGGCGCGCCCGCGCCATCTCCCGCACCAGCGGCTCGACCTCCTTCCGCCGCACGTACTCGATGCACAGGTTGCCCTCTTGGTCGAAGTAGCCGCCCCGCAGGTAGTCGGGCCAGAGCTGCTCGACGTGCTGGATCTCCTGCGCCGGGCGCTGGCCGCCCTGATCCTGGCGGGCTGGTGGCGGGCGCTGGCCGCCCTGCTGTGGGCGGGGCGGTGGGCGTCCGCGGTCACGGTGTTGGTTCATGGGGTCTCCTCTCGGGTGGTGGAACGGGTGGCGAGCAGCGCGTAGCGCAGGATCGCGGGCAGATAGGTCACCTCGGGATCACGGGAACCGTCGGCGGCGTCGAAGCCCGCCAGCATCCGCTCCGCCCACTCGCGCACGGCGCGGCGGGTGGGGTCGCGGTCGTTCCGCCGCGGATAGTTCCGTTCGACATGATAGGCCAGCCGCGAGGGAGCGAGCGCCCGGTCGCCGGACCTCGGTTCGGCGGCCTCGCCGCGGTGGAGCCGGGCGAAGTCGAGCATGGTCTGGAGCCAGCCGCGCTCCATCTTCCGCTCCGTCACCCACTCCACCAGGCGCTTGCCGGCCGCGACCACCGCCGCGTGGTGCTCCCACTTCCAGAGCTGGCCGAGCGCGGCGAGCTGGTCCTTGGGTGCCTGGGCGCCGGGCGCCGTCTCCGTCTTCGCCCGCTCGAGCAGCGCCTCTGCTACCGCTGCCGTCTGGCGGATCGGCAGGCGGTAGCGCACCACGGCCAATCCGCCGCTGATGGTCAGCCCCTCGCCGCCGAAGCGCTCGGCGAAGCGGCGCCGCGCCTCGCCCGCGAAATCCAGCATCACGTTCCAGGGTCCCACCAGCAGCAGGTCGTCCCCGCCGGAGAAGACCGTGTAGATCTCCTGCCACGGCGAGTTGCGCAGCAGCGCGTCCAGCTCGAGGGCGAAGATGTCGTCCAGCTCGCCGCTGAAGCGGGCGAGCGCGCGCAGGTCGCCGGCCGCGCGCAGCCGCTCGCGGACCGCCACACCCAGCGAGTCCGCGTCCATCTTGAGCACACCGAGATAGTGTGCGCCGCGGGTGTAGCGCGCCATATCCTCGAAGAGCAGCAGGCCGCCATCCGGCTTGCGCGGCACGTAGCGGGCGAGCGGGCGGCGCACCTGGTCGCCGGCGGGTATGTGCATGCCGGGGTCGCCGCCCTGCAGATCCGCCACCAGGGGCGCGCCACGAGCGGGAGGCGGCGACTCCGTGTAAAGCGCCGCGCGGTGGTCGGCCAGATCGAAAGTGAAAGCGGCACCGGCGGATGGCTCATCACGCTCCGCCACCACCAGCCAGCGCGCCGCGGGCAGCGCCGCGCCGAGCTGGCGGAACCGCTCCGCCGCCGCCTTCTCGGGCATCGGGGCGAGCACCAGCCGCTGCGGCGTCCACCGCTCCCCCGCCGCCACGGCGGCCCAGGGGCGGTGCTTCTCCACCTGGAGTGCCGTCATCGCGCGGTCGTAGCGCTCCGCCGTACCCTCTCCGTCGTGCCGGTCGGGTTCCAGTGCGAGCGCGTAGCGGAGCGTGCCCGCGGTCTCGCGCAGCAGCCACTCCTCGACCGCGACTCTCTCCGCCCCTAGGCGCGCCCCTGTGTCCGGCGGTGCACCGTCAGCCAGGATCGCGAACTTGCCCGCCGCGCAGAAGAGCAGCGTCTCGCGGGGAAGCTGCAGTGCGCGCTGCACCCGCCAGGCGAGCACCTCGCTGAGCGCCTGCACGAAGAAGGAGCGCGCCCGGAGCATGCGCGCCTGCCCACCCTCCTCCTCGGGCAGCGCGAAGACGAACTCCTGGATGCCGGACAGGTCGCCGACGATCAGCATGGCAGCAGTCGCTTGAGGTTGTGCCGTCGTAGCTCTATACTCGTTTTCATCTTTCTCCCCGTTGGAGGTGTTCACATGAAGACAGACAGGGACGGCCCCGGTGGCGCGTCCCGCCGCGCCAAGCTCTTCTGGAGCGGCCGCTCGCAGGCGGTGCGGCTGCCCAAGGAGTTCCGCTTCGAGGGCGACCAGGTCGCCATCCGCCGCAAAGGCGAGGCGGTGATCCTCGAGCCCGTGAAGAAGCGCGGCTGGCCAGAGGGATACTGGGAGCGGATCGACGCGTTGCGGGAGGGTCTGGATGTCCCGGACGCGGAACCGCTCGGAGGAGCGCTGCTGGACGTTGACCTCGACCCCGGCGACTAGTGAGCTGGCTGCTCGATGTCGACCGTTGATCCTCGTTTCAAGTCGGCAACGCGCGATCTCGAGATCATGCCTGAGCGGAACCCTCGATCGCTGCCTCTGCCCAGCGTACGACCCGCTCCGCCAGCTCGAGCGCTTCCAGATACTCCTCTTCTGTGACGTCCTCGACCCCGGGGTATCGGGTCTCGACGGCATACACCGTGAGGCGCCCCGCCTCACGCACCTCTGGCGGTACCACCTGCCCACCTTTCTCCGCAAGGTCGAACAACCTGACCAGAGCGTGTGTCTTGGGGAACTCGACACCCCTGGCCACGAGCACGGCCTTGATTGCCTTCTCCGCTGCCTGCTGCGCATCGAAGGTCAGGTCTTCATGCAGCACCTCGGGTGCCGGTCTTCCGGCCCTGGCTCGCGCCAGGTTGCTGCGCGCGCGGCGCAGCCATTCGCGGGGATCGGTGGGGTCGCGCGGCTCAGGCGACATAGATCTCCTCCCCCTCGCGCAGCGCTGGCCGGATAACGCTGCCGATGCGAGATCCGAAGCGCTCCACATCCTCCGGTGTGGCCACGACGACGTCCACCGGAACCTCGATCCCGCTGAGCTCCAGGTAGATCTCCTCGGCCAGGCGCCGACGATGCTCGACACCGGACTTGATCACCAGGAGATCGATATCGCTGTCCGGTCCGCTCTCGCCGCGCGCGGCCGAGCCGAAGAGGATGATCCGGTCGGGCTGCGCCACCTCGACCACGCGACGGACGATCTCCTCGAGCACCGCGGGATCGAGCCGCTGGGGCGCCGCCCGATTCGGATGCGGGTGGCCGGTCTCGCGGGCCGCGTCGGGCTCGCCATGCGGAGCTTGGGGTGAACTTGCTTCAGATGCCTTGACCATTTTCCTTCCTCCTAGCCATTTGGGACCGACCCGCGGCGCTTCGGGTGGACACTTGCCGCCATCCTGCCGTTCCTTACAACCGGCTCCCCCTCTGCCGTGTTTGCACGGCATGCACTATCCCGTCGCCATTCGGCGGGCGTGCGTGATCTCGCGCTCCGCGACCGGGCGGACCTGGTCAGCCTCCAGTGTCACCACCGCTGCGGTCCGGCCGTCGAGCGTAACGAACTCGAACTCCTAGGCCGCACCGTCGCGATACACATGCACGACGGTGCCCACGTCGCCAGCCTCGAGGCCTTCATCTGGAACGGAGGTCGTCAGGACGACCCGAGCGTGTTCTCTGATCATGCCGGTTCTTCTCTTGATGAGGATAGGCGCTGACCAGCCGCGGCTTTTCGACCTCGCCCTCCACGATCCAGACAGTACGCACTCACGGGGGTCTACCTCCGTTCCAGGCCTCGGAACGCTGAATCCGCTCAGCGAGAAGTCGTCGTGAACAGACCCCCGCCGAGATGCCGGCTCCTACCCAGGAGGAGAGGGCCGGCGACCGAGACCGCGAAATCCAGCCGCACGCGCCCCGTAAGGCCGGTTCCGGGGACGCCGTGCGCGTCCAGCACCGTGACTTCCGGCTCCGGCAACCCATTCCGGCGACATTCCGCCCGCACGTCGGCGGACAGCGCCGCCTCCGCCCCCGCCTTCTTCGCGTGCCGAGTCACCTGGTACGGTGTGCCGCTTTGCCATTGTCGTGAAGGAGCGAAGAGCGGATCGCGCTCCGGGGCGATCCCAGCAGAACGCACGTCCAACCGCCCGGACGATCCCGCGCGCAACTCGTTGAAGCCGGCAAGTGCCGCGTCCAGTTCTCGCAGGTGCGCGCGTTCCCAGGAGTGGGCGGCCCGGCGCTCCACGGCGTGCGGCGCGATTACGAGCAGCCGCGACGCCACGGTGTCGAAGGCGTAGAAGAGGTGCGCATGCCCCGCCTGCGCCGGTGTCCCGTCGCGCTCGTGGCCGGTGAAGTACCGTGGCAACGGGGTGCCGGGCCCCAGGTGTCGCTGGACCCTGGCCATCACCGCGCGGCGCAGCGCCCGCGCGATGCCCAGCGAGTCCGCGGAGCCCACCAGTCCATTCACCACCTCGAAGGCATGCACTGCGGTTGGCGCCTCGTCGGGTGCCATCAGGCCGAGCCCGAGGAAGCGTCCGTCGCCCAGGATTAGCGGCCCGGCGACCGGTTCTTCGAAAACCACCTCGACGTGCCAGAGCCGCTCCTTCGGGAAGCGGGTTCCCGGCGAAAAGGCCTCCACTCGTTCCCCGTTCCCGGAGAAAGGTTCGCGCTGCACGCGGACTTCATGGATCTGCGCCCTCACCCCGGCATGGCGCAGGGCGGTCGTGACGGCCTGTGCAGCCCGCGCCTGCTCCGCCACGCGCTCCTCGCCACCCTTCGCCTCCTCCCTGATACGGGCCGGATCGATCCTGCGCCGCCGCGCGGACTCCGGGAGAGCCGCAGGAATCACAGTGCGCCAGACCCGATGGCCCACAGGATCGCCGATGCCGTAGTGCGCCAGCATCCGGTCGTCACCGGTCGGAGTCAGGATCACTCCCAGCTCCTCACCCGTTGTCTGGTCAACGAGTCCGAGGCCCGAGAACGCCCACCGGACGTCGTCAGCGTGCAGGGTGCACTCTGTCGGCACCTCGATCAGTACGCGCCGGATGAGGTGATCCGCGTGTTGATGGCCGATGGAGGGTAGTGGCACGATCCTCACACGCGAGGTGGGGGGCGCCGCATCCGCGCCTTCCGCTTTGCGGCCGATCAGGTGGCGCTCGATCTCATGAAGCCGATCGGGGAAAGCGCGCCGCAGTCGGTCCGCCGCCCGATCCCGTGCGGTC
Source organism: Gemmatimonadota bacterium (assembly GCA_013820915.1). GTDB lineage: Bacteria > Gemmatimonadota > Gemmatimonadetes > Longimicrobiales > Longimicrobiaceae > JACDHR01. The sequence continues at coordinate 6,037 of JACDHR010000206.1, forward strand.
TCAACAAGCTGGCTCGCCCGACTGAGAGGCCAGCGGGCGACCGCAGCATCTGGCTGTGCGTTGAGCTCGAAGAGATAGCGGATCGGTGGACTGTCGTACATCACCGCCCTGAACATCGCCTTCGGAGGCTGCACCAGGATCGTATCCTGTTCCCTCGCATCGCCAGGCCGGAACCGCTCCCGATATGCGCGGAAACGCGCCTGGATGCTGTGCAACGAGCCTGTTGTCGGGCAGGTTAGAGTACGCCCCACACCCGTGGACGATGGACGATAGAGGCTCCCTGGATGACGCGTCAGAACGTCCTCAAACCTGTCCCTCGACATGACCTGGGCCTCGGCCCACGCCATATCCAGTCCGCGTCCGAACTGGTAGAGCCGCGTCGCAAGCAACCCGATCGTTCGCATGTGCGGCGCCTGTTCCTCTCGCTCATCCAGAACCCACGCATACAGAAACGGGATATGCCGGTCGAAAAGACGAGGATGGAAGAACTTCTCCGCAGTGCGGATGCTCGCCACGCGGCGCGGGTCGCCGGCCACATGATCAAGATCGTTGTTGGGCATGTAGAACTTGACCCGCTGACCGAGCCAGGCTCGGGGCACGACAATCAGCGGCGGATTCTCCAGCTGCTCCATCCACCTGAGCGCCTCCGTGTCCCGGTCCCGAAGTGGTCCACTCAGCCCCGCGCCGGCGACCAGCGCCTGGAATACTCGGGCGGGCGAGGGTGGCCACTCGGGAGCACCATGATAGCGCCCGTCGTGCAGCTGGATTTTAACGAGCAGCACTTTGCCGCCGTCGGTGCTCATGTGTTTTCCTTCTTTTCCACCTTCTTGTCAGCCTTCTTGTCGGCCTTTTTCACATCCGCCTTCGCCCGCGCCTTGTCGAACCGCACGTCCTTGCTCTCTCCGACCCCAAAGCTGTCTGCGGACGCCGTTGCGAACTTCAGGACAGAATCAGGGTCGAGCCGGATCGCGTCCCGCTCACCCGTGCGCTGGACGG
>JACDHR010000643.1 GCA_013820915.1 Gemmatimonadota bacterium
CACCACCGGGAATGGAAGGACGAACGCGCCGCGGCCTACGACGGCGTCGAGGAGTGGAACGTGGTGCTCGCGCCGCTCACCCGGATGCGCAGCCGGGGGATGACCGACAACTCCATGCTGGCCGTGGGCGACACGGTCACCGTGGTCGGGTATCCCCACCGCAGGGTCGAGCGGGAGATGAGGGCCGAGCGGATCATCATCGGTGATGTAAGGATCGAGCTTCGTTGAACCCGGATCCGGCGGTGCTGGAGCCGATCCTCCTGGGGCTGGAGGGGAGCGCCGTCGCGGAGTTCTTCCGCCGGTCGCTCTGGCTCTACCCGGCGGTCGAGATCCTCCACATCGTCGGATTCGTCATCCTGGTCGGGGCCGCCTTCGTCATGGATCTGCGGCTTCTGGGTCGGCTGCGCGCTCTGCCGATCACCGCCACGGTGCACAGCCTGAGCCGCTGGGCACGATGGAGTCTGATCCTCGTTGTGCCCAGCGGGTTGATTCTCTTCATCACGGACGCGACGACGCTCGCCGCGAACCCGGCCTTCCAGCTGAAGCTCGTCCTCCTTGCTGTGGCCGGCGTGAACGCCGCCCTCTTCCACCGGGTCGTCTTCCGGGATATGGACGTCCATCGGGGCGGGGCCTGGCGGGATGGCGCTCCGCTTCCCCTGCCCGCACGGCTCGTCGGGGTCCTCTCGATGGTCCTCTGGTTCTCGGTCATCGCCTGCGGGCGGCTGATCGCCTACGTCTGAGGCGGCCGAGCCATTTCTGTCCCTGCGCTGGCTTTGTTGCATAGACCCTACGGATCTTGCAGGCTCTTTCGGGTCAGCGGTGTGCAGGGGGCACGCCGCAGAGCCGAAGGAGAGGAGCGATGCCCCAGCCGTACCGCGTGACCAACTGGAAGGAGTACAACCAAGCCCTTCGCCGCCGTGGCAGCCTGACGCTCTGGATCAGCGAGGAGGCGATCCAGGCCTGGCTCTACACGGGGCCTAAGCAGCAGGGCGCGCAGTACACCTATTCGGATCTGGCGATCGAGAGTTGTCTGCGGCTGCGCCTGGTCTACTCGCTGGCGCTGCGACAGACCCAAGGCTTCGTGGAATCGCTCTTCTCTCTGCTCGAGGTGGAGCTTCCGGTGCCGGACTACTCTACGCTCTCGCACCGACAGGCCTCGCTGGAGGTCAGCCTGTGTGCGCGCAAGAAGAAGCAGAAGGATGAGGAGGTGCACGTGGTGCTCGACTCGACGGGGCTGAAGGTCTACGGGCCCGGAGAGTGGGCGCAGCGTAAGCATGCCGAGAAGCGGCGCCGGACGTGGCGCAAGCTGCACCTGGCGGTGGACCCGAAGACGGGCGAGATCACGGCCACGCGCTTGACAGAGAACAAGGAGCACGACAGCACACAAGCCAAGCCGCTCCTGGAGGAGACCGAAGAGAACCGCGGCTCGGTGGATCGGGTCGGCGGCGACGGGGCCTACGACAAGTGGAGGTGCTACGATGCGGTTGCGGCGCACGGGGCCACGCCGGTGATCCTGCCGCAGAAGAATGCCCGCATCCACCAGCACGGCAATGCCAAGGCGCCGCCGCTGCCCCGGGATGAGGCGATCCGCTACATCCGCCGGCATGGACGGGCGAAGTGGAAGCAGGTGCATGGGTATCATCTGCGCTCCCTGGCGGAGACGGCGATCGGGCGCTTCAAAGGCTGCATCGGGCGGATCCTGCGCTCACGTACGCTGAAGAACCAGCAGGCCGAGGCGCGGCTCGGCAGCCAGATCCTGAACCGGATGGCGGCGCTGGGCATGCCGCACAGCGTGCCAGCGATGGCGTAGCGCCTACCCCTCCGAGGGAAACTGCGTCCCTCAACGCTTCATGCAACAAAGCCATTCGTAATTGCCGTCAATCCACTCTTCCGCCGGTGATCACCAGGACCGCCGGCTGGTCGGCGAGGTCCTCCCGGCGCGACAGGTGGATGAGGCCGGCCAGGGTGGCGGCGCTGGTGAACTCCGCGATGATTCCGGCCTCCGTGGCGAGGAGGCGCTGCGCCTCCTCGATCTCGGCATCCGACAAGGCCAGGAGGGTTCCCCCGCTCTCCCTCAGCTCGCCGAGGAGCCGGAGCGCGTTGCGGGGCTCGCGCACCGCGCAGGTG
>JACDHR010000644.1 GCA_013820915.1 Gemmatimonadota bacterium
GAAGAGTGAGTATGGATCACGCTTCGACCCGTGCTTGCGCAGCGTGGACTCGTCGTTCATCCACGTATAGATGATGATCTTGCGGGCAGAGTGGAAGCGGTAGAACAAGCGGAAGCGCTGCGAGAACTTGGCTCGGAACCAATGCCGGTGCGCCGGGCCCAGCGTACTGCCCTGCCGGAACTCTTCCGCACCGGGATCGCGGGGGATCACCTCGAGGATCAAACGCCTAACCGCGGCAAGGAGCTTCGTCTTGGGGTGTCGCTCGTACGTGGAGGGATCTCGGCGGCGCAGTTCCTCGACCTCGGATCTCAGGGCCGCAAGCTGCCGGGCAAACTCCGTCCAGGCATAGAGCCGCCAGCCATTTCTCTCCGGGGCTGGGGGTGGCTTACGGGAGCGTGGCATCCTCTCCCAGGTCCTCGTCTAGATCCACCTCCAGGTGACCAACGAGTTCCTCGACTCGCGCTAGCTCCTCACTCGAGAGCGGCTGGATGCGCTCCGGGTGCTCCTGCATGTCGCGCTCGATGAACGAGAGGAAGGCCGCGAGCACGGCATCTTCTCCAGCCTGCTCCTCGGTCTCGTGCGCTGTACGGACCAGGAGCGTCCCGGGACCGATGTATTCCGCCTCGAAGCGGCCCTCGGCGAACTCGGGATGCGAGCGGAACAGGGCCGCCTCGAAGGCAATCGCCCCTGAGTTGCCGGAGCGGGTTGCGCGTCCCTTGTATGACATCTGTCCTCCGAATGCAGGTGGTGAGTACAAAGGTACGTACTACTGTCCGAGCGGTCAAGGAGGCGGATACTTTGTCTCGAGCAGCGTGGTACCCCTCAGCGTTCACAGGCAGGAGGTGAGGGATGCATTTGTGGAGGGAAGGGGATCGCTCGGAGGCGATCTGCAGCGCGTGCGAGAGGCGAGTAACCACCACGTTCCAGCTCCGTCCGTACATGCTGCGCGAGAGTGGCATCGAGGTGCCCGAGGTACTCGTTGCGGTCTGCGACGTGTGCGACCGGATCGTGGCGATCCCGGCGCAATCGACGCCCATGCCCAGGAAGGTGTGTTGAGCATGGTGACGAGCGGCGCATGCGAACCGAAGGTCGTCTCCGCTTGAGATGAGGACCCCATGACCAAGATCGCCGACCTCATCCACATCCCCGAGCGCGTCCACCAGGGCGATTTCGTGCTCAAGCTCACCGAGGGCGTCCGCCGCGCGGAGGACACGCTCCGGAGCTACGTGGTCACGCCGCAGCTGGTGCAGTGCTTCGACCAGGCGCTCTCGCTGATCCGCTCGGCGGTCGAGGCCGGCACCAGCAAGGGGGCCTACCTGCACGGCAGCTTCGGCAGCGGCAAGAGCCACTTCATGGCCGTGCTCTCGCTGCTGCTGCAGAACCACCCCGGCGCCCGCTCGATCCCCGAGCTGGCGGAGGTGGTGAGCCGGCACAACCGCTGGACGGAGGGGCGCCGCTTCTTAGTGGTGCCCTACCACCTGATCGGCGCGACCAGCCTCGAGTCCGCGGTGCTGGGGCAGTACGCCGACTACGTGCGCAAGCTGCACCCGGAGGCGCCCACCCCCGGCTTCTACCGCGCCGAGAAGCTCTTCGAGGACGCCCGCCGGCTGCGTGAGCGGATGGGCGACGCCCAGTTCTTCGCGCAGCTCGGCCACAGCGAGGGCGGCGACGACGACGGCTGGGGCGAGCTCGACAGCGCCTGGGAGGCGGCCGGCTTCGAGGCTGCGCTGGCGGCACCTCCCGGCTCCGAGGAGCGCGCGCGGCTGGTGGGGGATCTGGTGGACGCCTTCTTCGGCTCGGCGCGCGACCTGGCGGCGGGGCGCGAGGAGGGGTTCGTCTCGCTGGACGAAGGGCTGGTCATCCTCTCCCGCCACGCCCGCGACCTCGGCTACGACGCCGTGGTCCTCTTCCTGGACGAGCTGATCCTCTGGCTGGCCAGCCACGCGGCGGACCTCCCCTTCCTGCAGCGCGAGGGGCAGAAGGTGGTCAAGCTGGTCGAGTCCACGCTGGCCGAGCGGCCGATCCCGGTGGTGAGCTTCATCGCCCGCCAGCGCGACCTGCGCGAGCTGGTGGGCGAGCACCTCCCCGGCGCCGAGCAGCTGGGCTTCGCCGACGTGCTCAACTGG
>JACDHR010000020.1 GCA_013820915.1 Gemmatimonadota bacterium
GAGTAATCCTCGTCGCGGCCTTCGCTTGTTGCTGCATCTTCCAAGCCGTTTCCCGCCTGCGGAGCGGGAGTGCGGATGGGGATTCCAAAACGCCGGAACCCCCATCCACGAACAACTTGCTTACAATGTCACGGCAGAGTCACGTCAGAGTCACGTCAGAGCATCAGTACCCGTAGGTGCTCTGCGCGGCGCCACCCGGCAGGCCAACGCCGCCGGTGTTGTACACCGGTAACTGGAGCACCAGAAGCTCCCTGGCCGGAACTGGGAAGTGGATGATCGTCCCTTGCGGCAGGTCACCCCAACCGCGGCTGTCGAAGAACCACGCGCCGTAGCGCGAGGCCCACGTCTCGAGGCGCTTCTCCCACTTCAGCACCTCTAAGAAGTTGCCGCATGTGCCATCAGGCAGCTTCGGTACGCAATCCGGGTTCGGTGCGCCGGCGCTCACCGCCTGCATGCCGCCGGTCGTGGTGCGCGTAGTGTTGATGATGGTAGCGGCTCCGGCTGCATCGCCGGTTCGGAACAGCCCCTCGGCCTTGAGCAGCTGCATCTCCGCCCGTGTGAGCTCCGGAAGGAAGCCGCTCCAATCCGGATAAAAGTGGGCGAACCGGTTGTCGCGGTAGAAGGACCAGCGCCAGGTGCCGCGGTCCGGACGGACGTGCCCGCTCGTGCCCTTCTGGATCAGATACTCACCCGGATTCGCAGCTTGCGCCGCGCCGGTAGCACCCTGCGGGAAACGCTGGTCCGGCGTGATGATCAGGAACGGGTCCCGACTCGCAAGCGGAGTGTTTATCCACGTCTGGAAGGCGCCGGACTGGTCGGCCATTCCGATGATCTGGTTGGCCGACTGATGCCACGCACCGCCGAAACTGCCGTAGATGTGCGCGGTGTACCGCCAGTTGACATCGTCGAACTCGATCTCGAAATCGGTCTGACGGCCGGCGTCCACATCGGCAACTACCGCCGCCCAGTTCACCGCCGCACGTTCGGCGGGGTTGCGCGCCACTTCGGCGCGGAAGCGGGCCTTATAGGAACGGGCGAGCGCCGCCAACTGCACGTTCGTCAGCGTGACGCCGTTGATCCAGCCCGTGGGCGTCGTGAAGGTGTTCGCTCCCGCCAGCGCGATCGCTTCGTCGAGGTAGCCGAGCGCCGCCTCCATGACCTCGCTGTACGGCTGGAGATCCGGGGTCGGGGTCCCCGGGGATGGCAGCGGCGTGGTCTCGTCCAGGACAAAGGCCTGATCATACGTCAGGGCCAGCGCGCCATGTGAGAGGCCCTGCACAAACTTGGCGAAGGTCTTCGCACGCATCGTGTTTGCCGTCGTGCCGATCACGACGCCGCCATCGATCTGCCGGACGCCGTCGGAGGCTGCCTTCAGCGACCGGTACAGACCGTACCACGTGCCCTCCAGCTGGGAAGCGAAGGCATCCGCCGGGTTGTTGTTGATTGCCGCCCGCGGCAGCCTCGAGCGCTCGATCATCCCGAAGTTCGCCGCCATCGCGGAGTTCTCAAAGGACATCGTCTGCAACTGCACGTATATGCCCGGGTCGAAAGCTCCGGCAGCTTTGCCGCTCGTCGCATCCCACCAGGAAAGATAGGAGTTGACGATCAGCTGTTCCACGTCGGCCGGCCTCGCCAGCACCTGTTGCGTCTGGGGCTCGTTCACGTTTGGCACGGTCAGGTCCTGGCACCCTGCTGCTCCGAAGAGCAGCAGGGTGGCCGAGACCGCGGCCATTTTTCGATTGTTCATGTATGTGTTCTCCCAGTTCTCATGGCTCAGAAGTTCAGCTCGACCGCTGCGGTGAAGGAGCGGAAGTTCGGATAGGTAAACCCGTCGAAGCGCGCGATGGCCGCCGAGCCGACATCACCGCCCCCGAAACCGACCTCCGGGTCGAAGCCCGAGTACCTGGTCCAGGTGAGGAGATTGCGACCAACGAGGCTGAGCGACAGCCCGTCCAGACCGCCGGCGATCGGAAGCCCGGCGAGACGATCGCGGCCGAACCGGTAGCGGAGCGAAACCTCGCGCAGCTTCGCGAAGCTGCCGTCTTCCACAAAGTGGGAGTTCGGCGGGCTGAGCTGGTTGTACAGCACCGAATGGTAGCCGATCGGCTTCCTTTCCTCTTCGCTGAGTCCCACCTGATCCTGGTCACCCGAGTACCGCTCGAAGTAAGACCAGTGCCGCGGCAGGTTGTACACGTTCACGCCCATCGTGGCATCCACCAGGCCGTATACTTGGAAGCCGCCGAAGCCGAAGGTGTTCGCGACACTGAAATTGAAATTCGGGCTCGTGCTCCCGATCGGAAGGAACGTGTCCCCCTCGTCATTCTGTGCGATGATCGGAACACCCCACTGCACCGGCGCGCCACGGACGGTCGTGCCGGTACCGGCGGAGGTCGTGCCCCAGAGGTTGTTGCGGATGCCGTCCCGCCAGCTGTTGCCCTCGCCGACGTACACCATGTAGCCGTCGTTGTTGACCTGGAACATGTTGCAGTTGGTTCCACCTGGCAGATCAGCGCAGGAGGTCGCCCACTTGAAGCCGTAGAATCGGCCGAGCGGCTCGCCCTCACGTGCGTAGAACACTGACTCGAGGCCCTGCTGCGGGAACCCGTACTGGTATTCCGGCACGTTCAGCTCGCTGATCCTCTGACGCGTGCGGTCGAAAAGCAGCCGCGTAGACCAGCGGAAGTTGTCGCGCTGGATTACGGGCAGCTCAACACTGGCTTCCCAGGTGTTGCTCGACAGCGTTCCGGCGTTCTGCCACTGCTGGACAAAGCCGGTGTAGCCCGGGAGAGGGACCCGGAGGATCTGGTCACGCGCCTCGGTCTGCGCATACGTCAAGGCGACGTTCGCACGATTGAGCACCGCGAAATCAACACCCATCTCCTGCTCGATCGCGAACTCCGGCCTCAGCTGCGAGTTGCCGAGGTTCTGCGGGTTCAGGACGCCGTCAGTGACGGAGTAGGTCTCGTACTGCGCGTTGAAGCGCGGACGGCCGCCCGCCGTACCAAGCGAATAGCGGAACTTGAACTCGGGGAGCGCGGTCTGCAGCCCCGCCCAGAACGGCTCCTCCGAAACACGCCACGCGACCGCACCGCGGTAGTATGTCTGCCAACGCTCCTCGGAACCGAACAGCGAGCTTCCGTCGCGACGCACCAGCGCATCGATGATGTACCGGTCGCGGAGATCGAAGTTGGTGATGAAGAAGTATCCCTCGGAGCGGACATCCTCGATGGAGGAGCGCGTAATGCGCTGGTCGCGCGCCGCTGTTACCGTCGTGACACCCTCGGTAGCGAGGTTGCTGCCGGACGCGCGGAAGTAGTCGAAATGCTCGCTTTCGCCCAGGTAACGCACCTGAGTACGGGTGTTCAGATCACCGAACGTCCGGCGGAAAGTACCGGTAATGCTGCCGTTAATGGCCTCGTTCAGCCAGCCATCGCGGAATACGTACCCTTCGTTGAGAGTCGAGCTGGCACGCGCCGTACGGAAACCCTTTGGAGCGTGGTCAACGCGGTTGACGTTGGACCGGTCGTAGCTGAAGTTCGCGTCGATGTCGAACCACAGCGCCGGGGAGTAGCGAACGTTCGCTCCGCCCAAGAACCTCTCGCGGCCATCGGACCGTTGGCGGTTCAACAGATCGTAGAGCGGGTTCGCATTCTCACCCGTGTGGTCTGGCCGGATGATCAACTCGTTGTTCGCGTCGCGCGCCAGCAGGTTCACGCCGGCCGGCATGCGCGTAAGGTTGAACAGCGCGGAGCCACCACCCTCAATGTTCTGCCCGTCGGACGCGGAGCGGCTGTAGTAGGTGCGGGCGGAGACCTGCACCTGGTCGCCGACACCCTGGTCGAGGTTCAGCCGGAAGCTGTTCCGGTCGAAGCCCCGCTGCCCCAGGATCACGCCGTCTTGCGACAGGTTGGTGAAGGAAGCGTGATAGTTCGTCTGACCCGCGCGGCCCTCGACGGAGAGCTGATTCTGGGTCATGTTACCCGGGTCGAACAGCGTTCCCACGTGGTCGAACGTCTGGCCGGGCCACGGGTTGGACTGGAAGGTGGTCCAGATGTTCGAACCGGCGAGCGTCGGCCGTAGACCGCCACGGGCAAAGCCCGCTTCGGAGTCCCGCATCGCCTGCTCCTGCCAGTTGAACTCCTGGCCGGTCGCCGTAACGAATGCGGTACCATTCTCATTCAGCCGGTAGGGATGCGCCTGCGCGATGTTGATGCTGCCGGCGAGCTGGTTGACCCCATATTCCGTCCGCATCGTGTACCGCGTCATGTCCTCGCCGAGTGACCGGCCACTGCGGGTGGTGATCTGGATGACGCCGTTAGCGGCGCGCGAGCCGTAAAGCGAGGCAGCCGCGGCACCCTTTACGACCTCGACGCTCTCGATGTCGAGGGCGTCCATGTCCACGATGCTGGCGCCGAGAATCACGCCGTCAATGATGTACAGGGGCTCCTGTGAGCGGCCCTGTGCATTGATGCTCGTGGGGCCGCGAAGCATGATCGACGGCGCGGCACCCGGTCGGCCGCTTCCCTGCACGACTGTGGCACCCGCGATCTTGCCCTGAATCGCGCCGCCCGCGCTCACCGCGGGAACTGGCAGATTCTCGGGGCGGAGCTGATCCACCACGATGGGCAACTTGGCCCGAATAGTGGCACCGGAAACGCCCGTTACGACTACTTCCTGTAGAGCAATTGCCGTTTGGGTCAGCGGGAAATTGACGGTAACCGCTTCCCCAGCCTCCACTGTTACACTACGGGTAACAGTTTCGTACCCAACCACGGTCACCTGAACCTGCTGAGTACCGGCGGGAACATTCACCAGCTGAAAGCGCCCTTGCTGGTTGGTGAGGGTGCCCAGCTGTGTGCCGGGAAGAGAGATCTGAGCACTCGGCAGCGGGCGCGCCGTGCTTGCGTCCACTACGGTACCCTGGATCGTTCCTGTTTGCTGTGCATCAGCCGTCGCCGCTCCAGCGCTCCATAGCGCCAGCACCGCAGTCGCGGCCAAGACGGCCTTAAAGCCAATTCGAGACTTCATGGTACCCCCTAGATTTTCGGAGTAGAATTGTTGTTTCCTATTGCACGTGAACCTTCAGCCGGCGGGATCGCCAGGGCTGCACGGCTCCATGCGCCCGACTACGGAAAACGCATCGTCACCTCCTTTTGTTGTATGGCATACCGGAACTCAGAGACGAAACGGACCGGAACCGATCTGAAGTGAACTTTCAAGCACGCGCGCCTCGCACGGGCCATGGCAGTACGAGAAACGTTGCTCGATGATCTAGAACGATCGTTCGAACGCATCGGAACAGCGAGCAATTGACATAATATGATGCCGCCGCAATACGCGCAAGTCTACCCCACGTTGTGACAGGTCCGTCCTGCGATAGGGTCATTCTATTCTACTCTCATCCCTCACCCCCTCCACCGCCCGCAGCAGCGCTCGCGCCTTGTTGAGCGTTTCCTCGTACTCGGCGGCCGGGACGGAATCAGCCACCACACCCGCCCCCGCCTGCACGTGGGCGCGACCGTTTTCGACTACCACCGTGCGGATCGCGATCGCCACGTCCATCGTGCGGCCTCCGTGTGCAATGTAACCGACGGCACCCGCGTACGGGCCGCGGCGCGCGGCCTCGAGTTCATTGATGATCTCCATCGCCCGCACCTTCGGCGCTCCCGAGACCGTACCCGCGGGGAAGGTGGCCCTTAAGATATCTACTGCGCTCAGCCCATCGCGGATCTCTCCCTGCACGGTCGAGACGATGTGGAGCACATGAGAGTAACGTTCGATCGTCATCATATCTGACACGCGGACAGTGCCGTAGCGGGCAACACGGCCCACGTCGTTGCGGCCGAGGTCGAGTAACATCAGGTGCTCGGCGCGTTCCTTGAGGTCGGCGAGCAGGTCCTCGGCGAGGGCTGCGTCCTCCGCGGCGCTTGCGCCCCGGCGGCGCGTGCCGGCGATGGGGCGGACGGTGACGCGCCCGGCCTCGGCGCGCACCAAGACCTCCGGCGAGGAGCCGACGAGCTGAAAGCCGTCCAGATCCAGGTAGAAGAGGTAGGGCGAGGGGTTGAGCGTCCGCAGCATCCGGTACAGGTCGAACGGGCTGGCCTCCAGCGGCACGGTGAGCCGCTGTGAGAGGACGACCTGGAAGGCGTCTCCGGCGCGGATGTACTCCTGGATGCGCGAGACGCCGGCCTCGAACTCCGCGCGCGTGCAGGTGCTTTCGAAGGCGGGGTCCTCCGATGTAGCCTCCCGCTGCGCCAGCGGAGCGGGGCCGGCACCCTCCCGCAGCCGCGTGATCGTGGCATCGATCTCCGCGGCGGCCGCTTCGTAGCGACGGCGGAGCTCGGCGTCGTCCGCACCCTCCGTCGCGACGGCCACGATCGCGCGCGCACGGCCAAATAGGTTGTCGATGGCGAGGACGACGCCGGTGAGCATGAAGAGCGCGTCCGGGAGATCCAGACCTTCGGGCGAAGGGTCGGGGAGCCGCTCGATGTGGCGCACCACGTCATACCCGAAGAACCCCACGGCCCCGCCCCAGAAGCGCGGCAGGCCGGGAACCTCGGCGGGCGTGTGCCGCTGCATCAGCCGGTCGAAGTCGCCGAGCGGATCGTCGGAGCGCTCCCCCTCGCGCCACCCGTCCGACGCCGTCCAGCGGTCGATCCGGCTTCCCACCAGCCGCCACGCGCCGCGGGGCTCGGTGCCGAGAAAGGTGTAGCGCGCCCACGTCTCTCCACCCACCACCGATTCGAGGAGGAAGCCGAACGGCGGACGCGCCAGCTTGTGGTACGCGGAGACGGCCGTGTCCGTATCGAAGACGAACTCGCGGGATACGGGGACCAGTGTAGCCCCTCGCGCCAGATGGCGGAACGCGGGGAAGGCGGGCTGCAGCGGCATTGCCTGTGACACGTCTCATATAGTGGAAGGTCGGGAGGCGGGCAATTTCCCCCTTGCGAGCCGCAAAGTCAACCGCGCAGCCGCGCTCCAGCGGTGCGGGTGTCCTCCAGGATCGGGGCATCCTGTCCACAATCGCAGACAGAAATCGGCAAAACAGTATCGGCACCGTGTGAAATAAGCACATGTGCTACTTGTATTTACATCATTTCTCTTCTTGGCACAGCTTTTGACTAATCGGAGTGGCAGAGATCGGAGGATCTCTCCTTTGCAACTGACTTCCGAACCTGGAGCTACAACAATGAAAAAGCGTACTTTGTTCGCAACCGCGTTCCTCGCCCTCGCCGCTGCCGCGCCCGCGATGGCGCAGCAGTCGCCGATGCAGCGGCTCTCCGTGGAGCCGTACGTTGGGTACGGGTTCTTCGGCTCGCTGCCGGAATCGAATTCCCGCCTCGAGGCGGGTGTGGCCTACGGTGGTCGGGTGGCATTCCAGCTCTCGCCGCAGTGGGCGGCCTTCGGCAATGCGCAGCGTTCGCAGGTCGAGCAGCGCACGGAGACCGCGGGAGTAGACGTCGGCCGTGGTGATGTGAATGTGGATCACTGGGCGGCAGGCGTGGAGTTCTCGTATGCGCCGCGCGGCGGTGCGGAAGGGATGCTGCCGATCGTGCTGGAGGCGGGGCTCGGCCAGGCACGCTACGACCTCGCGGGGAGTGCGGCGGAAAGCGATCTGGCAGTCAAGATCGGTGCGTCGAGCGCGCTGCGGCTCTCGCCGAACCTGGCGATCCGCTACGGAGTGGATGACTACATCTCCAACTTCCGCGGCGACCAGGGCGTGGTAAACCAAATCTTCGCCCGCGTGGGTGCGGAGCTGCGGTTCTAAAGTGCCGTGATCGGGTGCCAGCCATCCGCTGGCACTCTCGATCACTGACCAACGCACCTCCGGGGGCTGGCGACGTCGCCAGCCCCCGGTTTCGTTTCTCAGCAACCTCTCCCCTCTCCCCGGGTACCTGATCGACCCGGTCCGCCAGATAACCGATAACCGATAACCGATAACCGATAACCGATAACCGATAACCGATCACCCTCGCCTCCGTCCGGTATCGACAAGCACCAAGCACAGATATACCTTTCGGGTTTATTTCACGCTATCCTGGCAATCCCCTCGGGTGAAGTTATGAGCCAAGCCGCGCGAGAGACGCGACCGACCGACACTCGCCGCACAGCCACTCCTCCGCCGATCCACCACAGCCCGCCGTACGGGCTGGCGCTGATCGCGGGTCTCGCTGTCTTCCTCCTGTACGCGATCACGCTGGCACCCTCGACCGCGTTCTGGGACGCCAGCGAGTACATTGCCACGGCGCGGATCCTGGGGATCCCGCATCCGCCGGGGAACCCGCTCTTCGTGCTGATGGCGGGGGCATGGGAGCGGATCCTCGCGCCCACGGGGCTGTCCACGGCGGTGCGAGTCAACCTGTTCTCCGCACTGATGACGGCCGCGGCGTCGGTGTGCTGGTTCCTGGTGGTGCACCGCATCCTCGCCTTCTTCACCGGGAACGAAATGGTGCGGCGGCTGGGTGCGGCGGCGGCGGTGCTGCTCTCGGCCACCGCGTTCACGGTGTGGAACCACTCGAATGTGAACGAGAAGGTCTACACGATCAGCCTCTTCACCATCGCGCTGCTGTCGTGGCTGGCATTCCTGTGGCGCGACCATATCGAGGAGCACCGCGTAGGTGAGCAGAAGGGGTGGCACGACGATAACCTGCTGATTCTGATGGTCTTCGTGCTGGCGCTCTCCGTGGGCAACCACCTGATGGCGTTCCTCGCGGCGCCGGCGCTGGTGCTCTTCATCGCGCTGGTGAAGCCGCAGGTGTTCCTAAACTGGCGGATCTACGCATGGGGCGCGGTCTTCGCGGTGATCGGCCTCACGGTTCACCTCTACCTTCCGCTACGCGCGGGGCTGAACCCGATCATCAATGAGGCGGCGCCCACCTGCGCATCGGTGAGCGACGCGCTGATCAGCATCATCACCTTCGGCGGCGCGGGGTGCGAGGACCTGTCCGCCTCATTGGCGCGCGAGCAGTACGCGAAGCCGCCGGTGACGGAACGTATGGCCCCGATCTGGGCGCAGATCGCGAACTACTTTCAGTACTTCGACTGGCAGTGGTCGCGCTCGGTGCAGGGCGCGTCCGGCTACTATGCGGCGGGGCGGGTGCCGTTCACCGTTCTCTTCTTCGTGCTCGGCGTGTACGGCGCGTGGCGCCACTGGCTGCGCGACCGGATCAGCTTCGTCTACATCGCGACGCTGTTCGCCACGCTTTCGCTGGGGCTCGTCTTCTACCTGAACTTCAGGTACGGCTACAACCAGGTGGGCGCGCTGGGGCTCCCGTTCGATTCGGCGGAGGTGCGCGAGCGCGACTACTTCTTCATCGTCTCCTTCTCGATGTGGGGGCTCTGGGCGGGGATCGGGCTCACCGCGCTCTGGCTGCGCGCGCAGGAATCGCTGCGCAACCGCCCGCGGGCGGTGCTCTCCACCTCGCCCATTCTGGTGCTCGCGCTGATCCCGCTGGTCCTGAACTGGCCGTACGCCTCGCGCGCCGGCGACTACTCGGCCCGCGACTGGGCGCACAACCTGCTGCAGTCGGTAGAGCCGTACGGCGTGCTCTACACCAACGGCGACAACGACACCTTCCCGCTCTGGTATCTGCAGGAGGTGGAGGGGATCCGGCGCGACGTGACGGTGATCGTGTGGAGCTACCTGAATACGCCGTGGTACGCGAAGCAGATCCGCGATCTCACCCAGCCATGCGAGCGCCCGGAGCAGTGGCGCGAAGACCCCACCCGCATCATCTGCCAGCGCAGCTTCGAGGCGGATCGCGCCCCGGACTTCTACGCCGGGCTGGCGACCCCGCCGACGCGCTCCATCCTCCCGCTGCCCGATGCGCAGATCGACGCCGCCACGATGGGCGCGGTCCAGCTGCCGCAGGATGTGGTGTTCGAAGCGCGCGGGGTGCAGACGGTGATCCCCGCCGGCACGGTGCTGGCCCCGGCCGACCAGTTCATCCTGCTCACGATCCGCGAGGCGTGGGGTGACCGGCCGATCTACTTCGCGGGGACGACCAACACGCACCGCAAGCTGGGGCTGGACCGGTTCGTCGCCCGTCAGGGTGTCGCCTACAAGCTAATCGACCCGGCGGAGGCGGCGGGCCTGGTGCAGATGCCGCAGAACCTGCCCATCTCCCCCGTGTTCGGTGCGTACCTGGACGTGGAGCGCACGGAGCAGCTGCTGCACAACGTGTTCGTGCACCGCGACCTGATCGACCGCTCCCACTGGCCGGACGACGCGACGCGCGGAATCCCGACCTACTACGGCTACGCCCACTATTCGCTCGCCCAGGCCAGGAGCATGCAGGGCGACGAGGCGGCAGCGGACCGGAACATCGGCATTGCCGATCGCTGGATGATGCTGTCGGAGCGTTAAATAATCACAGGTACGAGAGTACTCCCGTACTCTCGTACCGGTAGTTCTCAATCCGCCGCCATCCCGAAGTTCGGCGGGCCGGCTCCGGGCAGCGACTCCTCCCGCACGGTAGAGGCGCCGGTGCGTTCGTCGAAGTCGACGCGCAGCACCTGGTCCAGCGCTTCGCGGATCCCCTCGATGTGCGTGATCAGGATCACCTGCTCGAACCGGTCCTCCAGACGCCGCAGGAGCTGGACGACGTTGTCGCGCCGGGCGATGTCGAGCGAGCCGAACACCTCGTCCAGGATGAGGAGGGAGAGCGGGTGGCCGGCCCGCTCCGCGATCATCTGTGAGAGCGAGAGACGGAGCACCAGGTTGGCGATATCTTCCTCGCCGCCCGAGATCACGGGCTTCTCCTCGCCCTCGTCCAGCACCAGGATGTCGTAGCTTTCGCTGATCTCGAGCGCGGTGTAGCGTCCGTCGGTGAGCTGCGCGAGGAAGGAGGAGGCGATCTCGCTGAGCTCGGGGCGGACGCGGGTGTTGAGTTCGGTGCGCAGTTCGGAGAGCGCGGCGTCGAGCTCGTTGTGGTGCCGCAGCTCGTCCTCCCGCTGCTCCACCTCGCGCGCCTGCTCGCGGTAGCGCTCCTCGGCACGCAGCGCGGAGGCGAGTGCCTGCTCGGAGGATCGCACCTCGCCCTGGAGCGCGACGGCGCGCAGCTCCGCCTGGCGAAGCGCTTCACTGGTATGCTCGTGCTCCGTGCGTACCGCGGCGAACGCCTCTTCCGAGAAGCCGAGCGCACTCCGCTCCGCCTCGAGCGCGAGGCGCCGTTCGGCGGCGACCGTGTCGGTCGCCCGGGCGGCCTGGCGGTCGCGCTCCAGGGTAACCCGGCGCCCCGCGCTCTCTTCCAGGCGCGCGGCCTGCTTCTCCAGCGTGCGGAGCTCCTTCAGGCGGCTCTCGGCCTCGCGGTGGATGACGGGATCGTAGCCCGTGGGGATCGCGGCGAGCTGGCGCTCCAGCTCGGCGAGGCGGGCGGCGCGCTTGGCGTGCTCCTCCTGCAAGGTGCGCAGCTCCTGGACGGCGCCCTCGCAGCGGGCGTGCTTGCGCGCCTTCTCGTTCGCGGCAGCGACCACCGTGGCGAGGCGAGTCTCCAGGGCTGTGAGATCTTGTGGCCGCGGCTCGAGCTGGTCGCGGCGGCTCTTCCACCACTTGCCGTCCTGCACAACGTTGCGCCACTGGTCTTCCAACGCGCCCAGCAGGCGCTCGAAATCGGCGCCGAGCGCGCGCTCGCAGGTCGGGCACTTGCCGGCGGGGCCGGCCTCCCGGATCTGCCGGATCTGCTCCTTCAGCTCCGCGCCGCGGTCGCGGAACGACAGCAGCTTCGTCTCCGCATCCTGGCGGTCGCGCAGCCATGCGGTCTTGCGGGCGTCGAGCGCCTCCTCCACCTCAAGCTGCTCGGCGCGCGTGGTTTCCAGCTCGGAGGCGTAGCGCTCCAGCAGCTGAGGCGCCTGCTCGATGCGGGCCAGCCGCTCGGTGGAGCGCTGCAGCTCGGCACGCAGCTCCACCCCCTGCTCGGCCAGCGCCTTGCGGCGCTCGTTGGTTCGGGACAGCTCCGCCAGCCGTTCACCCTCGCGTACCGTGTCCGGAAGAACCGCCAGGCGCGCGCGCAGCGCGGAGAGCTCCCGCTCCGCCACGGTGGTGCGCTCCAGCTCGGCGTCGATGCGGACGAGGTCGCGGCGCGCCGCCTCGCGCTCCCGCTCCGCCGCCTCAATTGCGTGGGACAGCTCACGGTGCCGGTCGCGCGCCTGCTGAACGTCCGCCCAGTGGGGCGCCACGCCGGCGAGCGTCTCCTCCGCGCGCGTGCGCATCGTCTGCGCCTCGGCGAGCGCATCCTGTGCCTCGCGCAGGCGTACCTCGGCGGAGGTACGCTCTTCGAGGATCGCGTCGAGATCGCCCATCGCGGCGCGCAGCCCGTTGATCTCGTGCCGCAGCTCGCTGCGGCGCGCGCGCGCCAGCTCCTGCGCCTGCCGCAGCCGCTCGTAGCCCAGCACCTGCGAGAGGAAGCGCCCGCGCTCCGCCGAGCCCATCGCCGCGAGGAACTGCAGCTCCTTCTGCCCGGTGAAGTAGGTGTTGAAGAACTCCCGGCGCGACATCCCGAGCATCGCCTGCAGGTAGCGCGTCACGCCGCCCAGCGTGGTAGCGACGGGGGCACTCCCATCGGCCAGGAAGACCTCGGCGTTGTTCAGCGTGCGGACGACACGGTACTCCTGCCCGCCCACGGTGAAGCGGAGTTCGACCTCGACGCGCGAGCGGGCGCCGGCGCGCGCGAAACGGATCGTGTCGTTGGTACCGCGCGCGGCCTCGGCGCCGTAGAGCGCCCAGGCGATCGCCTCGAGGATCGTGGACTTGCCCGCGCCGTTCGGACCGATGATCCCGGTGAGGCCGGGGCCGAAGTGGATCTCGGAGTCGGCGTGCTGCCGGAAGTTCAGAAGCCGCAGCGAGAGGATCCGCATCGCGCTACCCCTCCTCGCCCGTGGCTTCGAGGTACTCCCTGCCGAGCTCGATCAGGCGCTCGCGGCGGATCGCCGTGGAGGTGAGATTCCAGTGCTTCCGCAGATAGCCCTCCACCTGCTCACCCAACGTCTGGCGGCGCATCGGCGCACCGTAGCCGACCACGCGCATAACCTCCGGCGGGCGGAGGTCCAGGTGGAAATGCATCGCCTCGGCCTTCCACTCGCGGACCCGCCTGTGGTTCAGGTCGCGGACCGCGTGCCGCGGGATGTCCGTGATCACCAGGCGCACGATCTTGCCGTCGAGCCCGCCGGGGATCGCCTCCGCGGCGGTGCGGATCCCGGCATCGATCTCCTCCACGCTGGAGCCGCGGGCGGAGAGACGCGGAAGGTCGATCACGTGGCGGGTGTCGAGCACGTGGAAGTCCGCACTCTGATGCTCCGTGTCGTAGAGCAGGAAGCCCTTCGGCCCGTCCGCCTCCATCCAGATGTTGGTGGAGGTGCGCTCGATCCCGCCGGCGTACCACATGTTCGGTGCCAGGTCCGTCACGATGTGGTAGTGGCCGAGCGCGACATAGTCCCACCGCTCGGGCCCGATCTCCGTGTCCTCCACGCTCACGCCGCCGAACTCCGAGACGTAGCGGAGCTTTCCCTCCGCCGCGCTGCCACCCACCGTGCCGTGCATGAGGAGGATGTTGGTTCCCACCGCCGGGTTCGGCTCCAGCGCCGGGAGGTGCTCGCGCATCAGCGCGGTGTGTGGAAGGCAGAAGACGGAGGTGTCGATCTCTTCCAGGTAGACGGGCTGCGCCTCCTCCGTCACCACGTGCATGCCGGGGATCTCGCGGAAGAGCGTCAGGATGTTCCCGGTATCGGCGGAGCGGGGCGAGTCGTGGTTCCCGGCGATCACCACGACGGGTACGCCGGGAAGCTGTGCGAGCAGCGACGAGAACTGCCGGAACGCCTCCGCGATCGCCGCGTTCGAGGGGCGCACGGTATGGAACACGTCTCCGGCAACGAGGATCAGCTCCGGCCGGAGCGCGACCGTGCGGCCGATCGCCTCTCGGAAGGCGGCGGCTACGTCCGCCTCCCGGACGTTCACCCCCTGCGGGGTGATCCGGTGGTACGCGCGGAAGCCGAGATGCAGGTCTGCCAGGTGAGCGATCTTCACAGTGGTACGATTCTACCACGAACCGATACGCGGAGCCAGGGTACAAGTGCGGCGGCTCGTAAGATGTTCCGCTCCTCCCATGATCGAAACTTCTATGGCGAAGAAAAAGAAGCGCAACCCGGAGAAGATGCTCCGGCAGGTGCAGGACTCCCTCCAGGCGCTCCCCTATGCCATCGAGGAGCACCGCCAGCAAGGCCGCTGGGGGAAGGCTTTCATGCTGCGTTACGTGAGCGGCCCGATGCTGAAGCTGATGAACCGCGCGCTGGGATCCAAGCGCTACAAGGGCCCGGAGGGGCAGAAGCTGAAGCAGACGGACCAGATGCGCCGGCACCTGCAGCAGAAGCAGGCCGCACGCAAGCAGGTGCAGGAGATGATGCGCGGCAACGACCCGGCCGAGGTGATGCGGCAAGTGAACGCGATGCGGAGGAAGGCGGGCGACCCGAAGAAGGCCGCCGCGCAGGCCAAGAAGAAATCACCCTGAGCATCGAAGTACACCCCCGCACCACCGGTAGTAACAGTGCCCGACTTACCCGCCGCCCTGCTGCACTGCCGCCGTGCGTGGCCCGGCGTTCTTCACGTACCGGTCCATCCACTCGACCATCTCGGCCAGCGTGTGCATCACGGACTCGCGGGCCGCGTAGCCGTGGCTCTCGTGCGGGAGCACCACGTAGCGCACCGTGGCGCCGTGCCCCTTGAGCGCCTGGTACATCCGCTCACTCTGGATCGGGAAGGTGCCTGAGTTGTTGTCCGCCTCGCCGTGGATCAGCAGGATCGG
This sequence comes from Gemmatimonadota bacterium, assembly GCA_013820915.1. Classification (GTDB taxonomy): domain Bacteria; phylum Gemmatimonadota; class Gemmatimonadetes; order Longimicrobiales; family Longimicrobiaceae; genus JACDHR01. The sequence continues at coordinate 14,796 of JACDHR010000020.1, forward strand.
CTCGTTGATTTGGTTGGCGTAGTTGAAGGGGCTCATCCGCAGATATACCTCCTGCGCCTCCCAGTACGAGCGCGGTTCGGCCTGGAAGCCGAAGGGCGTCAAGGTGCGGTTGTAGGCGCCTGAGCGGGCGATGCCGGCGCGGAACAGGTCCGAGTGCGCGAGCAGGTTGGCGGTCATGAACGCGCCGTACGAGTGGCCACCCACGCCGAACCGGTCGCGATCGCCGACCCCCATCTCCACCACCTTGTCCACCGCCGCGCGGGCGCTGGAGACGAGTTGCTCGATGTAGGTGTCGTTCGGCTCCACATCGCCCTCGCCGATGATCGGCATGGCGGGGCCGTCCAGGATCGCGTACCCTTGGGTGAGCAGGAACAGGTGCGAGGAGCCACCCGGCCGGCTGAAGCGGTTCGGCGAATCGGTGATCTGGCTGGCGGCGTCCGCGTCGCGGAACTCGCGCGGGTACGCCCACAGCACCACGGGAAGCCGGCCGTCGCGCGCCGCGTCGTAGCCCGGCGGCGTGAACAGCGTGGCGGAGAGCATCACGCCGTCGGCGCGCGGGTAGGTGATGATCTGCCGCTGGATCCCCGCGAGTTGCGGAGCGGGGTCCTCGAAGTCGGTGAGCGCGGTGGCGGATCCCGTGCCGCGGTCGCGGATGAAGTAGTTGGGCGGCTCCGTCAGCGTCTCGCGCCGGGTGAGCAGCCGGCTCGCGTCGTCGTCCAGCAGCGCGACGACGTTCTCGTAGTGCGGGTCCTCCGCCTGCCAGAGCCGCTCCGTCTGCCCGGTGCGCAGGTCCAATCGGTCCAGCATCGGGTAGTTGCCGCGCGGGCTGGCACCCTGACCGGACAGGTAGATCGCGTCGCCGCCCGGCGCGAAGCGGAGCACGCGGAAGCCGACGTCGTTGAGGGCGGTGATCGGCGAGCCGGGGTCGGCGTACCGGTCCTCGGCAGAGCGGTCCACGAGCATGCGCGGCGCGGCGCCCGGCTGGGACGGGTTCACAAGGTAGGTCCGCGTCCGGGCGGTGGTCGCCCAGCGGGAGTTGACGAGCGCGAGGTCGTCGCGCCCCCAGGTGATGCCGGCGAAGCGCTGGTCAAGCTCGATCAGCGTCCGCGGCTCCGCGCTGAATGGGGCCGTGATCATCAGCACGCGGTCACGTACCGGCGCCGCGCGACGTGCGTCGCCCTCGTCGACCGCCTCCGCCCACACGAGTGTGGCCGGCGCGTCGGCGCGCCACGAGGTCCAGCGCGGTCCCGGATTCACCATGTCGCGGCCGATCGGTGACAGGACTACCTCGGGGCGGTCCTGCACCTGGTAGACACGGTTGCCGCGCGCGTCCAGCACATTGGCTTCGCTGGCGAAGGCGAAGAGCGGCGCCAGATAGCTGAAGGGCCGCTTGATGACGTTGACGAGGGTGTACTCTCCGCCCGGCGCCACGCTGAAGCTGGAGATGATCCCGGGCGCACCGATGGGCTGGGGCTGTCCACCCACGGCGGGCACCCGCGCGAGCTGAGAGGTGAAGTAGTACTCGAACAGCTGCTCGTCGTACGGGCCGGTGAGCAGGTCCTGATAGGTGCGCACCGGCGCGGTCTGCCCGAGCGTCTCCTGGATTACGGGCCCCCCGGGCACCTGCGGCACCACGGGTGCCGCACCGCGGTTGGGCAGGTTCCGCTTCACGAGGAGCGAGCGGCCGTCCGGCGCCCAATCGAACGGTGAGCCGAGCGCAGCGTTCAGCTCCGGGCCGAGCACACGCCGCGCCTCCGCGGTGCGTGCGTCCGCGACCCACAGCTCGATCCCGTTGGCGACGGTGTTCGCGAACGCCAGCCGCGACCCATCCGGCGACCACTGCACGTAGTCAACCCGCGCTCCTTCGGGAAGCCGCACCTCGCGGCGCGCACCGCCCTCCACGTTGTCGAGCGTGATGCTGTTGAAGGCCGAGCCGCGGCTCGGCCCGCCGGTGAGCGGGTTGATGCGTGTGCCGGCCAGGCGCAGCTCCGGCTCGGCGAGCTGCTCGATCCCCGGCATCTCCGTGCGCCCGAGGTAGGCGATCCGCGCCTGGTCCGGGCTCAGCGAGAGAAGCGGCGTGGGCGCCGCATCCAGGATCTGCGTGATCGGGGCCGGGGGTGTGCGATAGCCGCTGACGGTGGCGCCCGCGGTGGCGGCGGGCTGCGCCAGTGCGCCTCCGGCCGGCGACCCCGCGCCGCCCGTGGCCTGAACGCCCGCGCACCCGGCGGAGAGCATCACACTAACGAACCCGGTCGTCCATGCTGAAAGGATACGTGACATCGATTGGTCCTGCCTTTTGGAGGGGGAGGCCGTGCTGGAAGTTCTCCGCTCTGAATATGGCTGTTACCCGAATGTGAGCCCGAAGTGCGCCGTACGTCAAGCAGGGGCGGATGCGATTCGCCCGAATCGGAGTGGTCTTCCACTTTTGCGTGCCTCCCGGTACACCGGTAGATTGCGGCCTGGACCGGCGCTGCCACACCCGCAGCGACCGCCGCACCTCGACGACACCGAGTTCCGTGCAAGCTCCCGAAAAGACCCGTCCGCGGCTCTACCTGATCGACGGCTACGCGCTGATCTACCGCGCGTTCTTTGCGATGATCGCGCGCCCGCTGATCTCCTCGCGCGGCGAGAACACCTCCGCCGCCTGGGGCGTCGCCAAGTTCCTGCTCAAGATCATCGAGCAGCACGAGCCCGACTATCTCGGCGTCGTCTTCGACGCCGGAACCTCCGAGCGGCACGAGATCTACCCCGAGTACAAGGCGACGCGCGAGAAGATGCCGTCCGAGCTTGAGTCCGCGATCCCACGCTTGCGCGAGCTGATCGAAGCCTTCCACATCCCCATACTGGAGCTGGCCGGCTACGAGGCCGACGACGTGATCGGCACGCTGGCCGAAAAGGCGGTGGAGGAAGACGTCGAGACGGTGATCGTCTCCGGCGACAAGGACTTCTACCAGCTCCTGCGCGACGGCGTCTGCCTGCTCAACCCGGGGCGGGGCGGACCCGCCGCGGTGGACGAGGAGTGGGTGGATCTGCACAACGCGCACGAGCGGCTGGGGGTGGCGCCGGAGCGGGTGGTGGATTACCTGGCGCTGATCGGCGACACCTCGGACAACGTGCCCGGTGTGCGCGGGATCGGCCCGAAAACGGCGATCCGGCTGATCGAACAGTTCGGCCCGATCGAGACGATCCTGGAGAACGTGGAGAACATCTCCGCGAAGCGCCCGCGTGAAGCGCTCACCTCCGAACCCGACAGGGCGCTGCTCTCCAAGCGGCTGGTCACCATCCGCACCGATCTGCCCGTTCCGCTGGACCTGGATGCGCTTGTGCGCCGCGAGCCGGACCGTGAGCGGCTGAAGGGGATCTTCCTCGACCTGGAGTTCCACTCGCTGGTCCGCGACCACGCGGCTCCCGCCACCGCGCCGCCGAGCGAGCGGCCGATCTCCTATAAGCTGCTGCAGCGGCCGGAGCAGGTGGCGGATCTGGTGGGCAGGATTCGTGATGCGGACCGCTTCTCCATCGACACGGAGACGAGCAGCACCGACGCGGTACGCGCCGACCTGATCGGGATCTCCCTCTCGATCCAGCCCGGCGAGGCGTATTACCTCCCGTTCGGGCATACGGCCGGGAAGAGGGAAGAGGCAGGAGGGAGAAGTAGCGACGCGCCCGGATCGCTCTTCCACGAAGGCGAAGACGGCGACGAGGCCGGAAGCGATTCGATTCGACATTCCCCGGCGCAGCCGGTGCTCAACCTCCCGCCACTGCTCTCGCCGGAGATGGAGCCGCTGGTGGCGCTGCTGGAGGATGCGTCGGTGCCCAAGCTCGGCCAGAACCTGAAGTACGACCTGCTGGTGCTGCGCCGGGCCGGGGTGGAGCTGCGCGGAATCGGCTTCGACACCATGATCGCCAGCTACCTGCTCAACCCCGGCGGGCGGGAGCACGGGCTGGACGCGCTGGCGCTCAAGCACCTGGACCACCGCACCATCACGTATGGGGACGTGGCCGGGAAGGGGAAGAGCCAGATCCCATTCGCCGAGGTTCCGCTGGAGCCGGCGCGCGACTACGCCTGCGAGGACGCCGACCTGGTGCTGCGCCTCGCCGGGATCTTCGAGCCGGAGATCGAGCGGCTCGGGCTGGCGGATCTGCTGCACCGCATCGAGATCCCGCTCATCCACGTACTCGCCGAGATGGAGTGGGCGGGGATCCGTATCGACGAGCCCTTCTTCGGAGAGTTAAGAGAGCGGCTGCGCGGGGAGCTGCGCGCCATCGAGCAGGACATCTACCGCGAGGCGGGCACGGAGTTCAACATCAACTCCAACCCGCAGCTACGCGAGATCCTGTTCGATAAGTTGGAGCTGCCCGTCATCAAGCGTACGAAAACGGGCCCATCCACCGATGTCACCGTGCTGGAGGAGCTGGCTTCGCGTGGGCATACGCTCCCCTCGCTGCTGATGCAGTACCGCCAGCTCGACAAGCTGCAGTCGACCTATGTGGAAGCACTCCCGCGCATGGTCAACCCCGAGACGGGGCGGCTGCACACCTCGTTCAACCAGACGATCGCCTCCACGGGGCGGCTCTCCTCGAGCGACCCGAACCTGCAGAACATCCCGATTCGCCGGGATCTCGGCGCGGAGATCCGGCGCGGGTTCACCCCCGCCGAGGGGCAGGTATTCGTCTCGGCGGACTACTCGCAGATCGAGCTTCGCATCCTCGCCCACTACTCGGAGGACCCCGCCTTCCTGGAGGCCTTCCGCACCGGTGAGGACATTCACCGGCAGACCGCGGCGCTGATCTTCGGCGTGGAGCGGGACGCCGTGACCCGCGAGATGCGCGACCGGGCGAAGACCGTGAACTTCGCGGTGATCTACGGGATCGGGCCGTTCTCGCTCGCGCAGCGGCTGGGGATCTCGAACGCGGAGGCGAAGGAGTTCATCGATCGCTACTTCGAGCGTTTCCCCGGTGTGCGGCGCTACCTGGACGAGCAGATCCAGCGCGCGCGCGAGCAGGGCTACGTGGAGACGCTGACGGGAAGGAGGCGCTACATCCCCGAGATCACCTCACGCAACTTCAACATCCGCTCGTTCGGCGAGCGGGCGGCGACGAACGCGCCGATCCAGGGATCATCCGCGGATCTGATCAAAATCGCCATGATCGAGATCCACCGCGACATGCAGGAAGGCCGGCTGAACGCGCGGATGCTCCTGCAGGTGCACGACGAGCTTCTGTTCGAGGTCCCCCGCGGCGGAGCGGAAGACGCGCTCGCGCAAATCCGTGGGCGGATGGAGAGCGCCGCGGAGCTGCGGGTGCCGCTGCGGGTGGAGACGGGGACGGGGAAGAACTGGCTGGAATGCAAGTAATCCGCTACCTTGCTGCTGTGATCCATATGTATGGGGAGGTTGTTCAATGAACTCTGGTGCCTCGACTGCCAGGCCCGCGTCCGCCGCGCCGGAGGGCGAAGTGGAGCCAGGCGAGCAGACCGACCGGCCGCTCCCTTTCGTGCTCGGGATCGTCGGCGATTCCGGGAGCGGGAAGAGCACGATCTGCCAGGGCGTGCAGACGCTGATCGGCGCGGAGCGGGTTACCAACGTCAAGCTGGACGATTATCTCCGCTTCAGCCGTTCGGACCGCATGGAGCGTGGCCTCACGGCGCTGAACCCCGCGGTGCACGACCTCTCGCTGATGCAGGAGCACCTGCAGCTCCTGCGGAACCGCCGCTCGATCCGGAACCGCGCCTATGAGCACGCGGACGGCACCTTCGGCCCGCTGCAGACGCTCGAAGCTCGTGACGTGATTCTCGTGCGGGGACTTCTCGGGTTCCCGACGGACGAGCTTCGAGCCGCGTACGACCTCGCCGTCTTCCTCTACCCGGAGCCCGACCTGCTCTTCCGCTGGAAGCTGCGCCGCGACGTGCGCACGCGCGGCTACTCGGAGGCCGATGTGCTGAAGTACATCGCGCAGCACCTGCTCGATGCCAAGGAATTCGTTCACCCGCAGGCCGAAAAGGCCGACATGGTGGTGCGCTACGAGGTTCCGGAGTGGGAAGCTCCGGACTCGGAGGTCTGCACGACGCTGACCCTGCGGCGCACGGCCGCGGAGGCACTTCAGAACGCCATCGCCTCGCTGGACCGTTTCGGGGATGTGATCCGAGTGCACCGTGAGGGAGACGACGTGGTGCTCCGCCTCGGCAATGATCTCCCGCAGGCGGAGGTCGATGCCTGGGCCCGGGAGCGCTTCCCGACCTACGATCCTGATGTGGTCGGTGGCTTCCAGGAAGAGGACGGCGGGCACGGCGTCCGGCCTCAGCTCGCCTTTATCGAGGTGCTGATCGCGCGCCTCACGCAGAAGCTCCGGCGCGTGGACGATCGGAAGGACTAGGACGCCCTTCCGATCGCGCTCAGCAGCTCTTCCGTCGCGAGCGAGCAGCCGCGCGGCGCGGCGGCTTCCGCACGGCCCAGCATCCGGAAGCCGTCCTCTTCGTACAGACCCAGGTCCTCCGTCTGCAGCACCGCTACCGAGCCGAGGTTGGCCAGGTCCCAGTGGCGCAGGATCCCCGTCTCGCCATCGGGGAGCAGCGCCAGAGTTTCGGGATCCACCGCGCGGGTCCGCACCCAGCCGGGCCGGCGGTGCACCCGCTCCGCCAGCACACTCCCCGCCGGCTCACCCGCCTCCGTGTCGTAGAACTGCGAGGACATCTCCGTCATCCCGTACTCGTTCACGCACCAGGCAGGCGGGATTCCAAGCTCGCTCCCGATCAGGTCGTACAGCTCGTTGCGGCTGACGTGGCGCGAGCGGCCCTTGAAGCCGCCCGTGTCCATCAGCCGTGACCCCGCGGGCAACCGGAAGCGCTCTCCCCGCTCGCGCAGGGCGTCCAGCAGGTGCACGAGCGCGAACGAGGTGGCGAGCACGCACACGGGCTGATTGTCCCGCTCCGCGCTCCGCAGCGCTTCGATCAAATCGCGGTGGTCAATGCCGGCAGGCCCCATGAAGTACGCGCTCCCCGCCGCGCCGAACTCGGTCATCACGGCGTTCACCATGTGCGAGAGCGACGAGTCCGGGAGCTCCCGCGGAGGAGGGATCAGCGAGAGAACCGGAAGCCGTGCACCATCCGGAAGGAGGTGCGCCGCGAAGCCGGCGCGCAGCGATGCGTGGTAGAGGGTGAGGTCGGGAACGTAGTGCTCGCCGCGGCGTTCCGGACCCACCGTGGTTCCGCTCGTGCGGAACACCGCCTCGACATCCGCCGGATCACCACAGACGAGGGGAACGGCTCTGAAGGCGGAGGTGGGGACCGCGGGGATCGCACTCCATTGCCGCACCGTCCGCGGTGTGGCGTCGCGGCGCTCGCAGAACGCGCGGTACGGGGAGTTGTTCTGGAACTGGTACCGGAAGACGCCGAGCGCCAGGGTGTTGAAGTCCGCGTCCGCGATCTCCGCATGGGAGCCCGCTTCGATCCGCCGGAGCAGCTCCGCGCGGAGGTTCCCTGCTCCCATTCCCGCGGCGGCGTTCACGGCCGCTGCGCTACGGGGCGCCGGCCGGCCCCCGCGCCCGCCTCGGCCACGACGGGCGCGGATGACTGATCGTTAGCGAGCAGAGCTCCAAGCTGCTGCTCCACGGCCCGCGAGCCCGACGTGCTGCTGCCGTTGTAGAGGAAGGAGAAGGCGACGAGCTGCCCGTCGCGGGTCCGCACATAGCCGGAGAGCCCGCGCACCCCGCGGATGAAGCCGGTCTTGGCGTGCAGATTCCCAGCCGCTGCCGTATTCGTGAACATGCGGCTCAGGGTGCCGCCCCGCTGCCCTGCCACGGCGAGGGACTCGTGGAACAGATTGGACCAGGACGCCTCGTGCGCGTATACCAGCGCACGCACGAGCGAGTTCGCGCTCGCGCGGTTGTGAGAGGACAGGCCGGAGCCGTCCGCCTGGTACATCTCCCCGAACGGGATCCCCGCCCGCTCGTGAAAGAACACTGCGGAGGCGGGCCCACCCCGCTCGTAGCTCCCGAGCCCGGCCTGGTGCGCGATGGTGGCCTTGAAGAGGTGCTCGGCGAAGAAGTTGTCCGACTCCTGGTTCAGCTTCGGAATCAGCGTTTTCAGGGGAAGCGAAACGTGGCGGTGCAGGAGCGTTGCGTGCCGCGGAGCGCGACCGCGCACCGCGGGTCCCGGAACGGAGATCCCCGCTTCGAGTAGCGCGCGGCGCAGCGCGCCGGCCGCGAGCACCGCCGGGTCCGCCACCCCGACCCCGTACCGGTGCGAGCCGAGGCCCGCCACCGCGCCGCGCACCTGGATGGTATCATTGTTCGCGTGACGTACCGCCCACGCACGACCACCCCCCGTGCGGGCTGTGGATACGACCGGGATTTCCTCTACAGCGGGATGCAGATGGACCCGCGCGGGCTCGCCGGGCCGCGTGGGCTCGAGCTGTATCCAGAGCAGATTGCGCTGGAACGCCAACCCGCTCACCCGCGGAGCGTAGGCGGCCGAGCCACCCCCCGTATCGTTCGGCCACGCGGGCCCGACCAGCGTGGTGTCGAACACGGAGCCATCCCCCACCACCCGCCCTTCCACAGCGCGCACGCCGTGCTCGCGCAGCCGCCGTGCCATCTTTCGCAGCGGTACCATCGGGTCCGGCGTGAAGCCCGGATACCCGAAACCCGGGTCGCCGGAGCCGCGCAGTACTACATCACCTTGCAGCACCCCGTCCCCGTCCACCGACCCGGTGATCAACAGATCCGTGTGGAAGCGGTGCTCCGGGCCCAGCGCTGCCAGCGCCCAGATCGAGGTGAAGATCTTGTTGTTCGAGGCCGGCACCATGATCTGGTGCGGGTGGATGGCGAACAGCGCCTCGTTGCGGTCGATCGACCACGCCATCACACTCCAGCCCCCGCCGACGGCGCCGACGATCTGCTCGGCCTGCGCCTGCAGACGAGGCGTGCCGGACGGCTGTTGCGCACCGGCCGGGCCGACCGCAAGAGCGGAATACGATGCGAAAAAAATTGCGAGCCCGAGGGCTCGCATGCTGGCGGCTTGGTTCATCGGGTCATCGTGATGCGTGGGTACACCTGCCCGTGACGGGCGTCCGGATCGGGTGCATCCCCTCTGAGGCAGGGCAGCCCGCGCCTCGCTTCATGGTTCCGCGAGTTCCCCTGGCGGGCTCACTTGCACCGCGTCCGGCGCTCGCCGGCTCTGTTGCATCTCCTCGAGGATCGACTGCTGCACCCGGAATGAGGCACGTGTATTCTCCTCCATGTCGAGCGCGACGTCGAAGAACCCCACCACCGCGAAGATCGCAAAGGCCGTCACTATCGAGCCCAGCAGCATCATGACTCGCGTTACCAAGGGCATGGCGGCATCCCCGATCGTGAAGACGAAGCCGAGCACACCGACCAGCAGGATGCTGACGCCCAGGAACTTGAGGGCGCCGAGCAGGAAGCGCAGGTTTCCGTAGCGTTTCTCGACGCCCGCCAAGCGACGCGGGGTACGCCGCTCCTTGAGCAGCTCGCTACAGTTGGGGCAGCGGTCCGCGGTCGGATCTTCGACGACAGTCCCGCAGTGAGTGCACTCCACCGGAGTGCTGAACAGATGCATTGCCATGGTATACCGGTCTATTGCCGGTCCGGCCCGGGATAAGGAGAACGGCTTTCGCCGGTTCCCAAAAGGTCTGCTCGGCGCAGCCGGCGTACCGGGACAGCAACGGCTATGCCAGCAGCACCCCCCCGCGTGGCCTGCCGCCAGGTTTCGCGCTACGCTACCGCCGCAATCCTCCGCTGCTCCCCGGCGAATGGGCGCTCCGCGTCCGCCCGGGAGTACCGAACCGCCCGTACCGCGGCGGCCAGGCGCCGCATACGGAGCAGGCGGATGGAACGGCTCGTGTGGCGGACCACACACCAGAAGCGCCGGCAGCCGCGGCAGTCCAGGTCGTACCCGTTCGCGTCCAGCGGGAGCGACCGGGCGAACCGCGTGGTCGAACGCGCCTCCAGGATGGCGCCGCAGCCGGGGCAGCACGGAGCAGCACCGCCACACTCGATCTCCGCCTCGATATGGCAACCATCCCGGCGCTCGAACGCGCGCCACGTATAACAGCGAAAGCGACGGGCAGGCGCGTGGTGGCTCATACTGGCGATCGCGGGGTTGGAAGGTCGAACACAGCCGGACGTGCGAGAGCGACGAACAGGCGGATCAGCACATCAGGACTGCGAGGGGCAAAATAGATGCCAGATAATAATGTACGAAAGTACGGGGAACAGCAAGGACGAGAGTACGGGGAACGGCGAGTACGAAAGTACGGGTGGGCTACGCCCACGGTACGAGAGTACGGGCACCCCTAAACATCCGTCGTACTTTCGTACTTTCGTACTTGTTATGATGTCTCCACGTCGCACCAGCGGACCATGCCGCGCAGGGGCGGGTGGCCGTCGTGATGCCAACTGG
>JACDHR010000645.1 GCA_013820915.1 Gemmatimonadota bacterium
GACTCGATCGTTCCCATGGCCTTCGGAAACCTGGCCCTGGACCTGATACTCCAGCGCGTTTCCGGGCGGCTGGTGAGCATGCGCAACGGGGTGTACGACAACGTTCCGATCGACGTGGTGACCGGCCGCAAGAAGGTGGTGGACGTGCCGAAGTACTACAACACGGATCGTCTGCGTCCGATCTACTCGACCTTCCACCGCCAGCCGGTCTTCATCATGACCAGCGACGTGTAGGCCGCCGGCTTCGGGCGCGGCTCAGGAGATCGATCCGGCTGCACCCGGCCGCGGGCGCTCCGGCAGCCGGGTGCGCAGCCAGGCAGCGAGCGGCGCGGCGAGAAGCTGCACCCACAGCTTGGCCAGCAGCAGACCGGGGAGCGCGGCGGCGAGGGGAATACCCGCGATGCGAAGGAAGAGGAAGCTGTCCACGATACTGCCGACGATCCCCGAGGCGACCACCGCAACCACGAAGTTGCGGCGTTGCAGCGGCGTGTAAACGACGAAGTCCGCCAGCTCCGAGAAGAAGAACGACATGCCGGAGGCGAGTGCGAGCCGGGGACTGACGGCCACCGAAAGTGCGGTGCCGGCCACGATCGCGCCGAGCGACCACCAGCGCCCGGCGACGCGCTGCAGCACGTCACGGGCTACGAAGGTCATTCCTGCGGCGTAGGCGCCCGAGGGGGCGAGCAGCCCGAAGCCGACCGGCACGAGATGCGTGCCATCCGGCATCACCACCGTGCCCACGTTGCGGATCAGCCAGTTCGCCGCGACGATGCTCCCGCCGAACACCAGCAACGCGACGAGCCGAACCCGCGACGGGTCCCAGCGGCGGCCGTGCACGGGGGCGGCACCCGTGCGCCCGCTCTCAGAGCGGATCGGGGTCCTCCGCCCGCATCTCCGCCTGGCGCATCGGCATCGCATCCACCGTGCGGAACAGCTCTCCCGGTGGCACCGGCCCCGGCCATCGGGCCTTTTCCGTTCCATCCTTGCCGATCAGCACGGCGAGGAAATCCTCCTCGCCTACACCGTAGCGCTTGCGAAGGGATTGTGCCTCGACAGCCGAGAGAGGCTCGCCCGCGACCCGGCTGTCCCCATCCGCGATGATCTCGAAGAGCACCAGGTCCCGCTCCACGAAGGCTTCCTTGTAGTCGTTCATGCAGAGCAGCTGGCCGTCGAACCGGTCGTCCTCTTCCGAAGGGGTGAAGAGGAGGAAGAGGCGCTTGGCGCCCTCGTATCGGGTGTGTGTGTCCGAGCTGATCACGGCGAGCTCCGGGGTGCGGGATGGCCAGCTCACGCCTTCGTGGCCGGCGTGGAACTCCTCTCTCTGCCGGCGGGCACTCGCGGCAAGCCGCATACCGCGCGGGCCCGACAAAGGAGCAGCCCGGACGATGGCGCCCGGGCTGTGAGTCTCCGGTGGGGAGAGGGGGAGAGGTGGTGCGCTAGCGGCTCTCGAAGACGAACTGCTGCCCGTTGCGGCGAAAAGCGATTACGTCGTAGGGGTCGCTCCAGGGTCCCTCCATGCCGGGGGAGCCCATCGGCATACCGGGAACCGCAATTCCTGCCACACCCTCGGGCCGCTCGCTCAGCAGTCGCCGGATAGCGTCGGCCGGTACATGGCCCTCGACGACGTAGTCGCCCACCATCGCGGTGTGGCAGGATCCCAGATCCTCGGGCACGCCGAGCCGCTGCTTCACGCCGCTCACATTCGGAAGATCCTGCACCTCCGTCTGGAACCCCGCCTGCTCGATGTGGGTCACCCATTCGGCGCAGCAGCCGCAGGTGGGGGTCTTGTAGATATGAACCACCGGCAGCTCCTCCGCGGAAGCGAGGGAGGCGGCGCCTGCATCAGCCGACGGCGCGGACGCCGGGGTCTCTGCCACGGCGACGGAGGCGCCGCTCGCCTCCGGCTGAGGCTTCGCGCAGCCGGCCGCCGTCAGAGCAACGGTGCCGAGCACCAGGACGCGGAAGATCGAGGAGGAAATCATAACGGATCAGGTAAAGTGTCTTGCCGCAGGGGGTAACCGGGATGACGCTGATACCCGGGAAGCGCGAAATGGCTCCGCGCTCAGCCAGGCTCGTCCAGCCAGTGCACACTGTCGCCCACGGCGATCGTGCCATCGTTCAGCAC
>JACDHR010000646.1 GCA_013820915.1 Gemmatimonadota bacterium
TGTTGCCATCCGGCGCCGGCGAGGCCGTGGCTATCACTGTCCCCTCCCCGCGGTGCCGCCGCGGCCGGCGCGGGTGTTCGCATCCGGCGTCTCGACGCGCACCGCGTCGCCCGCTTCGAGGTCGCGGACTACCTGGTACGGCCCGGCGGCGACCACGTCACCGGCGGTAAGCCCTTTCTTTACCTCGAAGTACCGATCGCCGGCAATGCCGACTTCGACCGGAAGGAAGTGGGCTTTACCCTCGCGGATCACGAACACGCCCTCGACCTCCGCGGCGCGAGCGCGGCGCTCGTCACCCGTTTCGGCGGCGTTCGGGTTGCGCATCGCCTCGTCTGCCCTGAACTTCTTGCCGTCCGCGTCCCGCACGGTGAGCGCGAGAATCGGCACGGAGAGCGCGTTCGGGCGCACCGCGGTGACGATATCCGCGGTCGCCGACAGATCCGGGCGGAGCTGCTCCGGCGGGTTGCTGAGTGTGACGACGACCTCGAAGTCCACCGACTGCTGCTGTTGCTGCGCCGTGGCCGTTGCTGCGTTGATGGCGCTGTTCGAGATGCGCGTTACCCGCCCCACAAAGGTCTGGTTCGGGAACGCATCGATCCGCACGGTGGTGCTGTCGCCAAAGGAGATGTGTGGGACATCGGTTTCGTCGACCTTGACGCGAGCCTCCATCTCGGACAAATCGGCGACGGTCAGCAGCAGCGAGCCCGGGTTGTTCATGGTGCCCACGATCGCCGTCTCGCCCTCCTGGATGTTGAGCCGCGTGACGCGGCCGCTCATCGGCGCGGTGATGGTGGTCTTGCGCAGCGTTTCGCGTGCCTCGGAGAGCGCGGCCTCCGCCTGCGCGACCTGGAAGCGCGCGGCCTCGTGCTGTGCCTCCGTCACCGCCATCTGGGTACGCGCCTGCTCCAGATCGGCGGGGGAGATCAAGTTCTCCCTGCCCTCGGAGAGCTGCTCGGCGCGGCGCGCGGCGCTCTGTGCCTGCAGCCAGTTCGCCCGCGCCTGGGCGGACTGCGCTCGTGCATGCGCGACCCCGGCCTCGGCGCGGCGTGCGTTCGCCTGGAAGCTCGTGGGATCGATCCGCAGCAAGAGGTCACCCCGTTCGACCCACTGCCCGTCCTCGACGGCCAACTGGATCACGCGGCCGGAGAGATCCGCCGAAATGTCTACCTTGCGCTTCGGCTGGATGTAGCCGCTTGCGGTGACCACGGATACCAGCTCCCGCTCCGCGACCACCTCGCTGCGGATGGAGGTGCCCTTCTCATTGTTCGAGGCGATCCCGATGCTGGCCAGCCCCAGCACCGAGGCGCCCAGCACCGATCCGATCACGATTTTCTTTCTCTTCGTCATTACGGCATCTCCTTGCACGGCGAATACGGATCAGCGGAGCGGCTCGCCGGCCAGCGCTTCGAGCGCCGCAAGCGACATGTGGAAGTTGTAGACAGCGTCGATCTGCGCACGCTCCGCCTCGGCCAGGTTGGTCTGTGCGTCCGTCACCTCGACGGAGCTAGCGGCGCCGAAGCGGAAGCGCTCCTGCGCGAGCCGCAGCTCTTCGGCCGCGGTGGCGCGCACGCGCTCCTGGATCTCCCCCGTGCGGTACGCCGTCTCGAGGTTGCGCAGCCCCGTGGCGACGTCCGTCTGGAGCTGCAACTCCTGCGCGCGCACCTGCAGGCGCGCATCGGCCGCGTTCGCGCGTGCCTGCTCGACCTGCACCTGGCGGTTAAGCCCGGTGAAGATCGGGAGCGAGACGGTGATCGACGCCGCGAGCGGCTGACGCGTGTAATCGAACGGGAAGCTCGGATTACCCGCTTGCACCCGCTGACGGACGAGGTCGTGCGCGGCGGGGTCAGCGGGATCGAGGCACTGCTGCGTGGGAAGCCCCGCCGAGGCCATGATCTGATTCTGCTGCTGACACTGCGCGAAGGTGCCGGAGTTCAACTGCTGACCGATCAGCGGGTCGATGTCGCTCGCGTGGTACACCGAGCCCTGAAGCCCGGTGCTCAAGCGGAGGCTCGGCAAGTACGAGGACTGTGCCTGGCGAACGCCGGTCGCCGATGCAGTAGCCGACGCGCGCGCCGCGAGCAGGTTGGGGTTGTTTTGCAGTGCACGCTGAACCAGCTGCTCGGG
>JACDHR010000647.1 GCA_013820915.1 Gemmatimonadota bacterium
TGCTCTGGCACAAGCAGAACGGCAACGGACGCTTCGAGTGGCGCATGTCCGAGTGGTCGCTGCACGTGCCGATGATCCGCGCGCTCTTCCACCAGATCGCCGAGCCGGAGCGGCTGCACCGGCTGGATCTGGTCGAGGTACTCGACTGGACGGCGGAGGCGCTCAACCGGGTGGACCGTGCCGCCTTCTTCGCGCGCTTCGAGGAGGAGCACGCGGTGCAGTACTTCTACGAGCCCTTCCTCGAGGCCTTCGACCCGGCGCTGCGCAAGGAGCTGGGGGTGTGGTACACGCCGCCGGAGGTGGTGCGCTACATGGTGGCGCGGGTGGATACGGTGCTGCGCGAGGAGCTGGGGATCGCCGACGGGCTGGCGGACTCGCGGGTGGTGGTGCTCGATCCCTGCTGCGGCACCGGCGCCTACCTGGTCGAGGTGCTGCGCCGCATCCGCGAGACCCTCGCGCGCCGCGGCGACGATGCGCTGCTGGGGAGCGACCTCAAGCGCGCCGCCATCGAGCGCGTCTTCGGCTTCGAGCTCCTCCCGGCGCCCTTCGTGGTCTCGCACCTGCAGCTCGGGCTGCTGCTGCGGGAGGCGGACGCGCCGCTCGCCGGCGAGGAGCGCGCGGGGGTGTACCTCACCAACGCGCTCACCGGCTGGGTGCCGCCCAAGGATCCCAAGGACCAGCTCCCCATCGCCTTCCCCGAGCTGGAGACGGAGCGCGATGCCGCCGCGAAGGTGAAGCAGCAGGAGCGGGTGCTGGTGGTGATCGGCAATCCGCCCTACAACGGCTACTCCGGCGTGGCGATGGGGGAGGAGCGCGATCTGGTGAACGCCTATCGCAGGACCACGCGCGCCCCCGCGCCGCAGGGGCAGGGGCTGAACGACCTCTACGTGCGCTTCTTCCGCATGGCCGAGCGCAAGATCGTCGAGATGACGGGCAGGGGCGTGGTCTGCTTCATCGCGAACTACTCCTGGCTGGACGGGCTCTCCTTCACCGGGATGCGCGAGCGCTACCTGGAGGTCTTCGACCGCGTCTGGATCGATTCGCTGAACGGCGACAAGTACCGCACCGGCAAGCTCACCCCCGAGGGTGCGCCCGACCCGAGCATCTTCTCGACCGAGTACAACCGCGAAGGCATCCAGGTCGGCACCGCCATCGCCACCCTGGTGCGCACCGCGCCGCACGGCGAGACGGATTCCATCCGCTTCCGCAACCTGTGGGGCAAGGGGAAGTGGCAGGAGCTGGAGGAGACCGCGGAGCAGGATGGGGTGTCGCTGTACGAGGAGATCACGCCGGACGTGGGACTCGGCTACCCGTTCAATCCTCGCGTAGTGGGGGAGCAGTACCTTTCCTGGCCGCTGCTGCCGGAGGTGTTTCCCACATGGTTTGCGGGGATCACGACGGCCCGTGACAACGAACTCGTAGCCACGGACCGTGAGCGGCTAATTCAGCGAATGGAGAGGTATTTCGATCCGAGCCTCTCGAACGAAGAGGTGCGCCGCATTGCACCCGAGTTGATGGAGAGCGTCGGCAGGTTTGCTGCTGAACCCGTCCGAGAGTATCTACTTCGGCGCGGATTCCTGCGGGATAACATCGTCCGCTATTGCTATCGTCCGTTCGATGTGCGATGGCTGTATTGGGAGCCTGAAACGAAGCTGCTCGACGAAAAACGTGCCGAGTACTTCCCACATGTATTCCAAGGCAACCTCTGGATCGAGGCGCGACAGCGGCAAACGAAGCCGCAGTTCGATCGCGGCTACGTTGTCACGGTGCTCGCAGATAACTTTGGAAGTGGCCGTTCGAGCTTCTTTCCCCTCTACCTCGTTCCTCCTTCATCTCCCGAGACGCTCTTCGACGCGCCCGGTGACACCGCCCCGCGCCCCAACCTGAGCGAGCGCGCCGCGGCGTACCTGGCGGAGCTGGCGGCCGAGCCTGAGCACCTCTTCCACCACACGATCGCGGTGCTGCACGCGCCCGCGTATCGGGAGGAGAACGCCGGGGCGCTGCGGCAGGACTGGCCGCGCGTGCCGCTGCCGCAGACGCGCGAGGCGCTGCTGGCATCGGCGGAGCTGGGGCGGCGGCTGGCGGCGCTGCTGAACCCGGAGGTGCCGGTGCCCGGCGTCACC
>JACDHR010000207.1 GCA_013820915.1 Gemmatimonadota bacterium
TCCGTGGACCCCGCCCCCTCGTTCTACCGGTTACGATCCAGTCAGGTGAGCCGCCGATCGAACGCGCCGGAGGTTTATAACCCCGGCCCGTTGCCATCCCCACTTCCGGAGCCATCTTTCTCCTTGCCGTGCAACCGCTCCGCGGCACGGTGAAGCACCTCGCGGGCGTTGTCGTAGGAGATCGCGTCGAGCGCTTCGGCAATAGGAAGCCAGCGGCAGGCCGTGATGCCCTCGTCGGCCTGCGGCGCGGTGTCTCCGGAGGGAGATTCGATCAGGTAGAAGTGGCAGAACTTGTGGATCAGCCGGCCCCCGGCGCGGAAGTACCAGTCGATCGTTCCAAGCTGCGAGCCGAGCACCAGGTGCGCCAGCCCCGTCTCTTCCTCCACCTCGCGCAGGGCGGCCGCGTCGGGCGTCTCCCCCTCCTCCAGGTGTCCTTTCGGAAACCCCCAGTGGTGATAGGGATCCCGGATCAGGAGCACGTGCGGAACGGCACCGTGCCAGCGGTAGATCACTCCGCCGGCGCTCGTCTCCACGCGGGCGCGTCGGGTTCGTTTCCCGCGGCGGCCCGCTCTAGCCACGAAGCAGCTGCTCCACGATCTGCACCGCGTTGGTCGCTGCCCCCTTGCGCAGGTTGTCGGCGACCACCCAGAGATGAAGCACGCGCGGGAGGAAGGGGTCGGTACGCACCCGGCCGACGAACACCTCGTCGCGCCCCGCGATCTCGAGCGGCGTAGGGAAGGCCCTCGCGCTCTCGGCCAACCGGATCCCGGGGAACGAGGCGAGAGCATGGCGGGCGTCCGTTCCGGAGAGTTCCCGCTCCGTCTCCACCATCACCTGCACGCAGTGGCCGATGTCCACCGGAACGCGGACGCAGGTGGCGGTCACGGGCAGATCCGGGAGTGACAGGATCTTTCTCGTCTCGCCGATCATCTTCCGCTCCTCGCCCGTCCACCCTTCGGCATCGAAGTCGCCGATCTGCGGGATCACATTTCCCACGATCGTGCGCGCGAATGGAGAGCCGGGCGCACGCTCACCGCGCGCCTCCAGACGCCAGGCCTCTCGCCCGGTCTCGCCCGCCCCGCTCACGGACTGTAAGGTGGTGACCACCACGCGCCCGAGACCGGCCGCATCGTGGATCGCTTTCAGCGCCACCACGAGCTGGATCGTCGAGCAGTTCGGGTTGGCAATGATCCCGCGGGGTCGAGCGGCCATCGAAGGCGCATTGACCTCCGGCACCACGAGCGGCACTTCGGGGTCGGTCCGCCAGGCAGAGGAGTTGTCTACCACCACCGTGCCGCGCGCGGCGGCGCGCGGGCCCCACTCGGTGGAGCGGGACGCACCGGCGGAGAAGAGCGCGATATCCACTCCACGGAACGCCTCGTCGGAGGGCACGCCCAGCGTGATCTCCCGGCCCTGCCAGGGCAGGGTGGTCCCCGCGGAGCGCTCCGAAGCCAGGAGCGTCAGACGCTCCACGGGGATCGCCCGCTCCGCCAGCACCTCCATCATGGTGCGGCCCACGGCGCCGGTCGCGCCCAGGATGGCGAGGTGCATCAGGATGCGCTCCCCACCGCCGATGCCGCGGGCTTCGCACCCCGGAGATCCTCCGGCGCCTGCAGCTCCAGCGCGAAGGCGCGGTGAAGCGCCTGCAGCCCGGCGTCCTCACGCTCCGCGGGGACGAGAACGGTGATGGAGACCGACGAGGTCGAGACGGCGTGCACCGGAACATCCGCGTCAAGCAGCGCGCGGAAGGCGCGGGCGTAGACACCGGGCATTCCGTGCATCCCGCTGCCGACCAGCGCGATACGGCTGAGCCCCGGGTACGCCTCGATCACCTCTTCCGCTTCCCCCATCCCGAGAGAGCGGATCACCTCCGTACAGATGCGGCGCGCCTCGTCCAGGGTACGCTCCGCCACGGTGAGTTGGAGCTGAATGCGGCCGTCCGGCTCGTGCGCCTCGGAGATCATATCCACGCTCACGCCTGCCGCGGCAAGCTGTTCGAGAAGCACCGTGGGGGTATGCAGCCCCGGCGGCAGGCGGCGCAGCACCAGCTTGGCGTGGTCGCGCATCGAGGCGATCCCCGTCAGTGCGACATCTTCCATCCGACGCGGGGTACGGGTGATGAGCGTACCCGCGGCTGTAGAACGACCGGCCGCAGGTTCCGAGAAGGAGGAGCATACCCGGATTTCAACACCGAAGCGTGCCCCGACTTCCACCGCGCGAGGGTGCATGACCTGTGCCCCGGCGCCGGCCATCTCGATCATCTCGCCATAGGACATCTCGGGGATCACGCCCGCGCCCGGCACACGCCGCGGATCGGCGGAGTACACGCCGTCCACGTCGGTGAAGATCTCGCAGAGGTCAGCGTTCAGCGCGGCGGCGAGCGCTACGGCGGTGGTATCCGAGCCGCCGCGGCCGAGGGTGGTGATCTCGCGCTCACGGGAGACGCCCTGAAAGCCCGCGACAATGACGATGCGGCCGCGCTCCAACTCCTCGCGCACCCGGTCCGCCCGCACCTCGGCGATCCGGGCGGCCGTATGCGTGGAGTCGGTGATGATGGCGGCCTGGCTGCCTGTGAAGGAGAGGGCCTCGGCGCCGAGGTCCCGCACCGCCATCGTGAGAAGCGCCATCGAGATCCGCTCGCCGGCGGTGAGGAGCATGTCCATCTCCCGCGGGTGGCGCTCCCCGCAGCGCTCGCTCCCCGTGACCTCCGCGGCCAGCGCGAGCAGCTCGTCCGTGGCGTGGCCCATCGCGGAGACGACGACCACCAGCGCGTGCCCCTGCCGGTGCGCGGCTACCACGTGCCTCGCGACGGCGCGGATCCGCTCCGGCGTGCCGACCGACGTACCCCCGTACTTCCGGACCAGCAGCGCCACGCTAGAACACCCGCACGTTGCGGATGTACCGGGCCGGCTCCGCTTGGATATCCGCCATGAGGCGGCGCAGGGTAGCGATCGCGGCCTGCGTCTCCTCGTAGAGCGCCGGGTCTTCCAGCAGGCGGCCCAGTGTGCCCTCGCCCTGCTCGATCCGCTCGCCGGCGCGCTGCAGCGTGGCCAGCGCGGCCCGGGCTTCGACGATCGTCGGCCCGATCTCCGCCAGCTGCGGCTGAAGCCCGCGCATCATGCCGCGCACGTCATCCGCGACCAGACCCAGCGTGATCAGCGTGGTGTCCGCGCGGCCCATCAGACCCGGCACGCCCGCGGTCGCGCCCTGCATCTGCACGCTCAGGTCCCGGAGGTTCTGGCTGGCGACCTGCACGTTGGCCAGCACCTGCTGGATCTCCCCGCCCTGGAACGATCCCTCGAGCTCGCCCACCACACGGTCCACCCGTGCCGTTGCACTGCGGATGTTCGCGGTCGCGGCGAGCACGTTGCCCGATACGTCCTGATACACCTGCGTCTGCTGGTCGACGAAGCCGCCGAGCTGCTCGCTCACCTCCTGCACGTTCTCGATCGTCTGCCGGATCTTGATCGCCGTCTCCTCGGTGAACGCCAGCTCCACACGCGTCGAGAGCGTCTGGATGTCGCCCGCGATCCGCGCTGCCACGGCGGTCAGCTCCGAGATGTCCGGGAGCGACGCCCCCGGGAGCACGTCCGGCCGGGTGGTGACGGTAAACTCCAACTCCGCAAAGCGCTGACGCGAGGCGATCTGCGCCTGCCAGTCTCCGAAGAGCGACGCGGGAGACAGGACGACCGCGGCATCCGGCTGCAGCACGACGTCCGGGCTCACGGCCATACTCACGAAAACACCGTCTCCCGCCGGGGAGATCTCGATTCCCGTGATACGCCCGACCGTGACGCCGCGGTAAACCACCGGGTTCCCGTTGCGCAGCTGCCCGACCTCGCGGAAGATCGCGGTGATCTCCTGCTCCTCCTGGCCGAAGGCTCGCCCGCTCAGCCAGTACGCACTGATCGCGAGGACGATAAAGCTCAGGACCACAACCATCCCCACGATTACTTCATTTTTCAGCTTCATTCATTCCTCCGCTGCGGGACCGCCCCATTGTTTGCCACCACCCCATTTCCATTCGACTTGCCCTGCTCCACCAGCTCCGGCTTACCCTCTACGAAACCGCGCACGATCGGGTTCTCCGTCGCGCGGATCTCGTCCGGAGTGCCCACCTCCAGCACCCGCCCCTCGTACAGCATCGCGACCCGATCGCTGACCCGGTACGCGCTCGCCATGTCGTGTGTGATCACGAGGCTCGTGACCCCCAGCTCCTGTTTCATCTTCAGAATCAGGGTGTCGATCACTGTGGTCGTGACGGGATCGAGCCCGCTCGTCGGCTCATCGTACAGCAGGTATTTGGGTCGAAACGCGATCGCTCGCGCCAGACCGGCCCGTTTCTTCTGCCCACCGGAAAGATCGGCTGGCAAGCGCTGCTCGAACCCTTCCAGCTCCACCAGGGAGAGCGATTCGGCGACCCGGTCGCGGATCTTCGCCTCCGTCATCCCCTCCAGTTTCTGCAGCCCCATGGCGAGGTTCTCGGCGATGGTCATCGAGTCGAACAGGGCAGCGAACTGGAACACGTAGCCGACCTGCAGGCGCAGTGCGTACAGCTCTGTTCGGCTGAGCTTGGGTACCTCCTGGTCATCGACGCGTACTCGCCCCGAATCCGGCTGGATCAACCCGACGATATGCTTGAGCATGACGGATTTTCCGGCGCCGGAGAAGCCGACCAGCGACAGCGTCTCGCCGTCCTCGACGTTCAGCGTAAACCCGCGAAGGATCTGCTTGGAGCCGAATGCCTTATGGATGTCGATCAGTTCGATACTCATAAAAACAGTCGCCAGTCGCGAGTCGCCGCTCGCCGGGCAAATAAAGCTTTCACAGGAGCACCACAGCCCAGAAGGCGTCCAGCACCAGGATCAGCACGCTCGAGGTCACGACCGCACGCGTGGTGGCGATTCCCACTCCCTCGGCTCCGCCCTGGGTCGTGAAGCCCTGGTAGCAGCCGACGACGGTCACGACGAGCCCGAACGAGGTGGTCTTGATCATCGAATAGGTGAGATCGAACGGGTCGTAAAAGAGGCGCAACCCGCGAACGAACTCCTGGGTGGACATATCCAGCATGTTGATCGCGGTGATCCAGCCGGAAGTAATGCCGATCACATTCGCGAAGATCACGATCACCGGGAACATCAGCGTCCCGGCGAGCACCCGCGGCACGACCAGATACGCGTGCGGGTTGTAGGCGAGTGTCTCGAGCGCGTCGATCTGCTCGGAGACGCGCATGGTGCCCAGCTCCGCGGCGATGTTGGCGCCGATCCGCCCCGAGAGAGCGAGCCCGGTCAGTACCGGTCCGAGCTCGAGGATCATCGTCTTCCCCACCAGCGTACCCACGAAGTAGAGCGGGATGGCACCGGTAAAGGTGTACGACGCCTGCAGCGCGAGCACGATCCCGGTAAAGGATGCGAGGAAGAGCGCGATGGGGAGCGAATCGACCCCCAGGCGCCGCATCTGGGTGATCAGGAGCCGGCCCCAGGTGCCCAGATCCGGCACGGCGCGGACCATGCCGCCCACGAATTGGCCAAACTGCCCGAACCCGGCGAAAATATTGAGCGAGACGAGCCCGACGGCGGAGAACGGCCGTGTCCACCTCATACCGCCGCGTCCTCGGCGCGGAGCAGGGCCGGCCAGTCCTCCGGCGAAATACGGATCCCGGTAAAGAAGCGGCCGAACTCGCCGTAAACCGCGCTGGCCTCGTCGTAGCGCATCTCGGTGACGATACGCTTGAAATCCAGCGGGTCGCGCGCGAAGAGGGTTACGCCCCACTCCCAGTCGTCCAGCCCGATCGAGCCGGTGATGACCTGGAAGATCCGGCCGGCGTAGCGGCGTCCGGTCAGTCCGTGATCGCGCATCAGCCGGGTCCGTTCCTCGATTCCGAGTGCGTACCAGTTCTGGCCGGGTGCGCGGCGCTTGCTCATCGGATAGAAGCTCACGTAGCGCATCTCGGCCGGCACCTCGGGGTAGAGCCGAGTGCGGATGTGCGGTGTGCGAAGCTCCTCCTCGGCCCGCGCGGCGAGCGCGCGCTCGAACTCGGCGGAGCCGGGCTCCGCCTCTCGCGCCACTTCCGACGTCGCGTGGTACAACCCCGCCTCGGTGACGGAGAGGTACTCGTACACCGGCTGCAGCAGCTCGCCGAAGCGGGACTGGCGGAGCCGCAGCTCCAGCTCGTTCAACCGCTCGAGCGTGGGGCGAAAGTGAACGAACAGCCAATCCGCCCCACCTCCAACCACGCCGAAGGCCGCGCTCCATCCCCCCTCCGAGGGCGACGCCTGCGTACGGAACAATTCCTGCACCTCACGTACTGCCGCGGCGCGGCCGCTGGCGTCCAGGGCACGAAACGCTCGCCAGTCCATTACGACCGCCGTGTGGAGAGCGTACCAGCCCTCTAAGGTGGCGGGCGGGAGAGCGGACATCAGACTCCGGGTTTCGAGGTTCAGTACCGGCCGTGGTTGGCGGCAGAAGCACGACAGCCACATCCGCGCGCCAAGTTATCGCGTCCGCCTATGCATTTGCAAATTGCGCGGCACTCAAACACACGCCGTTCACACGACGGCGACCCGCGGCTGCCCAGCCGCACCAACCGCGGATCCGGTGCACTGCGTACCCGCGCGCGGGCGAGTGGATCCACCACGTTCCGCGCAGCCCCCCTCGGACAGCAAGTTGCGCGGCTGCCGAGTAGCGCGGTATATTCTTAGCTATCACTGACACTTATAGGCCAACC
Organism: Gemmatimonadota bacterium; assembly: GCA_013820915.1. Taxonomy (GTDB): domain Bacteria; phylum Gemmatimonadota; class Gemmatimonadetes; order Longimicrobiales; family Longimicrobiaceae; genus JACDHR01. The sequence goes on from JACDHR010000207.1 coordinate 6,728, forward strand.
GTTCTCTACCCTTTCTACCAGGGCCTTTATGACCGTTTCGCTGACGCATCCCACGATCATCCAGGGCGGGATGGGCGTCGGAGTCTCCAACTGGGTTCTCGCCAAGGCGGTATCGCTGCGGGGACAGCTCGGGGTGGTTTCCGGAACCGCGCTCGATACGCTCTTCGTACGTCGCCTACAGGACGGCGATGTCGGCGGGCACGTGCGTCGCGCGCTGGAGCACTTCCCGATCCCCGAGGTCAGCGCGGAGATCCTGACGCGGTACTT
>JACDHR010000648.1 GCA_013820915.1 Gemmatimonadota bacterium
GCACGCACCACCGCCCCAACGAACTGTCCGGCGGCCAGCGGCAGCGCGTCGCGATCGCGCGGGCGCTGGTCACGCGCCCCTCGATCATCCTCGCCGATGAACCGACCGGCAACCTGGACTCGCGCACGTCCGAGGAGATCATGACGCTGTTCGCGCGGCTGCACGAGGAGGGACAGACGATCATCATGGTCACGCACGAGCCGGAAATCGCGGCCCACGCGGAGCGCGTGGTCACGCTGCGCGACGGAGTGATCGAGAGCGACCAATGGCAGCAGCCGGTCGTCTTGCGCGCTGCTGCGTCGCCTCGCACCATCCTCGCCGCGGCCGAGGCATAGGATGCACCGCCAGACACGGAGCGCGGAATGAACCTGGTCGAGGCGATCCGCACCGCGCTCGCCATGATCCGCGCACACAAGCTGCGCGCCTTCTTCACCGTGCTCGGCACCGTCGTGGGCGTCACCTTCCTGATCGCGGTCATCACGTTGATCACCGGGATGGACGACTACATGAAGAAGGACTTCGCGGGGCAGGTGTACGGGTTCAACACCGTGCAGCTCCGCAGCAGACCTTCCGTGATCATGAACGCGAGCACGGAAGAGTGGCGCGCCTGGCGCCGACGGCCACGGCTGACCTTCGACGACGCGACATGGATCTCGGATCGAATGGAAACGCCGGGCGTGGCCGCGATCAGCTCCTCGATTGGCGGCCGGGTGCAGGGGCCGCGCGGGCTAGCCATCGACAACGTGCGCGTCACCGGGGCATCCGCATCGTACTTCCGCATCCGCGACACGGCCATCGAGCAGGGGCGCCCCTTCTCGGATCAGGAGGCGGAACGCGGACTTCCGGTGGTGGTGCTCGGCAGGGAGGTCGCCGACAAGCTGTTCGAGGGTCGCGGCGCAGTCGGGCAGACGGTGCGGATCCAGAACTTCCCCTACCAGGTGGTCGGGGTGCTGGAAAAGCAGGGTTCGCTCTTCGGCATGTCGATGGACAATGTAGCGATTGCCCCCGCCCGCTCCGCGGTGAACGGCTTCGTCAACCCGCATAACGTGGTGGATGAGATCACCTTCAAGGTGCCTGAGGCGCGGTATCTCCCGGTCGCGATGACGGAGATGGAGGGATGGATGCGCATCCGGCACCGGCTGCGCCCTGACCAGGTGAACTCGTTCGAGGTCGAGACGGCGGAAGCCGGCCTCTCGTTCTGGACCCGGATTTCGCAGATCATGATGGTCGCGCTCCCCGGCCTCGTCGCGATCTCTCTGCTCGTGGGCGCGGTGGTGATCATGAACATCATGCTGGTCTCCGTGACGGATCGCACGCGCGAAATCGGGCTGCGCAAGTCGCTCGGCGCGCGCCGCCGCGACATCCGACTGCAGTTCCTGATCGAGGCCGGCACGCTGTCCGGCATCGGCGGACTGCTGGGCATCGGCGCGGGCGTCGCGCTCGCCGCGGCGGTCTCCGCGATCTCGCCCATCCCGGCGCAGGTCGCGCCCTGGTCCGTGGGGCTGGCGATCCTGCTTGGTGTGGGCGTGGGGCTGGCCGCAGGGGTATACCCCGCGGTTCGGGCCGCCCGGCTCGACCCCATCGTCGCGCTTCGACAGGAGTAGGCGTGTGATGAACTGTAAGCCACTGAGAACCGCAGGTGCGATGAACCGAAGGCCACTGAGCACGCGGAGCGTGCGATGAACCGCAGGCCACTGAGCACGCGGAGCGTGCGATGACCTTCCAGGCGACCCGCGAGGGAATCGGCATCGCGTTGGAGGCGCTGCGCTCCAACAAGGTGCGCGCCGCGCTCACGATCCTCGGCGTCGTAATCGGTGTGGCGACGGTGGTCGCGATGGCGGCCATGATCACCGGTATTCGCTCCTCGATCACGGGCGAGCTCGAGGCGATCGGCCCCGAGAACTTCGTGGTCGAGCGCTGGGACCAGACCGAGGTGAGCTTCGTGAACGACGGCACCCGCCGCGCTCCGTGGGAGGGCAAGCCGGCGATCACGCTGGCGGAAGCCGAGCAGATCCGGTCGCTCCCCTCCATTGGCTCCGTGACGGTTTCGGTCGATACCCGGGCGGACCTGAGATACGAGGGACAATCCGTGGCTGGCGTGATGGTGCTGGGGCGAAG
>JACDHR010000649.1 GCA_013820915.1 Gemmatimonadota bacterium
GTACCGGCCTCTCCAGCCACGAGCTGGCGCAGGGCTACCAGGAGGTGAAGGACCCCTCGCTCTACCTCACCGTCCCGGTGGTGAGCGAGGGCGGGGAGCCGGGCGGCCGCGAGTTTCTGGTGTGGACCACGACGCCGTGGACTCTGGTGTCCAACGTGGCGCTCGCCGTCGATCCGGACCTGCCCTACGCGGAAGTCGAGCACGAGGGGCGACGCTTCATTCTTGCCCGCGAGCGCGTTTCCGCGCTCTTCGGTGAGGACGCCGTGGTGCGGAGTGAGATGCGCGGCGGGGAACTGGTGGGGCTGCGGTACGAGCGCCCGTTCTCCTGGGTAGAGGCGGGAGACGAACCGGCGGGCGCCGCGGAGCGGGCGTGGCGCGTGATTCCAGCCGGCTTCGTGTCCGCCGATGAAGGAACAGGCATCGTGCACATGTCTCCCGCGTTCGGTGCGGACGACTACGTGGTGGGGCGCGAGCACGGCCTGCCCATCCTGCAGCCGGTGAACGACCGCGGCGAGTTTCGCGAGGACCTGCCGCTGGTCGGCGGGCGTTTCGTCAAAGACACCGACGACGATCTCGTCGCGGATCTCCGCGCACGCGGGCAGGTGTTCCGGTCAACGCGCGAGCCGCACACCTATCCTCACTGCTGGCGCTGCCGCAGTCCGCTGCTGTACATGGCGCGCGATTCCTGGTTTATCCGAACCACGCAGGTGCGCGAGGATCTGCTGGCCAATAACCGCGAGATCCGTTGGCACCCGCCGGAGATCGGCACCGGACGCTTCGGCGAGTGGCTGGAGAACAACGTCGACTGGGCCCTTTCGCGCAATCGCTACTGGGGCACGCCGCTCCCGGCGTGGGTGTGCGACGCGGATCCCGCACACCTGGAGTGGATCGGGTCGTTCGCGCAGCTGGGTGAACGGGTCGGTGATCTGGGCGAAGATTTCGACCCGCACCGGCCCTTCATCGACGAACTGACGTGGCGCTGCCCGGACGCGCAGTGCGGCGGCACGATGAGGCGCACGCCGGAGGTAATAGACGTCTGGTTCGATTCCGGCGCGATGCCCTTCGCGCAGATGCACTACCCGTTCGAGAACCGCGAGAGCTTCGAGCGTCTCTTCCCCGCGGACTTCATCTGCGAGGGCGTCGACCAGACGCGCGGGTGGTTCTACTCGCTGCTCGCGATCTCCACGCTGCTGGGCCGCGGCCCCTCGTACAGGAACGTGGTCGTCAACGACCTGATCCTGGACGCCGAGGCGCAGAAGATGTCGAAGTCGCGCGGCAACGTGGTCGACCCGTGGGAGGCGCTCGGCGAGTTCGGAGCGGACGCGATCCGCTGGTACCTGCTTACAACATCGCACCCCTGGCTACCGAAGCGGTTCGATCCGGACGGGGTGCGCGAGGTGCAGCGGAAGGTGTTCGACACGCTGCGCAACAGCTACCGTTTCTTCGCGCTCTACGCCAACCTCGAAGGCTGGACTCCGTCGGCGGAAGAGGAGGAGCCCGCGACGGCGCCCCTGATGGACCGTTGGCTGAGGTCGCGCCTGGCAGATGTGTCGCAGACTGTGTTGGACGCGCTCGAGGCCTACAATCTGACGCACGCGGTGCGCGCTCTGGGTGACTTCGTCGTCGACGACCTCTCGAACTGGTATGTACGCCGGTCGCGAGGCCGGTTCTGGGGCAGTGCCGATGCCGGAGATACGCGTGCCGCCTTCGCGGCGCTCCACGGTGCACTGGTGGTGGTGGCGCGCCTGATGGCTCCCGTGGCCCCCTTCTTCGCCGACTGGCTTCATCGCGCGCTGGAAGCGGACGCGAGCGTGCACCTGGCCCGCTTCCCGGCTTTCGATCCCGCCGATCGGGATGTGGCACTGGAGCGTGGGATGGCGGCCGTGCGACGCCTTTCGGCGCTGGGTCGCGCCGCGCGGGAGGAGGTGGGGATCCGCGTGCGTCAGCCGCTGGCGGTGCTCTATGCCGTCACCCCGCCGGATACGGAGCTCGGCGCCGAGCTGCTGGAGATCCTGCGCGACGAGCTGAACGTGCACCGCGTCGAGTTCATGGACCGCGCCGAGGAGCTGGTGAGCTTCCTCGCGCGCCCCAACTTCCGGGCGCTCGGCGCGCGCTT
>JACDHR010000650.1 GCA_013820915.1 Gemmatimonadota bacterium
GCTGTTTTTCTCCCTGGCTTCATGTGCCCCCGCGGTGCAGGGCGGCGTCCCGGCGGGCCCGTCAGGGGATCGCCAGGCCGATCCGCGAGTCGGGCTCTCGGCGGGGTGGCTGGACGCCGGCGAAGCCGCCAGCAATGTGGAGCTGCTGGCGAACCGTAACCGCCCGGAAGGCTTCTTCAACCCGGCGAACCCGGTCGACGGCGACTTCTCGAACACGGATCTCGCGTTCAGCGGGAATCATGTGTTCGTCGGCAACTACCACGGCTTCACCGTCTACGACATCTCCGATCCGCGCAGCCCGCGGCTGCGGACCTCCGTGGTCTGCCCCGGCGGGCAGGGCGACATCTCGGTGCACGACAATCTGCTCTTCCTCTCGGTAGAGCAGACGCGCGGCCGCGTCGACTGTGGCGTGCAGGGGGTCGCGGACACCGTCAGCGCCGAGCGGTTCCGCGGCGTGCGCATCTTCGACATCAGCAACCTCGACAATCCGAGGCAGGTGGCGGCCGTACAGACCTGCCGCGGCTCGCACACGCACACGCTGGTGTCCGACCCGCGCGATGCAGCGAACCTGTACGTATACGTTTCCGGCACCAGCGTTGCGCGGCCTGCTCAGGAGCTGGCGGGGTGCGTCGACGTGCGCTCGCCGGACGACCCGAACACCTCGTACTGGAGCATCGCGGTGATCCAGGTGCCGCTCGCCGCGCCGCAGCAGGCCCGGGTGGTCAGCGAGCCGCGCGTCTTCGCCGATGCGCAGACCGGCTCCATCGCGGGGCTCTGGCAGGGTGGCGACCACGGGCCGGGCACCCAGCGTACGTCGCAGACCAACCAGTGCCACGACATCACCGCGTACCCGGAGATCGGGCTCGCTGCGGGCGCGTGCTCGGGTAACGGGATCCTCTTCGACATCTCGAACCCGGCCAACCCGGTGCGGATCCACGAAGTGGAGGACCCCAACTTCGCCTACTGGCACTCGGCGACCTTCAGCAATGACGGCTCCACGGTGATCTTCACCGATGAGTGGGGCGGGGGCCGTGGCGCACGCTGCCAGGCGACCGACGCGGAAGAGTGGGGCGCGAACGCGATCTTCAATATCGTGGATCGCAAGATGCAGTTCGCCAGCTACTACAAGCTGCCTGCTGCGCAGACCGCCACCGAAAACTGCGTGGCCCACAACGGCTCGCTGGTTCCGGTGCCCGGGCGCGATATCAAGGCGCAGGCCTGGTATCAGGGCGGACTCTCGGTGTTCGACTTCACCGACGCGGCCAACCCGGTGGAGATCGCCTTCTTCGATCGTGGCCCGGTCAGCGCCACCGAGTTGACGACGGGCGGGTACTGGTCCACGTACTGGTACAACGGCAACATCTACGGCTCCGAGATCGCCCGCGGGCTCGACGTGTTCCAGCTGACGCCGAGCGAGCACCTGTCGCAGAACGAGATCGAGGCGGCGAGGCTGGTGCAGTTCGAACAGTTCAATCCCCAGAACCAGCCGATGATCGTCTGGCCCGCCAGCTTCGCGGTATCGCGTGCCTATCTGGACCAGCTTGGGCGCAACAACGGTCTGCCGCAGGCTCGGCTGACCGGTGTGCGCGGCGAACTCGACCGTGCGGAGCGGATGAACGGGGCGCAGCGGAGCGCCGCGCTGACGCAGCTGGCGACGCAGCTCGATGCGGACGCGAGCGGCGCCGGCGACCCGGACCGCGTGCGCGCACTCGCCGCCTCCATCCGGAAGCTGGCGGACGCATAACGCTGATTGCGGGGTATACCGCAACGGCCGCCCCGGAGCGGGCACGGTTGCGGTAAACCTCCGGGCAGAGATATTCCTGACAGGGACCGGGCCGCCATGGCCCGGTCCCTGTCTGCAGTCGGGAGGCCCGGCTCGCGCCGATTCCGGGGGTCGCGAGGGCTCGAGTTTCCGCGGCGACCTGCTTCTCCCATCACCATCAGCGCTTAATGTCGCCGATCGGCACGCCGGCTGTTACCCAGAACCATTCCACGCCTCCCGCGCGTCCCCTGCGGCGGCTCCTGCGCTACGCGCGGCCGTACCGGGGCCGGATCTGGCTCGCCTCGGTCTGCTCCATCCTCAACAAGATCTTCGATCTCGGACCGCCCGCGC
>JACDHR010000021.1 GCA_013820915.1 Gemmatimonadota bacterium
CGCTGCTCTGTGGCGATCCGGCACGTATCCGGCAGCTCGGGTGGATACCGCAGGTTCCGCTTCGGACCACGCTCGTCGATCTCCTCGCCGCATCTGCTGGAGAGACCGTGGTGTGACCGGAGGAATTATGGGTACCGTATATCTGGTGGGCGCCGGGCCGGGAGACCCGGGACTGCTTACGCTGCGCGCCGCCGAGCTCATCCGTGACGCCGATGTGATCGTCCATGACGCACTCGTGAGCGCGGGGGTTCTGGAGCGCCGCCGCTCGGACGCCGAGATGGTCTACGTCGGGAAGCGCGCCGCCGAGCACACGCTGTCGCAGGACGAGATCAACACGCTGCTGATCGAGCTGGCGGGGCGGTACCGCAGCGTGGTTCGCCTGAAGGGCGGCGATCCCTTCGTGTTCGGGCGCGGGGGAGAGGAGGCCGAGGCGCTGGTATCGGCCGGCGTGCCGTTCGAGGTCGTCCCCGGCGTCACAGCAGGTGTGGCCGCTCCCGCCTACGCGGGGATTCCCGTCACCCAGCGTGGTCTCGTATCGAGCGTAGCGATGATCACCGGCCACGAGGACCCCACCAAGGACGAGAGCGATCTCGATTGGGCCCACCTCGCCCGTGGTGTAGGGACGCTGGTCTTCTACATGGGCGTCGGCCGGATGCGCGGCAACTTTCGTCGTCTGGTCGAGGGTGGCCGACCCGCCGACACCGCGGCTGCCGCGGTCGAGTGGGGCACCTATCCCCGGCAGCGCGTGGTGGTCGGGACGCTCGAGTCGCTGCCGGACCTCGTGGAGCGTGAGGGTCTGGGGGCCCCGGCCATCGTGGTCGTCGGCGAGGTGGTGCGGCTGCGGGAGAAGCTTGCCTGGTTCGAGTCGCGTCCGCTGTTCGGCAAGCGGATCGTGGTAACGCGCGCACGCGCGCAGGCGAGCGACTTCGCCGCCTCGCTCGGAGCGCTCGGAGCGGAGGTCCTCCAGTTCCCCACCATCCGGATCCAGCCGATGGAGGATCCGGAGCCGCTCCGCCGTGCGGCCCGTGAGATCAATACCTTCGACTGGGTTCTGTTCACCAGCGTCAACGGGGTGTCCCGCTTCTGGGACTCGCTCCGCGATGTCGGCCGCGATACCCGCGCACTGGCCGGCGTATCCGTCTGCGCGATCGGTCCCGCGACTGGTGCGGCGCTCGAGATGGAGGGGGTCCGCCCCGATCTGATCCCGAGTCGGTTCGTGGCTGAGGCGGTGATCGAAGCACTGGAAGCGGAAGGGGAGCTGAGCGGGAGCCGGATCCTGATCCCGCGCGCGGAGGTCGCGCGCCCCGTCCTGCCGAACGAGCTACGGGCTCGCGGCGCGGAGGTGGTGGAGGTGGCCGCCTACCGTACCGTTCCGGACGGCGCCGAAGCGGACTCGCTCCGGGAGATGCTCCGTTCCGGCAGTGTCGATCTCGTTACCTTCACCGCGAGCTCCACAGTCGATAACTTTGTGGACCTCATCGGTGCGGAGATCGGTAGCGCCCGGGTCGCTTCCATCGGACCGATCACCTCCGCGACGGCGCGAGAGCGTGGTCTCCGTGTAGATATGGAAGCGCGGGAGTATACGATCCCGGGGTTGATTCGGGCGATTCGTGAGAACTATGCGGAACGAGGGCAATGAGGGTTGGATCCAGATCGCATGTACGAGGGAGTGATTCGCGGGTGTGGCTACTCGGATGTATGCTCCTCACCTTTTCGATGGCTGCCGCCGTGGCTGCCCCCGTGGCTGCGGACGCTCAGGAGTCCGCGCGGGGCGTAGTCTATACTTCAGCGCCGCTTCCACAGGGTCACTGGGCAGTGCAAGCCGCACGCCGAGCGGAGGCTCTGGGGCTGGTGAGCGATTTCCTCCCTGCCCAGCGCTCGGTCCCTCGTCTCGTTGTCGGCGCCGTTCTGCGAGATGCCGCTCTCGAGGCTTCGTCGACCGCCCCGGGCCTGACAGGCCTCACAGAGGGTTGGCTTGCGCGTTTCGTCGAGGAGTTCCCGGAAAGTCAGCAATCGGCTGTACCCGCCGCACCACCACCCTTTGCGGGTGGAAGTGCCGCCGGCGTCCAGTATGGGCGGCACCAGGGACGTGCGGCTCCCGGGGAAGGGGAGTACCCGCCGGACCGGACAGGCGCGCTCCCTCTCGCCGACGCGGCCGGGATCACGGTGGGAGCCTCTCTGTCGTTCCTCCCGCGGAGCTGGCTCGCAGTCGCGGCGGCGGCTGAGCTGTCGGACGCACGTCTTTCGATCCCCAGCGGCGATCTGGTCCTCGGCTGGAGGAAACTCGGTTTCTCCGTGGGGCGGCAGCCAGTCGGCTACGGCTACGCGGAGGGCGGTGGAGTGGTGCTCGCCGGGAACGTCGCACTCGACCGTGTACAGGTGGAGACAACGCAGCCGCTGGAGCTGCCGGGCTGGCTCCGATATCTGGGACCCACCGCGTTCAATACCTTTTTCACGCGCTTCTACGAAGAGCGGCATGTGGGTGAGCCGTTCTTCTGGGGTGCGAGCCTATCCGTCCAGCCGCACTCGCGGTTTACGGTGTCCATTCATCGGGCGAGTACCATCGGCGGCGGCCTGGCTCCGGAGCCGATCAGCGCCAGAAGCCTCCTGCTTACCTTCGTGGGGAAGCACACCGGCCATCTCGCGGACCAGGTCGTATCGGCGGAGTTCCGCTATCGTCTTCCCACTGAGTCGGTGCTGCCGATCACCGTGTACGGCGAGTGGGGTTCGGAGGATAGCGCGGGCTCGTTCTACAAGGTGCCGGGCATCATGTCCGGGGTTTTCGTTCCCGCTCTTCCCGTAGTGCCGGAAGTTTCGGTTGGGTTTGAGTACTCGCAGTTCGGCACCTCCTGCTGTGGGAACCCCCCGTGGTACCGCCACGTTGCACATCCGGGAACCTGGGTTCTGCGGGACCGCCCCCTGGCGCACCCGGCCGGCGGCGACGGTTCGGAGGTGCTGGTGTACGGGCGATGGGATGCTCTATCCTCCCGCTTGCAACTGGACGGCCGGGCGTTCCGGCGTGATCGCGGAGACGAGAACCTGTTCTCTCCCGAACGTCACGGCACGAGCTCGGGGTTCGCGGCCAGTGCGGGGTGGCGCATCCGGCCGCGTGCCGAACTCTTTACGAACGCCTTCCGCGAAGGGGGCACGGGGTGGGTAGAGCAGCAGCTTCGTGTGGGTACCCGGATCCTTTTCTGAGATCGTCATGTCGATGCTTCATTCCCCTCGCCTTCGCCGGCTGCGCAGCAGCGAGCCGCTGCGCACACTGGTTCGTGAGACGACGGTCAGCCCCGGGGACCTGATCCTTCCGCTGTTCGCCACTGGCGGCGAGCGGATTCGCCGTCCCGTTTCATCGATGCCCGGCGTCGATCAGACCTCGGTGGACGAACTGCTCCGCGATGCCGAAGACGCGCTGACTCTCGGGATCCCCGCGGTCCTCCTGTTCGGGATCCCCGACCGTAAAGATGAGACTGGATCGTCGGGATGGGAGGAGGAGGGGGTCGTGCAGCGGGCCGTTCGTGCTTTGAAGAGTGAGCTGCCCGAGATGCTGGTCATCACGGATGTCTGTCTCTGCGAATACACGTCGCACGGGCACTGCGGCGTACTTCGCGGCGACGTGGTCGATAACGATGCCACGCTTCCTCTGCTTGCGCGTATGGCGGTGAGCCATGCGGGCGCGGGTGCCGACATCGTCGCGCCATCGGACATGATGGACCGGCGGGTCGCGGTGATCCGCAGCGCCCTGGATGAGAACGGGTTTTCGGACACGCCGATCCTGGCGTACTCCGCGAAGTACGCTTCCGCCTTCTATGGCCCCTTCCGCGAGGCAGCCGAGAGCACGCCGCAGTTCGGCGACCGCCGCGGCTACCAGATGGATCCCGCGAATGTCGCCGAAGCGTTGCGCGAGGTGCGGTTGGATGTTCAGGAAGGAGCGGATATCATCATGATCAAACCTGCGCTCGCATATCTGGATGTGATCCATCGCGTCAAGGCGGAGACCGGATATCCCCTCTGCGCATATCATGTATCCGGGGAGTACGCCATGGTCATGGCTGCAGGGGCCCACGGCTGGATCGATGCCGACAGGGCGATGCGGGAGGTGCTCACTTCGATCAAGCGCGCTGGGGCGGACATGATCATCACCTACTATGCGCGACAATTCGCACGGGGATCGCGAGTTTGAAAGCACTGGTGACAGGGGCGGGAGGAATGCTCGCGCGGGCGCTGGTGCCAGAATTGCGCTCTCGGGGCTGGGAGGTGGTCGCGCTGGATCGGGCGGCGCTCGATGTAGCCGATGAAGCCGCGGTGCACCGTCGCATCCGGGATGAGGAATCTGATGTGGTGGTACAGTGTGCTGCTTACACCGCGGTCGACGCCGCCGAGGCGGACGAAGCAGCCGCCTCCCGGATCAACGCGGGCGCCACACGCTACGTGGGCGAGGCCTGTCAGAGAATCGGAGCCCGGCTCGTTTATCCCAGCACCGATTATGTTTTTCAGGGCTCCGCTTCACGGCCGTACCAACCGTACGATCCCCCCAACCCGCTGAATGCGTACGGACGCTCCAAGCTGGATGGGGAAAGGGCGACCTTGGAGGTGCAGGGGGGGCTCGTCGTCCGCACAAGCTGGCTTTACGGGAGCGGTGGCTCTAACTTCGTCGACAACATCCAGCGGCTCGCGCGTGAACGCGATCACCTCGACGTGGTGAGTGACCAGATCGGTCGCCCCACGTGGACTGCTTCACTCGCGCGTGCGGTCTGTGCCTTGCTGGAACGCCGCTCGAAGGGCATTCTGCACGTGACCGATGGAGGGGAGCCGGTGAGCTGGTATGATTTCGCGCGCGCCATTCTCGCGGAGACGGCTGTCGAGACAGCGGTTCGGGCTGTTCCCTCGTCGGCTTTCCCGCGTCCCGCGACCCGGCCAAGGTATTCGGTGCTGGACTGCGCGTCGACGGAGGCTGTTCTGGGCCACCCGCTCCCGGCATGGAGAGAGATGCTCACTCAGTACCTGCACGGTGACGGTTCAGATGTATAACTGAATGGCGCGGTCGTTATCGCGCCTGTTCAAAAACGGGGGTGCCGCGGGACGGTGCTCCCGTGCGTCGGCATCCACTGCTGGCGGGTGGCAAGGTGAGGCTACCCTGTTCCTTGGACTCTGCTTCGCATACACGGGAGTCGTGTGAAAGTCGCTATCACCTGTGATTGGTTGAATCAGTTCGGCGGGGCGGAGCGCGTGTTGGTGGAGCTTCATGCCATGTTCCCCAACGCACCGATCTATACCACCGTGTACGAGCCGAGCCGCCTCCCGGCCGAGATGCGGACGTGGGACGTTCGTCCTTCATTTCTGCAGCGGATTCCGTTTGCCCGCCGTCATCATCAGCCTTTTTTTTCGCTCATGCCGCTCGCCTTCGAGCAGTTCGACATGAGTGAATACGACCTGGTGATTACGACGAGCAGTGCCTGCGCGAAGGGCGTGATCACCCGGCCGGGAGCGCTTAATCTCTGCTATTGCTATACCCCGTGCCGCTACCTGTGGGATTCCTATCACGAGTACACGGGTGGCAGCCGGCTGCTGCCGCTGATTGCCCCGGTAGCTCACAGGATGCGCACCTGGGACCAGCTTTCATCGCAGCGCGTGGACCACTTCGTGGCTATCTCGCACGATGTCGCTGCACGAATTCGCCATCACTACCGGCGAGATGCGGAGGTAATCTATCCCCCGGTGGATATCGACCGGTTCACACCCTCGAACCGGGTCGAAGACTTCTATCTCGTGGTGGCCCGCCTGGTTCCTTATAAGCGGATCGATCTTGCAATCACTGCGGCCAACCGCCTGCGCCGGCGCCTGATCGTAGTCGGAGACGGGCCGCAACGCAAAGAGCTGGAGGCCATGAGCGGCCCGACTGTGCAGTTTCTCGGGAAACGCTCCGATGAGGAGGTGGCGGACCTCTATGCCCGTTGCCGGGCCTTCATTTTCCCTGGCCTGGACGATTTCGGGATCGCTCCCGTTGAAGCGCAGGCTGCGGGGCGCCCCGTAATCGCTTTCGCTCGAGGTGGCGCGACCGAGACCGTGGTCCACGGAGCGACAGGGCTGCTTTTCGACGAGCAGAACGAAGACTCATTGATCCAATCTCTCGACGAATTGGACGGCACGGCCATCGATTCGTCACTCTGCCGTCGGAACGCGGAGCGATTCGATCGGCGCGAGTTTTGCCAGCGCTTCCAGGCCATGGTTTCGCGGCACCATGGCGCGGCGAAAAGAGGAGAGCGAGCCGCTCAAGTTCGGAACGCGTTGCTGGACCTGGCATAATCGACCACCAGCGGGAAACCCCCGCTGCAATTTCATGAAGGGTATGGCGACACCGTTGGCGAAGGTACAGGAGCTCACCGCAGCTGCGAGTGATATGCTCAGAGCTGCCGAGGTGCATCAGCAACTCGGTGACACGATACGGCGTAGCTGGGGCGATATCGGCCGGCGAACGCTTCGCGTGACCCTCCTGCTTATCGTCGATCTCGTAGTCTCGGGGAGCGTCGCGCTGCTCGCGCTCTCCGCATTCCCACAGCTCGGCTGGTCGCCGCATCTCGCCGGGAACCAGATTTGGGCACTGGCGATCTTCGCCGCCGTCGTTCAAGCCCTCGTCCTCGCGGCTTCCGGCGCGTACACATTGCTGCACACCCGCCCGGGCCTCGGCCGGATCCTCGCCGCCGTGCTCGTGGTTGCGGCACTCGGGTGGCTGCACGGGTATCTATTCTCCCAAAGCGCGATCGAGCTGCCGAACGGCGCTACGCTGCTCGGTTATGTGCCCGCCGCTGCTCTTCTCCTCTTCGGCGGGCGAGTGGTGATCGATCATGCGCTGAGCTACGGGTATCGGCACGGTGTGGGTCAGCGTCGGGTGCTGGTGCTCGGATCCGCCAAGGAGACGGCTCACGTGATGCGGGCGATCCACGTCCATGGTGAGGCGGATGTTCGGATGGTGGGTCGCCTTTCCCTGCCGCGTGCTGCAGCCGCTCCGCTCGATGTGATCTTCAGGGAACTCGAGCCCGCACTTCGGTCGAGCGGGGCATCCGAGGTAATCATCGCCGCCTCCAGCCTCTCATTCGAAAAGTTCGAGGTGCTCGTGCATCGCTGCTTCGAGATGGGTGTGTCCGTGTCGGTGGCAACCCACACGCTGCACCGCATCGATGCGCGGCTCGAATTGACGAAGACGAGGGTCGGTGAGGTGTTCCGGCTGCACCCGGGTGGGCTCGGGCTTCCGAAGCCGGTTGTCAAGCGGAGCATGGACGTGCTGCTGAGTGTGTTCGCTCTGCTTCTGTTCCTGCCGCTTCTCGTCCTGATCGCTGCCGCTGTGAAGCTCGATTCCCGTGGCCCGGCCATCTTCAGACAGCTTCGCACGGGGGCCGGTGGGCGGCCGTTCTGGATGTATAAGTTTCGCACGATGGTCGACAACGCGGATCAGATCAAAGCAGAGTATCATCACCTGAACGAATCGACCGACCCCCGGTTGTTCAAGATCAGGAACGATCCTCGTGTCACACGTGTGGGTCTCTTCCTGCGGCGAACGTCACTGGATGAGCTTCCTCAGCTCATCAATGTTCTGCTCGGTGAGATGAGTTTGATCGGCCCGCGTCCGTTCTTTCCCGATGACCTGCAGCACTATGCGGAGCATCATTTTGAACGGTTGACGGTCCTGCCCGGAATCACCGGGCTCTGGCAGGTGCGCGGTAGGAGTTCGGTGCTGGACTTCGAAGAGGTGATTCGGTTGGACCGACAGTACATTCATGAGTGGTCCGTCTTGCTGGACCTGAAGATCATGGCGCTCACCGTGCCTGCCGTCCTGCGTCGGACGGGGGCCTACTGACACCTTCTATCTACCTATCGCTGCACGATTTCGTTGACCGAACCGGCAAGATTCGATAGTTTCCCCTGGTAGTTCCTCTCGCTCTTCGCCGGGCGGGCGGGGTTCGGCCCCGCCCGTATGGTCGCGAAGGGGTGTGTCCCTCCGCACAGCGGCGGTAATGAAGTGAACCCCGCCCGATGTACGATGAGCATCACGCTTCGTGCCGCAGTCTCGCTCTGCGGCATTCTTGTAGCGCTCTCCGCTCCGGTTTCCGCGCAAGAGAACTCGGCTCCCGACTTCGAGGGGAGCGCGCGGCATGGCGCGGCTGCCAACGCACCGATCTTTCCCGGGGATCAGGTCTCGATCAAAATCTTCCGCGAACCAGAGTTCAGCGGAGTCTTTACGGTAGCAGACGGTGGTGATCTCGTTCTCCCTCGGCTCGGCCGGCTTCCGGTCTCGGGGCGCAGCGCTCGTTCGCTCGAGGATTCTCTCGTTTCCGCGTACGGCACCCATCTTCGCAACCCCACGATCGAAGTAGTGGTCCTACGACGGGTCAGTGTTCATGGGGAAGTGCGCAAGCCGGATGTCTACATGGTCGATCTCCGAGAGGTAGGCGCGGCACTCGAACCGGAAGGCGTTCGCCCCGACTTGATCCCGGAGCAGTTCATTGCGGAAGCGGTGGTGGAAGCGCTGGCGGCCGAGATTGACCTGCGCGGCAGCGGTATTCTGCTTCCGCGCGCGGAGGTCGCTCGCTCGGTACTGCCGGTGGAGCTGCAGGCGCGTGGCGCCGAGGTGGTGGAGGTGGCGGCGTATCGTACAGTGCCGGATGGCGGGGAGGTAGATGCGGTTCGCGAGCGGCTTCGCGACGGCTCCGTGGACGTGGTGACCTTCACCGCCAGCTCAACCGTACTCAACTTTGTTGATCTGGTCGGCACCGGGATCGGCGATGCGAAAGTCGCTTCCATCCGGCCGATCACCTCGGCGGCAGCGCGCGAGCGTGGCCTGCCGGTACACGTCGAGGCAACGGAGTACACAATCCCCGGATTGATTCGCGCGATCCGTAGCCATTACGGAAGCGCAGACTGATATATGGTCGAACCACGAGGTTTGGAGGTGCCGCGACGGGTCGTACGGGCGCTCGCGATTGTGGCGCTGCTGGGGCTGCCATTGCGCATCCCTTTCGCGGCGGCACAGTACGCGCAGATTACCGCTTCACCGCCGTTGTCCGCGGATCACTGGGCGGTCGTAGCAGCGCGGCGGGCGGAGGCAACTGGCCTGATTCCGGGCTACCTGCCCGCCCAACGATCCGTGCCGCGCCACATCGTCGGTCGAGCGCTTCGGCAGGCTGCGGAGCGTGCGGCGATGCGGTCGCTCGAGTTGGCGGATCTTACCGAAGCGTGGACGCAGCGGTTTGCCGAGGAGTTCCCGGAGGCTGCACTGCCTGCGGCAGATGGTACGGAGTTGCCGAAGATGCTCGGGAGCTCCGCTGGCCTGGGATACGGGCTTCATGAGGGTCGCGAGTCTCCCGGCATCGGCGAGTTCCCCGACAGCCGGACCGGGTCGCTTCCGCTGCCGGACCGGTCCAGCGTCGCCGCGGACGTTTCGGTATCTTTCGCCGTCCGTCCTTGGATGGCAATTTCCGTCGATCCCCATGCGGATGCGGACGGCGTTCGGATCACAGGGGGAGATCTCACGTTGGGCTGGCGGTCCGTCGCGCTTTCCGTCGGTCGCCAACCGATCGGTTATGGCTACGGTGAGGGCGCGGTCGTGCTGTCCGGTGCGGCAGCTATGGACCGGGTTCAGATCGAGACGACCACGCCGTTGCACCTGCCCGGCGTACTTGGGTACCTTGGGCCGGTCTCCTTCCATACCTTTCTCAGCCGCTTCATGGAGGAGCGGCACGTGGGGGAGCCGTGGTTTTGGGGGGCGAGCGGATCGATTCGGCCGCACGACCGCCTCACGCTCTCCATTCACCGGGCAACGACGATTGGTGGAGGTCCGGCACCCGCACCGATCACTGCACGAGGTCTGCTGTATACGTTCATCGGCAAGCATGCCGGCACGCTGGCCGACCAGGTCGTATCCGCCGAGTTCCGGTATCGCGCTCCGACCGAAGAGCTGCTCCCGATCACGTTGTACCTCGAGTGGGGCGCGGAAGATAGCGCTGGATCATTCAAGAACGTTCCAGGCCAGGTATTCGGCGTGCTGCTCCCGGCACTTCCGCGGCTTGCTGCCGTCGGTCTGGGCGCCGAGTACGCCAGATTCGAAGCCGCCTGCTGCGGGAATCCCCCGTGGTACCGGCACAATGCGCATCCGGGGAATTGGGTGCTGTCGGACGTGCCGCTCGGTCATGCCGTCGGTGGGAATGGTACCGAGATGCTGGTGTACACGCAGGCGGACCTGCTCGATGCCCGGCTTCGTCTGGATGCCCGCGCGTTCCGGAGAGAGCGGCGGACTGAGAACTTGTTCGTGCCGGGACGCGACGGCAGTAGCAACGGCGTTTCCGGGCGTGCCAGTTGGCGGCTGGGTCCGCGATCCGACCTGATGTTGTTTGTCGCTCGGGAGTCCGGCAGCGATTGGGCCGAGCGTGAGGCAAGTGTCGGAATGCGTGTCTTTTTCTGATTGCGGTCATGACGGGCTTTCCATACTACCGGCCGCGGCGTATGCGGCGCACCGAGTCAGTGCGGACATTGGTGCGGGAAACGTCGCTTTCACCGGCGACCTCGATCCTCGCGTATTCCGTGAAGTACGCCTCCGCCTTTTATGGCCCGTTCCGCGATGTCGCCGAAAGCACCCCGCAGTTCGGTGACCGGTGCAGCTATCAAATGGACCCCGCGAGTGTGGAAGAAGGGCTGCGAGAGACTCGTCTCGACATTGCGGAGGGCGCGGACATCATCATGGTGAAACCCGCACTCGCGTACCTCGACGTGATTCAGCGCGTGAAATCCGAGACCCGGTGGACGGTGTGCGCGTATCATGTGTCCAGCGAGTACGCCATGGTGATGGCAGCCGGGGAGCGGGGCTGGCTGGATGCGGATTGTGCTATGCGCGAAGTTCTGCTCTCCATCCGGCGTGCGGGCGCGGACATGATCATTACCTACTATGCCCGACAGATCGCGCGCGGAGCATCCGCGTGAAGGTGCTGGTTACGGGGGCGGGTGGAATGCTCGCGGCGGCCACGGTGCCGGAGCTGGCCGCGCGAGCACACGCCGTGGTCCGCTTGGTCGCCGGGATCTCGACGTGAAGGATGAAGATGCCGTACAAACTCTGCTGCGGCAGCACCGCCCTGACGTGATGATCCACTGCGCGGCCTACACGGCGGTCGACGCGGAGGAAGCAGATGAGGCGGGCGCATTTCACGTCAACGCGACCGCCACCCGGCAGGTTGCTGCGGCGTGTCAGAAGATCGGCGCGCAGCTCGTTTACCCGAGTGCAGATTACGTGTTTGCCGGCGACGCTGATCGACCGCTCCAACCGGTCGATCCGGCGGCTCCGCTGAACGTCTACGGGCGCTCGAAGCGTGCCGGTGAGCATTCTGCGCTCGCTGCGGATGGCGCCCTGGTCGTGCGCACGAGCTGGCTGTACGGCCGCGGCGGCCCCAACTTTGTGGATACCATCACGAGGCGCGCGCGGAAGGTAGGTCACCTCGTTGTGGTTGATGACCAGATCGGGCGCCCCACATGGACCGCGACGCTCGCCTGGGCGATGGCCGAGCTGATCGAGCAGGCTACGGGTATATTTCATGCAACCGGGGGCGGCGATCCTGTGTCGTGGTACGGATTTGCCCGGCGCGTTCTGGATGTTCAGGCACTCATGGCATCACTGCGGTCGGTGCCGTCATCTATGTTCTCACGGCCGGCCCTGAGACCAGCGTACTCCGTTCTCGATTGTACGCAGACCAAGGCCGCCATTGGTCAGCCACTCCCGGATTGGAATCATTCGCTTGAGCAGTATCTGCGCGGCGCTCGTGTATAGGATCTCCAGGGTGACATCCGCCCGCTATTGCGGCTACGTAGCGAATTACGATTACACGTGGGGGGAGTTCGCGTGAGGAGTGCGATCGTTACGGACTGGCTGAACCAGTTCGGAGGGGCGGCGCGGGTGCTGATGGAATTCCACGAGCTGTTCCCCGAGGCACCGGTTTACACTGCCGTTCATGAGCCGAGCCGGCTGCCACCCGCCATGCAGGAATGGGATATCCGTCCTACATTCCTCCGGCGCGTTCCGATCGCACGCCGTAGGCACCAGCCATTTCTTCCGCTGATGCCGCTCGCGTTGGAGCAGCTCGATCTCACCGAGTTCGACATGGTGGTGACCACCAGCAGCGCGTGTGCGAAGGGCATCATTCCACCCCCGGGTGCGCTCAACACCTGTTACTGCTACACTCCCTGCCGTTACATTTGGGATTTGTATCACGAGTGTACCCGGGGCCTACGTACCCGGGCCCTGATTGCACCAGTCGCGCACTGGCTTCGCATGTGGGGTCAGCTTTCCTCACAGCGCGTAGATCATTTCATGGCCATTTCCCACGAAGTGGCTTCGCGAATCCGCCGCCACTATGGCCGCGATGCGGAGGTGATTCACCCGCCGGTCGATGTGGATCGCGTCCAGCCGAACGGAAAGCCGCCAGAGGACTTTTATACCTCATGGTTTCGCGGCTCGTCCCGTACACGCGCATTGATCTTGCGATCGAAGCCGCTAACCTGCTCGAATGGCGGCTCGTTGTTGTTGGGGACGGACCGCAGCGGAAAAAACTGGAGGCACTTGCCGGCCCTACGGTCGAATTCCTCGGGCGCCGCAGCGATGAGGAGGTCGCCGACTTGTATGCTCGGTGTCGCGCGTTCCTGTTTCCGGGAATGGAAGATTCCGGGATTGCCCCGGTCGAGGCGCAGGCTGCAGGGCGCCCCGTGATCGCGCAGGGTTGCGGAGGAGTCCTCGAGACGGTGATTCATCGGGCCACGGAATTGCTCTTCGATGAACAGAGCGCTGCCGGCCTTGCCCGCGCGATCACGGATTTTGAGCAGCTCCGCTGGGATCCGGAGCGCTGTCGGCGCAATGCGGAGCGCTTCGATCGGCAACTGTTCATCCGGAACTTTTCTGAAGCGATCGATCGCCAGCTTGATGCGCGAAGAGTTGGCCGTGGGCAGCGGCGTAGTGGAACCGAGCATCTGGGATTGATGGGATGACTGCTTTTCACTCGGGGCTTGAACAACGACACGCGGATTCATGGCGACGCGACTGATTGGTGATTTGCCGGAAAGCTCCCTGGAGGCGGCGGGCGCGCGACCGCGTCCACGAGCCCGGATATATTCGGAAGGGAAACGGCGCGAGGTTCCGCCGGCAAAGCGCACCACCGACGTAATTCTGGCGGTGGCGGCGCTCATCCTTCTTGCGCCGTTGCTCGTGCTGCTCGCCGTTCTGATCAAGCTCGATTCGCCAGGGCCGGTACTCTTCCGTCAAACCCGCACGGGATGGGGAGGCGGCACGTTTGGGATGTACAAGTTCCGGACATTGGTGGCGAATGCGGATCAGTTGAAGCCGCACCTCCAGCACCTGAACGACTCGGGGGATCCCCGGCTCTTCAAGATCCGCCACGACCCACGGGTCACCCGTTTCGGGCGCTTTCTGCGCCGCACCTCACTGGACGAGCTTCCGCAGCTCGTCAATGTACTTACCGGCGAAATGAGCTTGATCGGTCCGCGCCCGTTCTTCCCGGAGGAGCTGGTCCACTACGCCGACCATCATTTCGTCCGCCTGGAAGTGCTCCCGGGGATTAGCGGTCTGTGGCAGGTCAGCGGCCGGAGCAGCGTCGTGGACTTCGAGGAGGTCGTGCGCTTCGACTGCGAGTACATCGACGGCTGGTCCGTTTGGCTCGACCTGAAGATCATGGCGCTCACAATCCCTGCCGTACTACGCCGACGTGGAGCGTGCTGAAGCGCCGCCGGCACCCCGGCGTAGATCTGTCCCCTCATGGTGTGCCGTTTTGTCTAGCTCTGCCCGACCCACGTCCGTCTGCGGTATCTGCGGTAATTCACAAGGCAACCAGGTGTTCATAGCGCGTGAAATGATGTTCGGCTCGCGCGATGAATTTTCGTATCTGGAGTGCTCAAGCTGCGGATGCGTGCAGCTTGTCGATTCGGAAGCCGACATCTCGCGCTACTATCCTGAAGATTACTATTCCTTCCAGGCTAAACGGGAGAGCGCCCTCACCCGGTTTCTGAAGCGGAAGCGGATCGGCCATTTTTTTGGCCAGCGAACGCTACTGGGGAGCCTGCTCCTGCGGCGCTACGGCATTCCCCTCGATCTCACCGCGGTACGCCGCGCCGGCGTCGGGTTCGCGGAGTCGGTCCTCGATGTCGGCTGCGGAGAAGGGCGGCTGCTGCGTGACATGAGCGTCGCTGGCTTCCGGGATCTGGTTGGCGTAGATCCCTATGTTGAAGCCGATCTGGATTTTCCCGGCGTCATCATCCGGAATCGAGATCTGAGTGCGGTGGACCGCGCCTTCGACTGGGTGATGATGCACCATTCGTTCGAGCACATACCCCATCCACACGCTACGCTTCGAGAGGTGCATCGTGTGTTGCGTCCGGGTGGACGCGTGCTGATCCGGATCCCGGTGGCGGACTCATACGCATGGCGGACGTACGGGACCGACTGGGTCCAACTGGACCCGCCACGCCATCTGTTTCTCCACACGCGGCAGAGCATGAAGATTCTCGCGAAGGCGACTGATTTTGTAATGGAATGGATAGCACACGATTCTACCGGATTTCAGTTCTGGGGGAGTGAGCAGTACAGCCGGAACATTCCTCTGCGAGCCACGAGCGGATCTCGGGGCGGGGAACTGCGGTCGATCTTTTCCCGGTCGGAGCTTCGCCGCTTCGCGCAACGGGCGGCGGAGCTCAACAGTGACGCGTACGGTGATCAGGCCTGCTTCTGCCTCCGCAAGGCGTAGCCGTGCCGTTCGGCGGCGCACTGTCGTGTCCGCTCCCTGCAACCTCGGTGACGTATACATTGTGCGCTCTGGCTTTTACTTGAAACGTCGCCTTTTGTTGGCTCATGAATGATCATGGTTGATGTCCAGATCTGAATCGTCAGCAGCGTCGACCGATGGCCGTCGCATCGTTTATCATTCCCTGCTGAACTTTGTCGGGAGCGGCAGTCCTCTGCTCGTCGCGGTATTCGCGATCCCGCTGCTGATCAGGGGGATGGGAACCGACCGTTTCGGGGTGCTGACGCTTGTCTGGGTTCTGATCGGATATCTTAGCTTTCTCGATCTGGGAGTCGGCCGGGCGCTCACCAAGCTGATCGCCGAGCGGGTGAATACGCCTCGCCGCAGGGAGGTTCCCGTGCTGGTCGGTACCGGGCTCGGTATGATGTTCTGTTTTGGCGTTGTGGGTGGTGTCGCCATAGCTGCACTCGCTTCCTGGTTCGTGCGGGGCGTTCTGACGATTCCCGAGCCGCTGCAGGACGAAACGATTCACGCGTTCCTTTTGTTGTCCGTTGCGTTGCCGTTTGTGACCCTTACTACCGGGCTGCGCGGCGTTCTCGAAGCCTACCACCGCTTCGACCTCGTGAACGCCCTGCGCGTTCCAATGGGTGTGTTCACCTTTGCCGGACCGCTTCTGGTTCTTCCCTTCTCGCATTCCTTGCCCATGTTCGTGGCGGTGCTGCTCGCCGGGCGGGTGATCGCCTGCGGAGCGCACTGGTGGCTGGTATGGCGCGTGATTCCGGAATTGCGGACCCGCTTCTCCATGGCGCGGCGCGTGGTACAACCGCTTTTGCGGTTCGGCGGCTGGATGACGGTCAGCAACACGGTCGGGCCGCTGATGGTTTACTTCGATCGTTTCCTGATCGGGGCGCTCTTCTCGGTATCGGCGGTGGCGTACTATTCCACCCCCTACGAGGTGGTCACGAAACTGTGGCTGATCCCCGGCGCGCTGTTGAGCGTGCTGTTCCCCATGTTCTCGGCAGGCCTCCGCCAGCACCGGCCGCAGATGGTGGCACTCTTCGGCCATGCGATCCTGACGGTCCTTCTTCTGGTCACACCCATTGCCCTTTTTCTGGTGACCTTTGGCGAGGCTGGGTTGATGGTGTGGGTGGGTGAGGAGTTCGCGCGGAACAGCACGGTCGTGCTGCAGTGGCTGGCTGTCGGGGTCCTGATCAACTGTCTCGCGCATATCCCGTTCACCGTGGTGCAGAGTGCGGGGCGTCCGGACCTGACGGCCAAGCTGCATCTGTGCGAAGTTCCATTCTACATGGCGGCGCTCTGGTGGCTTACCCTACGATATGGCATTGAGGGCGCCGCGATCGCATGGGTGTTGCGCGTTGCCGTGGATATGCTAGTTCTCTATGGTATGGCGGCACGCCTGCTGCCTGGCAGTGGGGCCTGGATTCGCCGCTTGGCCCCGGCGCTGCCTCTCGCGCTGCTCATAACGGCAAGCGGAGCGGTGCTTCACTCACCAGCAGTCAAGCTCGTCTACGTTTCCGTGGTGACCCTTTCCGCTCTCATGTTGGTGTGGGCGGTCGGAGCACGACGTCCGGTATTCCAGCCGGTGGCTGAAGCTCCGCAGGAGGCTGCATCATGAGCGGTCCCGTGCGACGTTCGCCCGAGGGTTCACAGATTGCGGCCCCGGAAGTGCGAGATCTTCTGGTAAATCCAGGGTCCGTATGTGTGTGCATTCTGAACTGGAATGGATGGCGCGACACGATTGAATGTCTGGAAAGCGTGCTGCGGAGCGATTTCCCCGCATTTCAGGTAGTGGTGATCGACAACGGCTCCACGGACGGCTCGCTCGACCGGATTAAGGAATGGGCAGCGGGAGCGCGGGCTTTTGAAACGCCGCCAGACCACCCGCTGGCAGGGTTCTCCACCCCACCGGTATCCAAGCCGGTACAGTGGGCGGCGTACCCATTGGGTGCCGCTCCGCCGCGGCGTTCGACCAGCATACCGGGCGCTCCGTTGGTGCTGATCGATGCGGGTGGGAATCACGGTTTCGCCGCCGGAATGAATGTGGGTCTGCGATACGCCCTGTCTGCCGGTCGCTTCGGCCACGTCTGGCTCCTGAACAACGACACGGTCGTATCGCCGGACTCGCTGTCTCACCTGCTTGCCAAGTTCGCTTCCCAGCCGAGACTGGGCCTCTGTGGCGCTACGCTGCTGTATTACGACGAACCTGAACGGGTCCAGGCATTGGGCGGTTTCCGGCACAACATGTGGGCGGGAACGTCCTCCCACATCGGGCAGGATCTTCCGTACGACGCCACTGCGATCGACGAGGCGGCGGTCGAGGCCCGGATGCATGGCGTGCAAGGGGCCTCCATGCTGGTGAGCGCATCGTTCCTGCTGGAAGTCGGCCTTCTGACGGAGGATTACTTTTTGTACTTCGAGGAGCACGACTGGGCGGCACGCGCGAAGCGGGCGGGGTTCTGCTTCGGATACGCCGCCGGAAGCCGGGTTTACCACAAGGAGGGGCGGAGTACAGGTGGTACGCGGCTCATGCCCCAGCAGCGGAGCATCACGGCGGATTTCTACCAGCTACAGTCCCGCATCCTGTTCACGCGCCGGTTCTACCCGTACGCGCTGCCTAGCGTGTATGCCGGGTTGGTGATCGCAGCGTTGAACCGCCTGCGTCGCGGTCAGTACGAGCGGTTGCCGATGATCGCCGGCATCGTGTTCCGTTCACTATTCGGGCGGCCGCGTCGGGCTGCGGAGCGATCGGGATGAAGCTGCCGTGGAGGAAAGATGTCGCGCCGGCGGAGCGGGTGCTGCTGCTCGCCGCGGTCGCCTGCCTGCTCGCCACTGTTACCAACCTGGTGCCGCTGAGCGCCGGGCTTGCGCTCCCCGCCGTGCTCGCGCCGTTTCTGCTGGTGCGTCGGCGCACCGTACCCCGCATCACTGCCGCGCTCGCGTTGCTGCTTGGCTATTTTTTCGTCTGGACAGTGATCTACGACCCCGCATCCCTCGCCGAGTACGCATTTTTCCGGCGCGACGGAAACGTGTTCATCACCTACGCGCCACTGCTCTTCCTTTCGCTGCTCCACCTGGACCTCCGGCTCGATTCGCTGGTCCGCGCGTTCCTGTACGTAGCCGGGGCGCTGAACGTCGTTTTTCTCGGTATCTACGCCGTGACCGGCGGAACGATCTTCTTTTACGAGGAAGGGATCTACCATTTCCTGTTTCATGCCCACAACGCAGCCGGCGGGTTTCTGGCCGTAACCACCGCTATGAGCGCCGGCTACTTCTATGCGACGCGCGAGGGACGCTTCCTTCTACTCACCGCGACCAACTTCCTCGGGTTATTGGCGGCGGACTCACGAGGAAGCATGCTGGGGCTGCTGATGGCCCTGGGGATCGTTTTCGTGCTCCGCGGCCGGTTCATGCGTACCGCGGTGCTGGCGATGATCGTGGTGCAGCTTGCGGGCGTGGTCGCTCTCCACAGGATTTCGTCCCCGGAGATCTTCCTGCGTGACTACCCCGGTGAACTGGATTTCGAGGGCGGGGCGTTCGATGCCCTGCCACGCGTCCACACGGTTGCACTACGCGCGTTGTACCTGTGGCCACGCGCCTGGCACCTCTTCCAGGCGTCACCGTTGGTCGGGACTGGCTTCGGCAGCTACAACGATCTGCCACTCGCGCTCGAGGGGATGCCACCGCTCTACCGGACGAACCAGCCGGACATCGTGGTGCACAGCGATGCACACGCGCACCACACGTTTCTCCACGTGCTGGCGGAGACCGGGGTGCTGGGGCTTGGTCTACTGATCGGGTTTCTGGTGCAAGCCCGGCGCTTCATTCTGAGCATCCGTCTGCCCGCGCTCCGGTACGCCTTCGAACTGGTGCTGTGGGTGAATATCGTATCGTCGTTCACTGAGCACCGGTTGTTTACGCCGTCGCAGATGCTGCCGTTCGTTATTCTGCTCGGCCTGGCCGTAGCGAACCGGGAGTTCGAGCGGCTGCGGGCACAGCGTGCGGTGCTGCTCGCCGGTGACATGCCGGCGCCGGTGCTCCTGCCGGCACCACGCGCCGTGATCACCGCCTGATGCCCTCCGTGTCCGCGGCGCCGGCCGCTGCTGAAACAGCTTTGGCTCGCGGGGCGACTCGCATCTACATCAACGGCCGGTTTCTCATCCAGAAGCTGACGGGTGTGCAGCGTGCGGCAACGGAGATCGTGCGCGCGCTCGACGGTCTGCTCGAGGGTGGAGAAATCGACGAGAGGCGATTCCGGATCTTGCTCCTGGCGCCCCGAGGCGCGGCGGATTTGGCCGGGCTGCGGCACATCCGGGTGAGAGAGGTCGGCCGGCTGCAAGGGCACGCCTGGGAGCAGGCGGAGCTGCCTTGGCACGGCCGCGACGGGGTGCTGCTGTGCCTCGGAAACACCGCGCCCGTGCTCCGGCGCCGTCAGGTCGCGGTTGTTTACGACGCGTCCGTTTTTGCGGCGCCGGAGGGGTACTCCCACACCTTCGCGACCTTGTACCGGCTACTCCTGCCGGCAATCGGGCGGACCGCGCACGCCGTCGTCACCCCCTCCGCGTTTTCCAAAGCGGAGCTGTCCCGCCACGTCGGCGTTCCCGAGGACAAGATGCGCGTCGTGCCGTTGGGGGCGGAGCACCTGCACGCCGTCCCCGCCGATCGCGGAATGCTGGAACGGCACGGGCTCGCCGGGCGCCGCTACGTGCTCGCGGTGAGCAGCCGCAATCCGAACAAGAACTTTGCCGCCGTGCTCGCGACCGTTCAAGCGTTGCGCGGCATGGGAGTGGAGCTGGTGATCGCGGGCGGGAGCAACCCGCGGGTGTTCGGCTCGGGAGCGGAGATCTCCGGCGGGTCGAAGGTGACGGAGGTCGGCTACGTGAGCGATTCCGAGCTGCGATCGCTGTACGAGCACGCCGCCGCCTTCGTGTTTCCGTCGCGTTATGAAGGATTCGGGCTGCCGCCGCTGGAGGCGATGTCGCTCGGCTGTCCGGTGATTGCCAGCGACATTCCAGTGCTGCGCGAGATATGTGGCAATGCCGCTCTGTTCTTCGATCCCGAAGACTCCGGCATGCTCGCAGCTACGCTCTGCCGGCTGCTGAGCGACCCGGAAACCGCCGAAAAACTGCGGGCGGAAGGCCGGCGGCGGGCGCAGCGCTTCACGTGGACGGCGTGCGCGCGGGAGATCTTTTCCGTGGTGGAATCCGTGCCGCGCGGGTGATACCCCGCTGCCGCGGCGGATCAGCCCGGATGGTTGAGGACCACGCCTGCGACGGGCGCATGGATCTGCCGGAGCCGTGCGGTCGCCGTCTGCAGCGAAAGTTGCGGTGTCGCGCCGGCACGCGCCACCAGCAGCGTTCGGTCGGCGTGCGGAATCACGGCGCCGGCATCGGGCACGAGATTGATCGGTGGGACCGCCAGGATCACGGCACGGTAGCGCGTACGCAACTGCGTGAGGACTTCCGCCATCTGATCCGATCCGACGAGATCCGCGGGGTTGGCGCGGCTAACACCCGCGGTGAGCAGATGAAGCGGGAGCCCCGTCTTTCCGACGGGTATCTGCCGGATCGCGTCCGCGAGCCCAGCCTCGCGGGTGAGCGACTCGGCAAGACCGGGCTCGTTTTCGGTTCCGAACAGCGCGTGAAGCGAGGGCGCGCGCAGATCGCAGTCCACCAGCACGACCGGCGTGCCCTGCTGTGCATACGTAATCGCGAGGTTCGCGGCAATGGCTGCGCTGCCGTCATCCGCGTCTCCGCCGGCGACCACCAGGACGGCCCCGGACGGTTTGCCGTTGACGAGTGCCACGCCGGACCTCAGCGTGCGGTACGCGTCGGCGAGCTGCCCAACGGGCTCGCCGCTGGAGATGAGCGGCACGGCGGCTGCCGGCAGCAGTGCCTGGCCATTGCGGCGTGAGCGTCCAAGCTCCAACGGAACGCTGGCGAGCACTGGAAGCCCGCCGGTGGCGATGCGGACGTCCTCGGGAGAAGCGACCGCGGTGGCCGAGCGCTCCCTGATGATCGCGGTTCCCGCGCCAGCGAGCAGGCCGAGTACTCCAGCCAGCACGAGGTTCAGCAGCGGCTTCGGAGAGGACGGCTTTTCCGGTACCAGCGCCCGATCGACAAGTTGGGCGCTCACCACCTCCGCGGAAGCGCGGATCTCCTCCTCTTTCAGCTTCGTCTGCACCATCTGGTAGACCTCTTCGAGCAGCGCGTACTCCCGCATCTGCCGCCGCAACTCCACTTCGCGCGCCGGCAGCCGCGCCAACTCTCCCGAAAAGCGACCGAGCGAAGCGTCCAGAGAGCCGATCTGCCGGTCGAGCCCGTCGAGGTAGTTCCGCCCCATCCGGTATAACTGCCCCTCCAACTCGCCGATTCGCTGGGTCAGTGCCTGCACGTCCGTATTGACCGGCGAGCGGCGGACGAGAAGCTCGGAGCGCTGGTCTTCCAGCCGGATGATCGAATCGAGGATTCGCTGGACGATGCCGTTCGAGATGAAAGAGGGGAACGCTACGAGCTCGCGGTACGGCGACGGTCCATCCGGTGGTGTTGGACGGCTGTCCAACTCGCGGAGAAGCGCGGACAGCGCCTCGCGTTCGCCCCACAGAGATTCGCGCTCTGCCTGCATCTCGACAAGGCGCTTGGCCTGTTCCTCCGCCTGCGATTTCGGCTCCACGATCTGAGCCTGCTCGCGAAACGCCTGCAGACGGTCTTCAGATTCACGCAGATCGTCCCGATACGCCGCGGTCTGCTCGCGGAGAAACGCGACCATGCCGCTGGATTCGGTGTTGGTCGTGCGGTTCTTGAAATCGATGAAGCTGTGAACGATGATGTTCGGGACCTCGGCACTCAGGTATGGATCCGGGCCGCGGGACTCCACGCGCACAAGTTGCGATCCAGTTCGCGGCTGCGTCACGGTGATCCGCTGCTGCAACCGCTCCACGGCGCGCTGGTGGGTGCGGATGCGGATATCCACGCGCCGTGCGGGCTGTTCGCGCAGCTCCGGCGCCAGCTCGAGCACCACGGGGCCGAGCTGAAACGGCTCACCCACCCGCACACGCGACGGCAGCGGTGAGATCACGCGCCACTCGAGGGGATCGGAATAGTCGCGGCGCTGCCGGACGCGGTACGTCCCGTCGTTTTCCCGCTCCAGCCGGACCACTCCGGGCGTCACCTTCCTCGGCACCGAGAGAATGCGCACCACCTCGCCGCGTGGCGTGCGGGGTTGGAGCAACTCCACCTGGAGCGCCAGGGAGTCGACTACCGTTTCCGCCGCAAGCCGGCTCTGCAGAATGCCGACCGACGTCTGAACCTCGCCGGGATCGCCGAGACCGAACAAACGCTGCATGGAAGACGACGCGGAGGCAAGCTCGAGACCCCGCTCCTCCGGAACAACGCGCACAAGCGCATAGCTCTCGTAACTCGGCCTCTGCAGCCAGGTAACAAGCGCCCCCACCACAACACCGGCCACCGCGAAGCCCGCGATCAGCCAGCGGCGGCGTGCGAGGGTGCGCCACAGACCCTGGAGGTTCACCTCGTCCTCGATATCGAAATCGTACAAAGGTGCGGGGGAGTTGTGCTGGGGCATCAGAACCGAGGGAAATGGCCGCGCGTGCGGCCGACGGCCGCGAAGAACAAGTTCATGATTCTATTGGGTTTTGCGCTATCGTACAAGGCGCAGCGGTCGCGATGGCGTCATCTCAACGCGGAATGTGCGATTCCGAACATCCACGGCTCCCTCCGGACCAAAGAAGATATCGGGGTTTTGGAAGAGATAGTTGTAGCGAAGGGCGGCGGAGTACTCCGCGAGAAGCTCCATTCCGGCGACAGCATATCCAGCGCGGATGCCTGCGAAAACAGAAACATCATGGGCATGCGCAGTCCGTCGGAACCCGCGCTCCGGCCGCGGCGACGGCGAGGAGTAGAGGGCGTCGCTTTCCCAGCGGATCCGGCCGCCGAACAGGCCGATCTGTCCCCGATCGTGCAGCCAATCGACAGAAAGCCACTGGCTGGATGAGCCCGGTCCGATAGCAGCGCCAAGTATTTGGCCTTGGTGTGTGTAGCCATGGTGCCAGGATCGCCCGGTATAGAACGTGTCGCCCGGGCGCTGCCGGAATGTAGGGCTCTGCTCCAGTTGCGTGATTTCTCCCTGCAGGCGCAGCAATTCGGCGGAAAACGGCCGAGCCCATTGGAAGCCCAGCGTGTACCCGCGCGTGTGGTGGGGTGCGAGGAGCAGGTCACGCAGCGAAACGGGTAGCTCCTGACGTGCATACTCGCCGTAAAGCTCGAAACCCTCCTCGGGCAGCACCCATCTCCCGAACAGCGACAGAACCTGCTCCGTCGCGGGCTCCCACTCGACTTGCATTACGGAATCGCGCCGTTCCCACGAGGTGAACACGTGGAAGCCGTTCTTGATTACCCGCTGCCGATTGTTCGCATTCGCATATACTCCGCGGGCAGCTCCCAGCGTCAGGCCGGGCTCCCAACGCGGAGAATAGGTCAGCACGGCCGCGCTCAGCGAACGCCCGCCGTTGCTCGGGTTGGTGTTGAAAAAATCCGATTCCCGGAGCTCGCCCACCAGCCACTTCGCCTCGAACGCACCGATTTCAGTCCGTAGCGGGGAGTCGGTGCGCACGTGGAAGTGCAAAAACCCCGGCGCGTTGTTGCTCAGCACGATGGCGTTGCGGATCCCGGGGCCCCACCACTGATTCTCTGTGGCCAATCCTACTATCACGGGTCCGGCGTCGACTGCGAGCGCGCTCTGGCCCCAGCTCCACGTGCTGAAGGCGTCGTCGCCGAAGCGGTAGGGCATGTCGATCCGACCGTCGTTGACGTGCCAGATCGAGGCGAAAGGACTGCGGCCGGAAATGCGGCGATACAAATGCTCCGGCAGAATTTCGAAGTCGCGGTTTTCCGAGCGAGCATACTCAGGCGCAACCGTGAGCGAAACGGGACCGAAGCGAACTCGCCCACCCGCCAGAAGCTGGAAATTCGTGCCGCGGCCCGCCCAAAGTGCGCCGTCGTTGGCGGAAAAGGGAATCGCCGAATTCCACACACCGCGCAGCTCGGGGGTGAACACTTCCCACTGCGGCGCATGCGCAACTCCCAGCGCAGGCGTAAGCGCGGAGGGCGAGCGGAGCAGAAAACCGGCCGTCGGCTCGGCGCCCAGAAGCTGCTGCACCCGTAGCCGATCCTCCGAGGCGCTGCCGATTGTGACGAGGCGGGTAATACCGGGTCGGTGGTGGACGTCGGCCGTGTCGCGGAGGTGAACATCCTCGTTTCCGATGTCCAGAACGGTCGTGTCGCGGACCTGAGCGGATACCGCCGCAACGGAAAGGGTGAGCAAAACGAGCAGGGTAGATAGCCCGTGCCGGCACATTCGGTAAGTCATTGCGACAAAGGTTGTTTGCCGAAAATAGGGGTCGGGGAGTCCCCGGTTTGGAAGCCGAAGTATACTGGCTTGATAAAGCGTTCGCCACTATCTTTCGCGCTACCCGTAGCTCGTGCAACGCTCTGATCCTGTCCATGATGCCACGATTTACCCGTTCCCTTCAATCCATCTGTCTCCTTCTCTCCGGCTTGGTGTCCGGTGGGGTTTTCCTGCCGAACGGATCATCGGCGCAGGCGGCTGGCGGGGAGGTCAGGGATGAGGTTTTCGTCAACAGCGAAATCGAGAACTACCTCCGATTGCTGCAGTTGACCGGTGCGGTAGCTCCCTACCCGTGGTCGATCCGCTCCTTCTCGCCTGGAGAGGCCGATCGGCTACTTCCGCGGGACTCGGTCCATCCCTGGGCCGGGCGGTATGCGCTGAGGGCGGAGGAAAGCGGAAGTTTCCGGGTGGCATTGATCCGCCCGGGTTTCGAAACGATCTATAACTCCGCCTTTCCATACGGCGCGAACGATGGGGCCGTGTGGGCCGGGCGCGGATTGACTACGGTGGCGGGGGTTGGTGCGGCGGCTCGCCTCGGGCCCGTGTCGCTCACGCTTGCACCAATCGCCTTCCGTGCGCAGAACGCGGAGTTCGAAATTGCCAATAACGGGTTGGAAGGACGCTTGATTTTCGCCGACTCCTGGATGCCGGACCGAATTGACCAGCCGCAACGGTTCGGAAGCGAGCCCTACGCTCGGCTCGACCCCGGGCAAAGTACGCTTCGAGTAGATCTTCCGGGCGTGGCGATTGGCTTGTCCACCGCCAATCAACACTGGGGACCGGCAGCAGACCACCCGATTTTGCTTGGCAACAACGCGCCG
>JACDHR010000651.1 GCA_013820915.1 Gemmatimonadota bacterium
TGGGCGCGGGTCGCAGGTCTCTACCGGAACATCGGAGCCGAGCGCGAGAGTGGCTCCGGCCCGCAGCAGCGGCGCGAACGCGTATGCGCCGCGCGAGCGGGCGTGGCCCCAGTGGCGCTCCGCGGCCGGGATGTCGGAGCGGAGGTGGACCGGCTGCATCGACGCGACGATTCCCGAGCGGCCCACTCGCTCCCAGAGCTCCGGCGGGCAGAGCTGCAGGTGCTCGATCCGGTGCGGCACCGCCGCGGGCGCGGGGATCTCTTCCAGCACATCCAGCGCCAACGCTACCGCCGCGTCCCCGATCGCGTGCACCGTCGCCGCGATTCCGGTCGCCGCGGCGCGGCGGACGATGTTCCGGAACTCGTCGCCGGGAAGCGTCTGAATCCCCCGCTCCTCCGCACTCCCCTCATAGGGCTCCCGCATCCAGGCCGTTCGTGAACCGAGCGCGCCGTCCAGGAACATCTTCACCCCGCCCACGCGGATCCAGCCGGGCGAGCGGTATCCGCTGCGCACCCCCAGCTCGATCGCGGCGTCCAGGTGAGCGAGCGGGATGTGCTGCAGAACGCGGAGCCGCAGCTCGTCGGCGGCTTCCAGTACCCCGAAGTCCGCGAGCCCGGTGGGTTCTACCGAGTGGACTCCCGTCAGCCCCAGCCGGTGCGCCTCGCGTTGCGCGTCAAGTAGCGCGGATCGCACCTCCGCCGGGCTCGGCTGCGGAAGGTGTGCGACGGCGAGCTGCTTCGCGTTTTCCAGCAGGATGCCCGTGGGCTCGGCCGTCGCCGGGTCGCGCACGATCTGTCCGCCTTCGGGGTCCGGCGTCTCGGCCGTGATCCCACAGCGCCGCAGTGCCTCGCTGTTGAGCCACGCCGCGTGGATGTCATGGCTCTCGAAGTACGCGGGCCGCTCAGGCAGGATGCGGTCCAGCGCCGCGCGGTCCGGCATCCCACCCCAGCGGTGAAGGTCCCAGCCCAGACCCTGTACCCAGCCGTCTGGCCGAGCGGCGGCGTCGGCCGCGATCCGCTCGAGCCCTTCGGCCAGAGTGCGCGCTCCGCCGAGCTCCACACGCTGGCGTGCGAGCGCCCAGGCGGTAAGGTGGACGTGCGCATCCGTGAGCCCGGGGGTGATCGTCGCGCCGGGCAGCCGCATCGTCGGTACCCGGGCCGGCGCCGCCGCTCGCACTTCGGCCTCGGACCCGATCGCGGCTACGCGACCCGCATGGATCAGGAGCGCCTCTACCGGCAGATGATCGCCGAGCACATGAATGCGATCGGCAACCAGCAGCATTGTACGCGGCTCAGCAGTCATCACGGCGACAGGATCTCAGGCGCGTCGCCTCGCCGAGCGAGCCCGGGGAGGCGGATCAGCCGACGAAGGTTGCAGTCGAGCTGCCAAGATAGACGGCTTCCACGGCGTGCGGCAATGCCGAAGGTACGGAGGGTGCGGAACGTGCGCTCTTGCGGGGGCGGAATGCAGCAACGATCTTGCGCTCACCTATACTGAGAACGCAATGAAATACGAATACATCGACAGTTCGGCCGGCTTACAGGGCGTGGTGGACCGGCTGCAGGGCCTCGCTCTCCTCGGCGCGGACACGGAGGCCGCGGGTTATCACCGCTACCATGACAGGATCAGTCTGATCCAGGTCTCCTCGCGCGAGGAGAACTTCCTGATCGATCCGCTCGCGGTTCCCGACCTGGCGCCGCTGGGGCCGCTCTTCGCCGATCCGGCGGTGGAGACGATCTTCCACGACGCGGATTTCGACCTGCGCATCCTGCACCGTGATCTGGGCTTCGAAGTTCACGGGCTGTTCGACACGCAGATCGCCGCGGCCTTCCTCGGCGAGAAATCGCTCGGGCTCGGCGCGATCGTGGAGCAGTATCTGGGAATCAAGCTTCCCAAAGCGTATCAGCGGGCGGATTGGGCGGAGCGCCCGCTCTCGGAGGGGATGATGGATTATGCCGCCACCGACACGGTGCACCTACCCGAGCTGCGCGACCGGCTAAAGGCGGCGCTGGAGAAACGCGGCAGGCTTCACTGGGCGGAGGAGGAGTTCCGCCGCCGTGAGGAGACGCGGTGGACGGAGGAGCCCGCGGACCAGGAAGCGTTCATGCGCA
>JACDHR010000022.1 GCA_013820915.1 Gemmatimonadota bacterium
CCGGCTGCTGCGCAACCGTTGAGCCCCGTGCTTCTCGCGCGGGCACGTGGATCCACGAGAGTGGGTGAAATGGAGATCTGTGGCTGAACCTATCCGGGCCGAGCAAAACACGGCGCTGCGCGCGCGCATCCTTTCCCGCAGGCCGCTCCTGTACGTGGACGGGGCGGATGACACCCTGGACCGACCCGCGCACGTACGTGCCGGCTCCAGCATCCGCTGGCTCGGGGAGCGTCTCGTGGTGATTCAGGACGACGCCAACTTCATCGCGATCATCGACCCCGCGGGCTGGAGCGTCACCGGGGTTACGCTTCCCGCGGGCCCGGACGGAATGCGGCAGTTTGATGACCTTCGCGGCAACAAGCACCACAAGATGGACCTCGAGGCGTGCGTAACGGTCCGCACCGGTGCCGGAGAGCTGCTGATCGCATTCGGTTCGGGGTCCAGCGCGGCACGTGAACAGATTGTCCTCCTCCGTGCCGCGCCGGGAGCGAGGTATGTGCATGAGGTTCTGGACGCGGGCGATCTGTATCTGCAGCTGCGCGGCTGCACCGCATTCTCCGGAAGCGAGCTCAACATCGAAGGCGCGGTATCCCTCAACGGAACGATCCGCCTTTTCAACCGCGGCAACGGAGCTCCGCGCGGGGGCACGATGCCGGTCGATGCGACATGCGACCTGGAGTGGGAGGCCCTGCACGCGTACCTCACCACACCGGACTCACCTCCTCCTTCGCCCGCAAATGTGGTTCAGTACGAGTTGGGCGTGCTCGACGGGATTCGGCTGACGTTCACCGACTCGGTCCGCGTCCGCGACCGCGTGCTGTACACCGCCGCCGCCGAGGACTCGCCCGATGCGGTGCACGACGGTGAGGTGGTCGGTTCAGCGCTCGGGGTCTTTCTCTCCCCGCACGAGCTGCAGTGGACGGAGCTGCGCGACCGCGGCGGGGGGCGGTTCACGGGCAAAATAGAAGGGATCTGCGAATCGCGGATCCGCCGCGACCTGTTCTACGTGGTGGTAGATGTTGACGATCCGAGGGTCCCGACCGAGCTCTGTGAGGTGCAGCTTACCGGTCTCCCGGGTACGGCGGACGGCCCCTCTCTTGCCTTCCCATGCGATTCATGAAGGAACCGCGTCCTCACGCTTTGCGGATCAGTCCATAGCTTCCAGGTTTCATGATGAGTGAGCAACTTTCCACACTGCTCGAGCTGTTGGACCTCGAGAAGATCGAGCAGAACATCTTCCGCGGTCAGAACCGCGACATCGGATCGGGGCGGGTCTTCGGCGGGCAGGTGCTCGCCCAGGCACTCGTCTCGGCGGGTCGTACGGTAGAGGAGGGCCGGATCGCCCACTCGCTGCACGGCTACTTCATCCTGCCCGGCGATGTGGACGCGCCGATCATCTACCTTGTCGACCGGTTGCGGGACGGGAAGAGCTTCACGACCCGCCGCGTCGTGGCCATCCAGCACGGGCGGCCGATCTTCAATATGTCGGCCTCCTTCCAGATCGCCGAAGAGGGCCCCGAGCATCAGATCCGGATGCCGGAGGTGCCCGGACCGGAAGGCCTGCCCCGCGAGCTGGACCTGATCCGCGCCGTCGCCGACCGGATCCCGGAGCGCGTGCGGGACCTCTACACGCAGGAGCGTCCGATCGAGTTCCGCCCGGTGGATCCGCCCGATCCGGTGGCGCCGGAGCCGCGCGAACCCACGAAGCACGTCTGGCTCCGTGCGCGGGGCACCCTGCCGGACGAGATGCTGCAGCACCAGAGCGTGCTGGCGTACACATCGGACTACGGGCTGCTGGGTGCGGCTCTCCTCCCTCACGGGCTCGCGTTCCAGATGCCGCACCTGCAGGCCGCCACGCTGGATCACGCGCTCTGGTTCCACCGCCCATTCCGGGTAGACGAGTGGCTGCTCTATTCGACCGACAGCCCGAGCGCTGCGGGCGCGCGTGGGTTCACGAGAGGGAGCATCTTCGCGCAGGACGGGACCCACGTCGCCTCCGTGGTGCAGGAGGGCCTGATCCGGCTGCGCGGCAAGCGGCCGGGAGCCGAGCCGTGACCCACTCGCGCAACGACCCCGCGCCCCCGGCGTTGATGATCGACACGTCCCGGATCGGCGGCCGCGAGCGGTACCAGCTCCTCACCTCGCTGGTCGTGCCGCGCCCGATCGGCTGGCTCTCCACCCGCTCGGGTGCGGGTGTGCCGAACCTCGCGCCGTTCAGCTACTTCGCCGCTCTGTCCGCCACGCCGATGCTGGTCGGGATCTCGATCGGGAGCCGCGGCGGAATCCCGAAGGACTCGCTGCTGAACATCCGCGATATCGGCGGCTTCTGCGTGAACATCGTCACGGAGCGTCAGCTCACCGCGATGAACGACAGTGCGGGGGAGCACGGCCCGGAGGTGGACGAGTTCGATGTGGCGGGCCTGCCGATGGCCGAGGCGGAGCGGGTCGGCGCACCGTACGTGGAGAACTGCCCGGCGGTGTTCGAGTGCCGGCTCTTCAAGGAGGTGGAGCTGGGCGGCACCGCCAATACGCTGGTGATCGGCGAGGTGCTGGCGGTGCGGCTGCATCCGGAGCTGCATTTCGCCCCCGGAACGCATCTGGTCGACCCCGAGGCTCTTCGCCCGGTAGGGCGCCTGGGGGGAGAGTTCTACGCGCCTCTCGGCCCGGTGCTGCGGATCCCGCGCTCCGTCGTTCCGTAGGCGAGCCGCGCAGGAAGCAGCGCGGTAGACGGCTCGTGTTCATTCATCCCTCTGCCTGCGGTCCGGTGCCGTGACGGTCCAGATCCGGTAAGGTTTGCCCGTGGTTTCCTTGAGCAGCATGTGCGCGACGTTGTAGACGGGAACGCCGCCCGGCGTTCTGCCTTCCGGCGCTCCGCGGTGTGCGTGGCCGTGAAAGATGGCCGTGGTGCCGTAGATCTCGAGCGGTGGGAGGAGGCGCGAGCTTCCGAGGAAGGGAAAGATGACGGGCGGTTCCCCCTCCAGCGTTTCCGGGATCGGTGAGTAGTGGAGGAGTGCGACGCGGATTTCCGTCCGAAGCGTGCGGAGAGCGGTCTCCAGCTTCAGCGACTCGTCGATCGCCGCCTGGACAAAGTCTTTGTAGAGTTTCTCGCCGAACGGCCCGAGCGTTCCCCGGCCGAACCCGCCGCCGAACCCCTTCACCCCCGCGAAGCCGACCCCTTCGATTTCGACGTTGGTGCCGTCGAGCACATGGATACCGCGGTCGCGGAGGATCTCGAACATCGCGTCCTCCATGCCCGACTCGTAGTCGTGATTGCCGAGCACGGCGACGATCGGAAGGTTAACGCTCTCCACCTCCTGCAGAAACGCGTGCGCCTGGTCCGGTGTGCCGTGGGTGGTGAGATCCCCGCAGAGCGCGAGAATGTCGGCTTCCCTGCAGATATCGGTGATCATCTGGCGGAAGTATCCGCGGGTGGAGCCGTCGATGTGCAGGTCGCCTACGACGGCGACGCGTACCTGGCGATCCACGTGTCGTACTCCTCGCTGAAGATGGATGCTGCTCTGCTCTTTGGCTGACCACCGACTTGCCGCGGCTCAGGCAGAGCCCCCTCGGGCCTCCGGATTGCGGCGCGAGCGCAGGTCTTCGATGTCGCCCGGGCTCCACTCGGAGAGGTGCTCGATCTCCGAGCGGATCTCCGGATACTCCGAACGGCTGCACTCGAGGCGGCGCTCGCTTGCAGCGAACGCGACCCCTTTGGCCTCATCGTACCGGCCCGCGTCTACATAAGCATGGATCAGCGTTTCGTAAACGAGCGGGTGCGGGTAAGTGCGTAGCATCTCGCGCAGCCGGGGGATCGCTTCCACCCGCGCCTCCGGATCCGCGATGTCGATGCCGAGCAGCTCACTGGTCACCTCCTCTCGCCGCGCGAGCAGCTCGGATAGGTCGCGCGGATAGGTGGTGGCGTCATACTCGCCGAGCGCGTGGAGCCGCTGTTCTTCACGGCCCCACAATGTATTCAGAAGGGACGTGCCCGGGGGTACGTCCTCCCCATCCAGGTCACCCGCCATCTGTTGGCGCAGCCAGTGCCGAAGACCCATTGGTCGGAAGAGTTCAGGTGTGGGGAACAGGGCGGAGCCCGGGTGCGTGCGCGGAGTGATCCCTCCGTGCACGCGGTTCGAACCGGAGCTCACGAACCAGCGGCGCCTGTTCCGTGTTCGATGCTTTCTGCAGTGTTCATTCCATATCTACCTGTCGCGCGTCCAGCACCTCATCGAGATGGGCCAGCCGCGCGAGAACATCGCTGCCCACGGGGGAATCGACGGAAATGGCGGCGAGGGCCTCTCCACCGGCCTGCAGGCGGGCCTGGTGGTACTCGGCGATGTTGACCCCGGCCTCGCCGAGGAGGGTGCCCACCCGCCCGATCACGCCCGGCACGTCGCGGTTGCGGAGTACCAGCAAACTTCCGCGCGGCGCGATATCGACCCGGAACGCCCCGATGCGGGTGATCCGCCCGTGAGTCTCGGCGAGCAGGGCACCGCCAACCCGCACTGCGCGATCCCCGCTCTCGAGGCGCAGTTCGATCTCTTCGCCCATCTCGCCGTGACCGGCCACATGAGCCCAGGCGGTTTCGATCCCCCGCTCGTTCGCGACGTGCTGGGCGTTGACCAGATTGATGGCTCGACGATCCACGATGTGGCGGAGCGCGCCCTGAAGCGCCGCGAGCAGGAGGGGCCGAGGGGCCTCCTCGCGCGGGCCGGAGTAGCGTACCTCCAGCGCCGTGATCCCGGACGGGACCAGCGCCGACCCCAGCCGCCCGAGCCGGTCGGCCAGGGCGAGGAGGGGGCGCATCTCCCCCCACCCGCCGCCACCTACCCCGGCCGCGTTGAGCGCGGCGCTGAGGTCGCCGGTGATCAGCGCGTCCCGCACCGCCGCGCAGACCTCCGTGGCCACATTCTGCTGTGCCTCCACGGTTGAGGCGCCGAGGTGCGGCGTGAGCAGCACGTTCGGGAGTGTGCGCAGCGGGTGGTCGGCGGCGAGCGGTTCCTTCGTATACACGTCCAGCCCCACGGCGCCGATCTTCCCGGTCGTCAGCGCGTCGACCAGCGCGTCTTCCGCGATGATCCCGCCACGGGCCAGATTCAGCACGATCGAGCGCGGCCCCAGGCGCCCCAGCTCGGCCGACCCGATCATCCCCTGCGTTTCCGGGGTGAGCGGAACGTGCACGGTCAGGATGTCCGCCTGATCGAGAGCATCGCCGAGGCGAGCCATGCGTTCGACCCCGAGCTCCTCGAAGCGGGTGTCGGGCACATAGGGATCGAAGCCGACCAGCCGAAGCCCGAACGGGCGCGCGCGCCGGGCGACCTCGCTCCCGATACGGCCCAGGCCCACGATCGCCATGGTGCGCCCGCGCACCTCGGTGCCGCCGAGCCGCGAGCGCTCCCAGCGGCCAGCCTCCATCGAACTGGCGGCGAGATGGACGTGCCGCGCCAGCGAGATCAGGACGCCGAACACCAGCTCCGCCACGGAGACGGTATTGCCACCCGGTGCGTTGATGACCGCGATGCCCAGCTCGGTCGCCCGCGCGAGGTCGATGTTGTCCACGCCCACTCCGGCGCGGCCGACGATACGGAGCCGGGTTCCGTTCTCCAGAAGTGGCGCGGTGATGCGTGTCGCGCTGCGGCCGACCATCGCATCGTAGGCGCCGATCTCCCGCAGCAGCTGATCCGGGGGCAGCGTTGTCCGCTCGTCTACCTCGATCGCCGGGTGCGCGCGCAGGATGGCGATCCCCTCGGCGTCCACCTCGTCGGTTACCAGTACGCGGAAACGCTCGTCGCTCATCCCCGGGTGATCCTCTCGAGTTCTGTCAGCAGAGCGGCCAGCCCCTCCGGCGTATGGTCGCCCATGTGGCCGATCCGGATTGTCGAGTCCTTTAGCTTCCCGTAGCCCGGGCCGACTGAGTAACCGCGCTCCCCAAGCCGCGTCACCACGTCCGCCGGCGAAGTCCAATCCGGAACCGTGAGGGCGGTGACCGTCGGCGAGCGGCGCCCGTGTGGCGCGAGGAGAGAGAAGCCGCGTGCGGCGGCGACGTTCTCCGTCCATGCCCAGCACTGCTCGGCCATCCGCCAGTGTCGTTCGGCGCGGCTCTCGATCCCGCCTTCGGCCTCGATACGCTTCATCTGCTCGGCGAGCGCGAAGATCAGGTGCACGGCCGGGGTGGTCGGCGTCTGGTGGCGCTGCCAGTAGCGCTCGTACTCCAGCAGGTCGAGGTACTGGCCGCGGCCGGCGATACTCTCGGCGCGGCGGAGCATTCGCTCGGACGCGGTCGCGAAGGCGAGGCCCGGCGGAAGCGCGAGCGCTTTCTGCGAGCCGGTGAGCAGGAAGTCCAGCGCCCAGGCCTCTGCCTCGACCCGCATCCCACCCACGCTTGTCACCCCGTCGACGAGGAGCAGGATCTCCTCGCCGGTCGCCGTCTCGGCAGCACGCACGGCCTCGGCGATCTCGGCCAGCGGGTTCAAGACCCCGGTCGAGGTCTCGGAGTGGACGACGGTCACCGCGTCGAACCCGCCCCGGCAGAGCCGCCGCTTCACCTCGGCGGGGTCGTGCGCCTGACCCCACTCCACCTCATACGTCTCGACCTCGCGCCCGCAGTCGGAGACCAGATCGCGGAAGCGCCCGCTGAACGCGCCGTTGACAAGGCCGAGAGCGCGCCGCCGCACCCCGTTGCGCACCGCGGCCTCCATGAGCAGCGTGGCCGAGGCGGTAGCCACGTACACGGGGCGGGTGGTGCGGAATACGGAGCGCAGCACCGGGTCGATCTCCCGGAGGATCGCCGAAAGCTCGCTCCCCCGATGCCCGATCACGGGCCGGCGCATGGCGTCGAGCACCTCCGGCCGGACTTCGGTGGGGCCGGGCAGGAAGAAGCGGCCGAAGCGGGGCGAGGCAGTATCGGGCGTGACGGGTCTCGGTTCGGTCATGCGGCCGTGGATGGGTCGTCCGCGCTTCCGTGGAGGATCTCCTCGCCACGTGCGAGCAGTGAAGCCCATTCCGAGGTGCGCAGCCGGTCACGCTCCGCGGATCCGGCCGCGAGCGCGAGCACGGGCGCGAGGCTGGCTGCGCGGAGCACGACGTCCGCAGCGTCGGCGACGGCTGCGCGGTACGCCACGCCCATGTACGCAGCGAAGGAGTCCACGGCGGGGCGGGCCTCGGCGTCGGTGGCTCCATCGCCGACGAGCAGGGTGGGGCGGGGGAGATTCCACTTCCGGATCACCTCCGCCTTGCCGCCGACGCGCGCCAGCGGAGAGGCCTCGTCGAAACCGGCATACTCGCCCTGCTCGCCGAACCGGATCCCGACCGCGGCCACCGACTCGACTTCAAGGCCGAGCCCGATCGCCAGCGCCGCTACGGGCGGGAAGAGGCCGCCGGAGAGTACCCGCACGCTCTTCCCCAGCCACAGCAGCGCCTGCACGGTGGCGCGGGCGTCGGGAACGAGCGCGCCCACGTAGCTCCGCCCCACGGCATCGATCTGCGTACGTGAGGGGCGGATCAGCTCCAGGCGCCGCCCGTACACCGCCTCGAG
This sequence comes from Gemmatimonadota bacterium, assembly GCA_013820915.1. Taxonomy (GTDB): domain Bacteria; phylum Gemmatimonadota; class Gemmatimonadetes; order Longimicrobiales; family Longimicrobiaceae; genus JACDHR01. Next base: position 7,535 of record JACDHR010000022.1, read on the forward strand.
CGGGATCTCGCCCGCCATGGCCGCGTCGGTAAGGGCGCGGACCTCATCGGCTCGGGAGCCCGCCAGCTCGTCGATCCCCTCGATTCCCACCAGGGTCGAATCGCAATCGAAGACGACCGAGCGGAATCCATCGGCAGAGGTCGTTGGCACGCTACGCGACTGCCTCCGGCAGGCGCTCGACCGCGCGCTCCAGGGTATCCTCGGAGCAGGCATAGGAGAGGCGCACGAAGCGCTCGTCGCCGAAAGCGCTGCCGGGAACGAGTGCGACGCCCACCGTCTCGATCAGGCGCTCGCAGAGTGCGATGTCGTTCTCTCCATTACGCGCCATCCCGTCCACGGCGATCCAGAGGTAGAACGCGCCCTCCGGCTCCAGGAACCGCACCCCGGGCAGCAGCTCACGGAAGAGGCGCACCACGTGCGCACGGCGGCGCTCGAAGGCGCTGCTCATCGTGCGATACTCCCGCATCTGCTCCTCCCCGGCGCAGTAGGCTGCCAGCGCGGCGTACTGGGACGGTGCACTGGGGTGCGAGGTGGTCTGGCTCTGCAGCGCGGAGATCTTGGTCGCGAGCTCCAGCGGACTGTACGAGAAGCCGATGCGCCAGCCGGTCATCGCGAATGATTTGGACGCACCATCGATCACCACGCTGCGCTCCAGCAGGGCAGGGTCGAGGTCCAGCAGGCCGGGTGCCAGCCGATCGCCGTGATAGATGCGCCGGTAGATCTCGTCGGAGATCACCCACGCATTCCGGGCGTTGGCCCAGCGCACGATCGCCTCCAGCTCTTCCAGCGAGTACACCGCGCCCGTCGGGTTGCCGGGCGAATTGAGAATGATACCCTTCACACCGCCGCTGGCGGCGGCGCGGTCCAGATCCTCGGGCGTAACCTTGCCGTTCTCCCCACCCGGGTTCACGAAGACGGGCTCCGCACGTGCGAGCGCGATCTGCTCCGGGTAGGTCGTCCAGTACGGAACCGGGATGAGCACCCGGTCGCCGGGGCCGAACAGAGAGAAGCACGCGTTGAACAACGCCTCCTTCGCGCCCGCGCTCACCACGATGCTGGCAGGATCGAAGGCGGGCTGGTGCGGCGAGAGGCGCGAGAGGTCGGTGGCGATCGCGGCGCGCAGCTCGGGCACACCCGCCGAGGGCGTGTAGCGGGTGCGCCCCTCGCGGATCGCCCGCACCCCTGCGTCGGCGATGAAGGATGGGGTCGGGAAGTCCGGCTCCCCGGCCGTCAGGTTGATGATGTCGTGGCCCGCGCTGATCAGCTCCTTCACCCTGGAAGAGAGCGAGATCGTTGCCGAGGGTTGCAGCTTCGCGATATTGGGAGAGAAATGGATCATTCCGTTGGTCCCTCTGAGGTTCTGGATTCGGTTTGCGCTGCGCGCTCCGGCAATGCAGCGGGTTCTGCGGGGAGCGTGAGGCGGAACGTCGCGCCTTTGCCCACGGCCGATTCTACCGTGATCTCGCCGCCGAGACGGTGCGCGAGACCGCGCGAGAGCGCGAGGCCGAGCCCGGTGCCGCCATACCGGCGCGTCGCGGAGCCGTCTACCTGGCGGAACTCGTCGAAGATACGCTCGTGGTCCTCCTCCGCGATGCCGATTCCCGTATCCTGCACCTCCCACATCACCGCCGGGCTGAGGGCGCGCTCGTCCTGCGTGATCTGCGCGACCTGGCGGAGCCGCAACGTCACGTTGCCCTCCGGCGTGAATTTGACGGCGTTGGAGAGCAGATTGTTCAGGATGCGCAGGGCATGCACCGGATCGGTATAGACGGAAACCGGCGGATCCGGCAGCTCGGTTCGAAGCTCCACGACCGGCAGTTCGGGCAGCGTTGAGAGAGCGGCGCGTGTGAGCACGACTGCATCGCACGTCTCGAACTCGACCGTCGTGCGCCCGAGGTTCAGGTGCGTGATGTCGAGGAGATCGTTGATGAGCCGCATCAGGTTCGTCGCCGCCGTCTCGATTTTTTCCACGGCAACCGCCTGATCGTTCTGCAGTTCGCCGGAGAGCCCTTCGCGCAACAGATACGTGTATCCGAGCACGGCGGTGAGCGGGGTGCGCAGCTCGTGGGATACGTTGGCGAGAAACTCGCTCTTGAGCCGCCGTGCCTCCTCCGCCTCGCGGAACCGGGCCTCGAGCTCGATGTTCTGCGCCCGAAGCCGATGGTTCGCCCGCTGCAGGTCCTCGATCAGGTGCGTCTTCTCGGCCGCGGCCGCGAGCTGGTCCGCCACCAGGCACAGCAGGCTGCGGTCGGCATCGCTGAGCGCCTCGGGCTCGCGGAAGTAGAAGGTCACCGCCCCGATCGGCTCCCCCTGAAAAACGAGCGGCAGAGAGGCGGACGAGGCAAAGCCCAGCTCCCGCGCCGAATCCCACCAATCTTCCAGAGATGTATCCGCAAAGATGTCGTACACTTCGATGACGCGATTCTCCGCGACGGCCTGCCCGGTGGGGCCGTTGCCGATCCGGACACGCATCATGCTCAGGTACTCGGTGAAAGGGTCCGGCCAGTTATGAGTTGCCACGACCTCCAGGAGATCTTCCGTTCCAGCGCGCAGGAAAACACACGCGAAAGCAGCCCCGACCAGAGGGGTAACTCGTTCGATGGCAAGCTGATAGACGTCGGCGGGACGGGTGGCGTTCAAGAAGGCGTGCGCGATGTCGCGAGCGGCCTGCAGCTCACGCTCCGCACGGTCGGGAGACCGGGAAATGGAGTCAATCACTGCATTCTCCCTTGACGTTTGTCGGGGCTGTAACTACTGTAGGGTCGAGTTGCGCAGGTTTCCGCGGAGATTTCCCCTCGTTGCCAAGGAGCCCCTCAGTGAATAAGTCAGAATTGATCCAGGAGTTGTCCAGCCGTGCCGACCTGAGCCGGTCGCAGGCGCAGGAGGCGATCGATGCACTCTTCTCATCCGAGGATGGGATCATTTCACAGGCGTTGAAGAAGGGCGACAAAGTCCAGATCACCGGTTTCGGCAGCTTCGAATCCCGCACGCGCGAGGCTCGTAAGGGCCGCAACCCACGGACAGGCAAGGAGATCGACATCGGGCCGTCGACGAGCGCTACGTTCCGCGCGGGCAAGGGGCTCAAAGACGCGATGGGCAGCTGAGCCGCCCTTCGCAGGAAAAGAGAGCCACGGCTGCCTGCCGTGGCTCTCTTCGCATCTGAGATCGGCGCATGGCACGCAGGCGACGTCGCCCGTCATCTTCCAAACCTCCCTCGCCTGGGGCGCGGGAGGCGATCTTCCCATCGCTCGATCTTCACGGCCACACCGCGGACGAAGCCGTTCTACGCACCCGCCGCTGGTTGCGCGAACAGCAGGATCTCGGCGTACCCGTGGTTCGGGTGATTACCGGGCGCGGCCTGCGCTCCGTGGGTCCGCCTGTGCTGCGCGGTGAGATCGATGCGCTCCTCGGAACGCTGCGCGGCACGCTGATCACCGAATACGTCAGCGAATCGGCGGGCGGCGCGTTCCGCGTAGAGCTTCGCCCCGTCCCGAAGCGCGCGAGGCTCCAGCGGGAAAGCGGAGCCTCTCATCCCGCAGCCGGCCGGGCCCCGCTCGATGCCGCCCTCCGCCACCGCGCGGAGGAGGAGCTCGCGGAGCTCGGCATCCAACCCACTCCCGAGCTGATCCAGGCACAGGTGCAACACATCCTGCGGCGCCGAGCAGACCGGCCCGCCTAGTGTATCGCGTTCGGGGCCGGCCGCGCAAGTCGGCCCCGGCCCCGGCCCGGGTGCGGCTACTCGGCGCCGCGCGGCGGCCGGCGGATGATCGTTCGCCGTGTACCGCCGGATCCGCCGGCGGATCCACTGCCGCCACCGGCGCCACGGTCGGGGCTCCCGCCCGGAGGACGCCGCCCCGGCGAGGGCTTGCGGGCACGGTCGCCGCTGCGATCGTAGTCTACGCGCAGGCTCCGGCCCTTCATGGTCGTTCCGTTCAGGACGCCGATCACCTTCTCCGCGACATCCGCCTGCACCTCGACGATCGAGAACGAATCGCGGATGTCGATCTTTCCCACGCGCGAGCCCGGGATGTCGGCCTCCCCCGTGATCGCGCCAACCAGGTCGCCCGGCCGGGCCCCGTCGCGCGTGCCGATGCCCACGTAGAGGCGGCTCCAGGACGCGGGTGCCGGGCCGACTTCCGTGCGGGGCAGAACGCTGGCCTGTCCTCCGGGCGCGGCGGCTGCAGCGGCGGGTGCCGCCCCCTGACGTTCGCCGTCCGGCTCGCTGGCCGCGGCACCGGCGGGGCGCCGCCGCCGCAGAAGAGACGCGGCCGCCGCCGCGACTTCGGCCGGGCTGAATTCCTCGAAGAGCGGCTCGAGCACGAGCATCTGCGCGCCGAGATCCTCTTCGCGCAACGCCTGGCGGATCTCCTCGCGGAAGGTAGACAGTCCGCTGAGCGCCGGTGAAGAGATTGGCAGCGTAACGGAGCGCGTGCGGAGATTGGCGCGCGTTGCGATCTCGCGGAGGTGCGGCATCTCGCGGGGCTCCAGGAGCACGATGGAGTCCGCGTCTCCCCGATGGCGCGCGAGCAGCGTCGCTTCATCGGCGGGCACGTCATAGCTGATCGTCTGCCCGGGCTCTTCTCCGGTCTCGCTCGCCAGCTCCTCGCGTGTGATGCCGGATGTTGCCACCATGACATCCGTTCCTTCCTCGTCCAGGTCGCCCAGCATGAAGCCGCGCGTGGTGAGCGCCTCGGCGACGGTGGCGGCTCGTTCGTCGGTGCGGCAGAAGAGTACCGGCGCGGCGCCGCCCTGCTCTCGTGCGCCGAGCGCGCGCGCGAGGAGCTCCAGCTTCTGCGACTCGGGGACCAGGATGTAACCGATCTGCCCCTCCACCGCAGCCGTGGTCTGCTCGGGTACGGCGGCTTCAGGCGGGTAGCGTAGCGCGCGCTTCACGCGCCGGTCGACGAGGTCGTCGATCTCGGCGGTGACGGTCGTGGTGAGGAGCACACGCTGGGCATCTCTCGGTAGATGGTCGAGCAGCGTCTCCAGCGCGTCGAACTGACCCAGCTCCTGAATCGCCGCCGCGCCATCGACAATGACGGCCTCTACACTGTCCAGCTTCAGCGAAGAGCTGCGGACTGCCGCCAGCAGGTCCTGCGGCGTGGCCGCGACCACGGCTGCAGCGCCGAGCGGCGTGCCCCAGCTCCCACCGGGAACCATCACGCCGAGCCCCGAAGACTGTGCGTACGGAACGAGCGAGAGCGCCGTGTGTTCGGCGGCCTCGGGCGTGGGCCGCAGGATCAGCACGCGAACCGGGGTGCCGGCGTCCTCGTCGTCGTCGCCGGCAGCGTGACTCGCGCCGAGGCGGTCGAGCACACCGAGCCCGTAGGCGAGCGTCTTGCCCGCGCCGGCACTTGCACGTGCCACGAGGTTGCCGCCCCTGCGCAGTACGGGGATCACCGCCTGCTGAAGCGCCGTCGGCTGCTCGATGTCCTCGTCCTCCAGCGTGCGGAGGAGTTCGTCGCGAAGCCCAAGATCGGGAAATACGGTCATAGAACTGGCCATGTGTGGGTAGAGAGTCGTGTCGCGCCGCGCAATATAGAAGGTCGCAAGTTGCTTGCCCAGGCAAAGGGGCTGCCGTCCCTTGACGCATCCGGCGGTGCGAGCTAATCTGCCGCGTCCACGGCTCGCCCTCTCTATCGCGCGGTTCTTCCGGAGCAGGCGCTGATCTCTTCCCCCGATCCCCGTACTCCGCCCGCGCTCCGCGGCCTGCGTGTTCTCGACCTCAGCCGCGTGCTGGCCGGTCCTCTCTGCACGATGATCCTCGGCGATCTCGGAGCCGAGGTGATCAAGGTGGAGCGCCCCGGCACGGGAGACGACACGCGCCACTGGGGGCCGCCCTGGGCGGAGGGCGGCGAGGGCGCGCGGGAGAGTGCTTACTTTCTCTGCGCGAACCGCAACAAGCGATCGGTCGCGGCCGACCTGAAGACTCCGGAGGGCCGTGACCTTGTGGAGCGCCTGGCCGGTGACGCGGACGTGCTGGTCGAGAACTTCGCGCCGGGTACGCTGGCCGCCCGGGGCCTGGATTACGATACGCTCTCCGCGAAAAACACCGGTCTGGTCTTCTGCTCCATCAGCGGGTACGGGTCTACGGGCCCCGACGCGGGACGGCCGGGCTACGACTTATCGGTACAGGCGCGAGCCGGGTGGATGGCGATCACCGGAGAGCCGGAGGGTGCCCCGATGAAGGCGGGGGTGGCGCTGGTGGATGTGCTCACCGGCCAGAACGCGGCCATCGCGGTGCTGGCGGCGCTGCGTGAGCGGGAGCGCTCGGGCCTGGGGCAATACGTGGAGGTCACGCTGATGGACTCCGCGGTGGCCGGCCTCATCAACGTTGCCCAGGCCGCACTGGTGACCGGTGCGGAGCCGGCGCGGTACGGGAACGCGCACGCCACCATCGTGCCCTACCAGGCGTTTCATGCGTCCGACCGCTCGTTCGTGGTCGCCGTGGGGAACGACGCGCAGTGGCGGCGACTCTGCGACGCGCTGAATCTGCAAACGCATGCCGATGATCCGCGTTTCGCGACCAACCCCTCGCGCATCGGGAACCGCGATGCCGTGGTCTCGTTGCTCCAGGAGCGGTTCCGCATGCGGCCCGCGGCCGAGTGGCTCGCCAAGCTGCAGTCGGCCGGTGTGCCCTGTGCACCCGTGCAGGGCGTGGGAGAGGCGCTGGCCGACCCCGCGGTGCGGGAGCGCGGTGGCCTATGGGAGATGGAGGGAGCCTCCTTCGGCCGGATCGAGACGGTGGCCTCCCCGATCTGCCTGGACCGTACTCCCGCGGCGCTGCGGCGCGCCGCGCCCGCGCTCGGGGAGCACACGGCGGAGGTGATGCGGGAGGGGTGGGGCGCCTGATGCACCCTAGCTCGGGATGAGGTCATGATTAACGGCGGGGGTTCCACTCTGCCTGCTTCTTTACTGTCGTGGGTTCGGGTTGTCCTGTTCAACTTCTACGTTCGGACACTGTCATGGAGCAAGCGTCACAAGGGTGGGTGAATACCGCGCAGGAGTGGGTCGGCACCGTAAGCGGATATGTTTGGGGATGGCCGCTGCTGATCCTGCTGGTCGGCACCGGATTCTATCTCTCCATCCTGCTGCGGGGGCTGCAGTTTCGAGAGCTCGGACGCTCTCTCCACCTTGCGCTGATCAAGCGCCATGAGGTGGGTGCGGAGGGCGATATCTCCCACTTCCAGGCGCTGATGACCGCGCTTGCCGCCACGGTGGGCACGGGTAACATCGTGGGCGTCGCGACGGCGATCTCGGTGGGTGGCCCCGGCGCGCTGTTCTGGATGTGGATCACGGGGCTCGTGGGGATGGCGACGAAGTACGCGGAGGCGGTGCTCGGCGTGCGCTACCGCGTGGTCGACGCGCGCGGCGAGATGAACGGCGGTCCGCACTACTACCTCTCGCGCGGGATCGGGGGAGGGCTGGGCCGCACGCTGGGGTTCCTCTTCGCCCTGTTCGCTTCGGTCGCGGCGTTCGGGATCGGCAACATGGTGCAGTCGAACTCCGTGGCCGATGCCCTCCGCGATACGTTCCAGATCGACCCACTGTGGACGGGTATTACTATTTCGGTGCTTGCGGGGATGGTCATTCTGGGAGGGATCCGCTCGATCGGCCGCTTCACCGGCTTCTTCGTCCCGATGATGATCGTCTTCTATCTCATCGGCGCGCTCGTGGTGCTGGCGGTCAACTGGCGCGGCATCCCCTCCGTCTTCATTTTCGTGCTGCAGGATGCCTTCAGCCCCGCGGCGCCCGTGGGTGGGTTTGCAGGCGCCACGCTGATGATGGCGATCCGCATGGGCGTGGCGCGCGGCGTGTTCTCCAACGAATCCGGCCTGGGCACCGGCGGCATTGCCGCCGCCGCGGCGCAGACGCGTGAGCCGGTGACGCAGGCGCTCGTCTCCATGACGCAGACGTTCATCGACACCATCGTGGTCTGCTCACTGACCGGCTTCGCGATCATCGCGACGGGGGCGTGGACGCGCATCAGCCCGCTGACTGGAGAGGCGCTGACCGGTGCGCCGCTGACGATCCAGGCGTTCAGCACCGGGTTGCCGGGCACCTGGGGCGGCTACATCGTTGCCGGCGGTCTGACGCTCTTCGCGTTCTCGACGATCCTCGGCTGGGCATACTACGGGGAGCGAAACGTCGAGTACCTGCTGGGCGCGCGCGCGATCCTGCCATACCGTATCGTGTTCATCCTGGCCGCCTTCGTGGGTGCCTGGGTGCTCACGCTGGAGGATATCAGCGGCTTCCAACTCGTGTGGGACTTCGCCGATGTGATGAACGGCCTCATGGCGTTCCCCAACCTCATCGGCCTGCTGCTCCTCTCGGGAGTCGTGGCGCGCGAGACCCGCGACTACTTTGCCCGCCTCAACGCACCGCAGCCGGGGCCCGCTTCAGATTGAAGCGAGCCCCGGAGCTATCGCGATGATCGGCGGACCGTCCGCTTCTACTCGCGGGCGGGGTCGCCGTGCTGGTATGGGAGCTGGTTCATCAGGTGGCGGACTACGCCGTCGATCTTCGAGGTGCGGAGCTGATTGGTGGAGATGGTGACTATGGTGGCCTGGCCATGCCTGTGCGAATCCAGCGTCACCGTGCCTTCGGCACCCGTATAGGTTACGCTGTGGTGCCCCTCCCGCGTGCGCTTGAGGTCTCCGCGCTGCGTGAGGACCTCGTGCGCGCGCTGGAGCACCTCGCGCGTGGGAAGAACCGTTTGGCGTTCGTAATCTGCCATGTCAGAGCATAAGAAATGGTTCGAGAGCCCGCGGCTACCTGTTCGCCGCGGAGTGTTCGTTAGTCGCCGTTCGACAGCAGTGCGCGGAGGTCCGCGTATCCCTGTGCGCCAACCCACACGCGCTGGTCGTCACCAGAGCCGACGACCAACGTGGGAGTGTGCTGTACGCCGAGGCGCTCGGCCAGCGATCGATCGCCAATCACCTCGTCGGCGAAGCGGTCGATGTCCAGCTCCACCTTCAACTCGGCCGGATCGATCCCCACTCCCGCCGCGACGCGGGTGAGCACGTCGATCCGGCCAATATCCAGCCCCTCCTGCCATAACGCGGCAAAGATCCCCTCGCGCAGCACGTGCTCCAGCCCGCGTTCACGCGCGAAGCGGGCAGCCTCGTGCGCTTTGCGGGTCCTCGGCAGAAAGCTCGGGTGCCGGAGCCGTACTCCGACCTCCTCGGCCAGCGGACGGAGCGCATCTTCCCAGCCGCCGGCGGTCTCCTCCGGGGCGGGCAGTGGCGCCGGGGTAGGGCAGATCTCGTAGGCGCGATACTCGATGTCTCGCCCGCTGGCGGACACGACTCGCCGCAGACCCGTCTCGGTGATGTAGGAGAACGGACAGGTGAAATCAGCGAAGACGAGCACGCGTTCAGGGTTCATGATCGCGCCCAATCTGTGTGCCCGTGCGCAGAACCCGCAAGGGCCGCATTGTGCTCCGGGTCGATCAGGAGCGGGTCGTTACCAGGATGGCGCCGTGGCTGTGTCCGGTGCCCCAGCGCTGCGTGGCACTGGTTGCGTCAATGAACTGCATCCGCAGGATCCCTGTCGCGGGGATGGAGCGGAGTGACTCCGGGGCGCCCAGCCGTACGTTGTCGTAGTAAACTACGATGTCTTCCTGCAGAAGGATGCTCTGGCTTCCGCGCTTCTGTAGCCATCTTGGCCGAAGTGCGCGAACCGCATCGTACGCGTTCGATGCCGTCGACTCCTGAATCTGAGCGGTGGTGAGTACATTCGCCTGCGACTGCGCTCCCGTGCTCGCACCGCCGCTTGGAGAAGCGCAGGCAGTGCCGAAAAAGGCCAGCAGGATCGTCAGGGCGGCGCGAGTGAAAGTCAGCCTCATTGTACGGACTCCTGGAGAGAGAAACGGGTTTTTCCAAACCGGGGGGAACGTGCCGGGCGCGGACTTGAGCCGGACGCCGCATACTCGGTCGCCGGGCGCCACAGCATCTATGATACTAGAGATCGCGCGGTTGCGGAAGAACCGCCCATGATGCTCGGAGCTTCGCGATCGAGCGAACGCTGTAGACGTCATTGTAGTTTCCTCCCACGTTCCCCGTGAAAGAGTGATCTTCCCGTATCACCGGTCCGGGATCTGCAGTGCCCGCCGAAGAAGCATCTTCCAGCCGCTAGCACGCGCGTGGGAGGCCGGGCGCCCAACTCCGGCACCCGCGGAGCTTTTCCTATTCCCTCTTCCTTCCTCTCCAGGAGAATACGCATGGCGCAATCCACGATCGAAGGGATCGAAGTATCAGGCGGCGCGACGGCGGAGTCGGGGCGGATCCTGACGCCCGACGCCCTCGCCTTCATCGCGGGGCTGCACCGTGAGTTCGACCCGCGGCGGCGGGACCTGCTCCGGCGGCGTACGGAGCGCCAAGCCGCGTTCGAGAATGGCGAGTTGCCGGGCTTCCTCTCCGAGACCGAGGAGGTGCGCCGCGGGGACTGGCAGGTGGCATCCACGCCCGCGGACCTGCAGGATCGCCGGGTCGAGATCACCGGCCCCGTGGACCGCAAGATGATGATCAACGCCCTGAACTCCGGAGCGAAGGTCTTCATGGCGGATCTGGAGGACTCTCTCTCTCCCACCTGGGAGAACGTGGTGGACGGGCAGGCCAACCTCTACGACGCGGTGCGGCGCACGCTGAAGTTCAGCAACCCGGACGGCAAGCAGTACCGTCTAAACGACGAGATCGCCACGCTCCTGGTCCGCCCGCGCGGGTGGCACCTTCCGGAGAAGCACCTGAGCGTGGACGGCCAGCCGATCTCCGCCAGCCTCTTCGACTTCGGCCTCTACTTCTTCCACAACGCCCGGGAGGCGGTGGACCGCGGCACCGGCCCGTACTTCTACCTCCCCAAACTGGAGGGCCATCTGGAGGCGCGCCTCTGGAACGATGTCTTCAACTGGGCGCAGGACGAGCTGGGGGTGCCCCGTGGTACGATCCGCGCAACGGTACTGATCGAGACGATCCTGGCCGCGTTCGAGATGGAGGAGATCCTCCACGAGCTGCGCGACCACTCGGCGGGGCTCAACGCGGGGCGCTGGGACTACATCTTCAGTGCGATCAAGAAGTTCCGTCATCGTGACGATTTCATGCTCCCGGACCGCGGGCAGGTCACGATGCGCGTGCCGTTCATGCGAGCGTATGCCGAGCTGCTGGTGAGGAGCTGCCACACTCGTGGCGCGCACGCCATCGGCGGGATGGCGGCCTTCATCCCGAGCCGCAGGGATGCCGAGGTCAACGAGGTGGCGCTGCGGAAGGTGCGGGAGGACAAGGAGCGGGAATCGAACGACGGGTTCGACGGCACCTGGGTCGCGCACCCCGATCTGGTTCCGGTCGCAGGTGAGATATTCGATCGGGTGCTCGGCGATCGGCCCCACCAGAAGGACCGGCTGCGTGAGGATGTGAGCGTCGGGGCAGAAGACCTGCTCGAGATCGGAGTTCCCGGCGGGACCACCACGGAGGAGGGAGTGCGCAACAACATCAGCGTAGCGCTTCAGTACATCGAGGCGTGGCTGGGCGGCGTGGGTGCGGTGGCGATCTTCAACCTGATGGAGGATGCCGCGACCGCGGAGATCTCTCGTGCCCAGCTCTGGCAGTGGATTCGCCACGGCGCGAAGCTGGAGGATGGCTCGGCGGTAACGGAGGATCTCTACCGGAGGATCCGGCGGGAGGAGCTGGAGGGACTGCAGTCGGAGCGCGGAGGCGCCGCGGCCCGGTTCCAGGAGGCGGCCGAGCTGCTGGACGGGCTCGTGCTGAGCGAGGAGTTCGCTGAGTTCTTGACATTGCCGGGCTACGAGCGCCTGGAGTGAGCCCCGAATCAGTCGGGCGTCACTTCGATCGTCTTCCCCGCGTGCAGCGGCTCCCGGCCCGCGGGCGAGATGGTCAGGCGCAGCGTGTAGCGGCCCGGGGCCAGCTCTGGAAGCTCCACGGCCAGTGAGCGCGCGTGCACCCCGTCGGGTGCGTCGGGCGCCTCCTGCCACCGCACGGTTGCGCGCGGCGAGGGTGCGGAGAGCACCCCGACGCGTGTCGCCACCCTCCGCAGCCACCCCGCGTTCTCGTCCAGCAGGTTGACGCTCACCCCGATCTCTTCCTCCCCCTCCGTGATCCCGTAGACCTCCCAGAACACGCCGATCCTCTCGCCCGGCGGGATGCGCGCGGAGCCCAGCGCCCGCGGGATCGCATCGGCGAGCACGTCGGGGAGCGGTTCCTCACCCGAGATCAGGAGAAGGTCCGAGACGGCAATGCCGTGCGGAGGCAGGGGGGCGAGTGTCACCCCGTAGCGGGCACGCGCCGCACGCTTCGCCTCCGCGGCGAACGCCTCGAGGCTGAGGAGCCCATGCGTGGCCGCGACCGTGAGCGTGAGGACCGCGGCCCCATCGTGCGCCGGCACCCGTGCGACCACCGGGGCGGCAGCTTCGTTACGCGCGAGGGCCAGAGCGGCTTCGAATTCCGGGTGGGTCCCCGTGGAGTCCGGCGCGAGGCGGAGAGCCGTGACGACGATCGCCGAGTCGCCACGGTGGAAGACGCTCATCTGATGCTCCACCTCCTCGAACGCAGTGGCGTAAGGCGTCGCGTACTCCGTTCTCGCTCTCTTCTCATCCAGATCCCAGGTGCCGTCCGTGATCTCCCACGGAGCCTCGACGGAGCGCGTGGGCGGATCGAAGGACCGGCTGTTCGGCGCGAAGCGGGAGATGATCGAGCCCCGGTCCAGCCCAGGCATCCGCGCACGGGTGCGCTCCCAGCCGACGGGCCATCCGTAGCGCAGGAGCAGCTCCCGCAGGTCGGCGCCCCAGGAGATCGCCTCCACCGAGAGGGCACGCTCCTGCAGCCGGTCCAGCACGTGGCGAGCGAAGTGCTCCGTGCGGCGGTCATTGCCGGGAAGCATGTGGAGCGGATCGGCGAGCCACCAGAAGCGCGCCTCGAACTGTTCCCGGTCCACGGGCGAGAGGCGGCGGTACCCGCGCACCCGGTCGGGCTCCAGCAGTGCGCTGAGATCCGTCCAGCGGGTGCGCTCCCCGAGCGGCATGGAGGCGAGCGCGTCCGCAAACGCGGCGTCCGCCCGCGCATAGTGGCCGGCGGCGTGCAGTGCGAAGCCGAGTAGCGCACGGCACCACCCCGGCTGAGCGGTGCGGCACTCCGATGCGGCGGTCTCCGCGTCCGGGTGGCGGCCGGCCTCGCTCAGGTATCGCACCCGCTGGCCCGCGATCCAGCGATCTCCGGGGAGCACCGCGGCGGCTGAATCCAGCCGCTCGATCAGCGCGCTTCGCGCTTCGACGATGGGCTCGGGCTCCGGAGGAGGCGTCCAGGTGAAGTCCTTGTCGGTGTGCCAGATGCAGAAACGGCCGACCCGCTCGTCGCATGGCCCGCCGCCACGGTCCCACGTCCACGGGATGTGGTTTCTGCGGATGCGCTCGAAGCGGTGCTGCGCGGAGCGCGCCGCGGCGAGGATCCGCGCGGAATCCGGCTCCTGTGCAGCGGCTGCAGCGGGGGCGCCGGGCGCGAGGCTCAGCAGACCCGCGGCCAGGACGGCCGGCGAGAGAAATCGGTGGAACGGAATTCGCCGCATTCAGCCCTCCTTGTCGAACGCCATCGTGGGCCCTAGCCTGAAGGAATACGGTCCGGGCTCAGAAATCGTATCGGCCGCCGTCCGTGCCGAACTCGGCTGCCGGGATGTGGCTACGCGCCGCCTCCAGCTCCCGTTCCGAAGGCTCGGGAGGCAGGTGCACCAGCACCAGCCGCCGCGCTCCGGCGTCCGCGGCGACCCGGGCGGCGTCCTCGATGCCGGTATGGCCGGAGAAATCTCCGGACGCCTCGTGCACCAGGATGTCCGCGCCTCGCGCGAGCCTCGTGATGGCGTCGGAGCGCTCCGTATCCGCCGAGTACGCGACCGCCTTCCCGCTGCCGATGTCTTCGACCTGGATCCCGATCACCGGCACGCTGTGCTCGCCGGGCGAGGCGGTGATCCGCCACTGCTCGTCCTCCAGCACTTCGGCGCCTCCGCGGCGCTCCACCTCGCGCCACTGGATCTCCGGCATCCCCTTCCATCCGCTGGTGTTGAACGTCTCGAAGGTGCGCCGCGCCTGCGAGAGCGCCTCTTTCAAACCGTACACCGGGAGCGGGCGGCGGCGCTGCGCCAGCCAGATTTTTTCCATGAACAGAGGGAATCCGCTTACGTGGTCCGGGTGCTCGTGGGTAAGGATCAGCGCCTCGATCCGCTCCAGCGGCACCTTCGCCATGAGGAGGCGCTGCACCGCGTCGCCGCCGCAGTCCACGACAATGACCGAACTTTCACTCTCGAACGCCAGCATCGTGGTCGTGCGGCTGGCACCGGCGAGTGCTGCGCCGGTGCCCAGCAGGTGAAGTGTAGGCATGCGATCTTTTCAGTACGGGTTATCTGTACGTCCGCCGCTCGATGCCGAACTCCGGCGCGGAACGATGCAAGGTCACGGCCGGTGCGCGTCGGGGCTCCGGTCAGATGTCCCAGTTGCAGCGGTGGTCTTCGTCCGCGCGCAACGCCGCGTGATCTCGCGCATAGGCCGCGGCGACGTTCCCCTCCACCGTCTCGCGTTCGGGCGACCGGGGAGCGAAGCTCACGGCGGTCTCCATGTGTCGGACCGAGTCCGCACCGGAGCGTGCGTGGTTGGCCGCGGAGTCGGTGTAGGCGAAGGCGGTAGCGCGGAGTTGGGCGTGCTGCGCGAAGGCGCGCGCGAACGCGGCCGCCGCTCGCATCGGACCGATAGCGTCTTCACCCCCCGCGGGGTCCAGCACATCGAACGCATCGAGGTTCTCCTGCGCGCGCCTCGCGATCGCCGCACTGATGCACGCGGTCCGGGCTGCTTCTTGTCGGGCAGCGGTCACCTCCGCGGGTTCCACGCGCGACCCGCGCTCGCAGGCGGTAGCGACGGCGAGAAGAGCGAGAAGCGTCGGGGTCAACATCCTCGTCGGGTTCCACTTCAACATAGTGTCGGAAACATAGTGTCGGAAAAAGGTGAGAGGGTGTGAAGCCGGGTGCGGGCCACTCAAGCGACGGGCTGCAGATCGCCAAACAGTATCCTCTCCACCAGCTCGCACAGCAGGTGGATGATCGTGATGTGCCCCTCCTGGATCCGTTCGGTGGCTCGGGAGGGGACGATGAGGCATTCGTCGCAAAGCTCGCGGAGCCGACCCCCATCGTGCCCGGTGAGCCCCACCACGAGCGCGTCGCACGCGTGTGCGGCCTCGGCGGCGAGAAGAATGTTGGGCGAGTCGCCGCTGGTGCTGATGGCGATCAGCACGTCGCCGGGCCTCACAAGCGTCTCCACCTGCCGCTGGAACGCCGTCGGGAAGCCGTAGTCGTTGCTCCAGCAGGTGAGCGTGGGTGCATCCAATAGATGGTGCGCGGGCAGACCGGGCCGGTCGAGCTTGAAGCGGGCGACCAGCTCCTCTACCAGGTGCATCGCGTCGCACGCGGAGCCGCCGTTGCCGCACGCGTACAGCCGGTTTCCGGCGCGGAACGAGGCCGCCACGCGCTCGGCCACGAAGAGGATGTCCTCGGCCTGCTCGCGCAGCGCATGTTTTACGCGCGCCGATTCGTCCAGCGCTTCCCGGATCAGGGCGAGAGGGTCAGGTCGCATCAATATCCATGATCAGAAGCAGGTCGTGCTGAGGAATTTTGGAACGGCCCCATCCCCGCTGCCGCGTAATCGGCGCAGATTGCGTCGTCTACCTTGAAGTACAGCGCGTCATCGTCGGGTAGGGCGAAGAACAGGCCGTCTGAATACAGGCCGACCCTGCGGATGATCTTGTTTACCCCTTCGCCAATCTCCTTGTCGCCCCTGAGCTTCACCATGTCGGCGACGCTGGCCCCTTCGGGGACCTCGGTCAGGGTATCAGGACTGGCGGCGTGCTGACGGTGCTCGGCCTCACGACGCAGAACCGTGAGCCTATCCTGCGGCAGTACTGGACCCAAGCCAACAACTCGCTGAACTGCGGCCGCACCGGAGCGCCGTGTTCCTACGTGATGCCCGCGGACCAGCCGCGCCTTCTCCTTTGCAATTCGCTTCAGCAACTCCGACGCCGGTTCGTCGCCTGCGTTCTGCGGCACGAGTTTGCCGCGCACGGGCAGGTCGGGAATGAAGCGGCGCAGGGGGCAATCGCGTCGGGCGCGTCGGCGATTATCTCGTAATAGTTCAGCAGGCGTTCGGCGTTCATCATGGACCGGCCTCGCTCTCTCCGGGAACGATGCGCCTCCAGCACCGCGATGAGCGGCCCCAGGCGCTCGCGCAGGACCATCCAGCCCAGATCGAGACGCACCTCGCCATAGCCGTGGATGAGACGGTGGCGCATGCCGGTGATCTCGCGCCAGGGAATTTCCGGATGGGCGGCCGACGTGGCGGCCGACACCTTTCCCGCCGCCTCGCCGATCACCTCCACCGAGCGGAATGCCGCGTTCTGATGCAGCCGGCTGGCCAGAAACCCGGCCTCGTCCAGATTTTCGACAAAGCTCCGCGCATCGCGTGCCGCGAGCAGCATATCGAGAAGGAGCGCGGCGTCGCGTTCGGGCAACTCAGCCATAGACCATCTCGGCCTCTTTCAGGATGGCCCGGCGGCGGATGAAATTGCGGCTTGCCTCGATCGCCTCGCGTTCGACGAGATCGACGCGCCGTCCGAGAAGCCCCTCCAACGCTTCCTTGAAGTCGGCGAAGGCCGCAAGATCGTTTCTGGTGGCGGGCGTGAAGGTGACGAGGAAATCGGCGTCGCTGTGCAGGGCATCGAAGTCCGCGGCGCGTGCCGCCGAGCCGAAAATCTCCAGCCGCGCCACGTCGTACCGGCGGCAGAGCACGGCAAGAGCATCGCGCTTTTGGTCAATGTCAGCATGCATGGCCTTCTCCCGCCGTCGTTCGCCGTGTGTCTGTCCCACGCTGGTTCATCGGGCCAGCGCCTCGGCGGTCACGCGCCACGCCTGCGGGCCTGCCGCGCGCCCCGCCGCCCCACCCGTCGATGCGGTCCTGAGAATGCTCCAGCCGGATCGGCTTCGTCATGGAATAGGCCTTCTGGCCCGCCGGCACGCGGTGCTCGTAGCACCCGATGTCCTTCATCGGAGCGCCCTTTTCGAAGAACAGCAGATTGGTGCCGATGGAGGCATAGGGCTTGAAGACGGAATTGGGCAGGCGGACGATGGTGTGGAGGTTGCACTCCTCCACCAAATGTTTCTTCAGCCGCGTCTTCACGCCTTCGGGGAACAGCGTGCCGTCGGGCAGCGCCACGGCAGCACGGCCGGCTTTTTTCAACAGGCGCACGATCAGTGCCAGGAACAGGTCGGCGGTTTCCCGGGTGCGGAAATGCGGCGGAAAGTTGCTCTCGATGCCGTCCTCTTCCTTGCCGCCGAAGGGCGGGTTGGTGATGACGATGTACCACCCGGTCGGATTTCGTATAGCTGATCAGTACTGTCCGGTTAACGTAAGTAGATGATGCTGCAATCTCCAGTTTGCCAACGACTTATGGTGTTCTTG